>JAEXQJ010000371.1 GCA_023438785.1 Pseudomonadota bacterium
GTGCGGGGCGGCTCAGGGCTCCTTTGGGCGGAGGCACGGCGGGACAGGCCCGCGGCGGACAGGGCGATGGCAAGCAACATGATGAAGAACCTCCGACTCACTTGGCTCCCGGCTTCAAGGTCACGACGGTGCGGTTGCTGGGCACGAAATACTTGGCGGCCACGCGCTGCACGTCGGCGCTGGTGACCTTGCCCAACAGCGCGAAGTGCTCATCGATGGAAGAGAGACGGCCGGTGAGCGACAGGAAATCGGAGGCCACCAAGGCCACGTTGTCGGCCGTGGCCAGTCCGCGCGCGAAGCCGTAGCGGTTATGGGCCAGGATCTCCGCCAGGGTCTTTTCATCCACACCCTCGCGCGCCACGCGGGCGGTCTCCTCGGCGATGACCTGTTCCACGTAGGCCATGTCCTTGGCCTTCTTCACCCGCGCCAGGATGAGGAACAGGTTGGGGTCCACGTGGCGCTCGGCGCCGCCTTCGATGCTCTCTACCTTCTGCTCATCGAGGACCAGGCGCTTGACCAAGCGGGCGCGCTCGGCGAAGAGCAGTTCGGAGAGCACCTCCAGGGCAGGACCATCCACGTCCGTGGTCGAGAAGGCGGGGACATGGAAGCCCTCGAGGAGCATGGGCAGCGTGGCGCCCTTCCACGCCACCGTCGCGCGCTTCTCCTCCTTCTGCGGCGGCTCGCCGGGCACGGCAGGGCGCGCCGGGCCCTTGGCCCACGAGCCGTAGCGTTGCTCGATGAGCGGCATGACCTCGCCTGGCTTCACGTCGCCGACCACGACGATCATGACGTTGTCAGGCCGGTAGTAGCGATCGAAGAACTGCCGCGAGTAGGCGAACTGGTTGGGCATGTCCTCGATGTCGCGCAAGAAGCCGATGGTCGTGTGCTTGTACGTGTGAACGGCGAAAGCGTTGTCGTACATCGCCTCCATCATCTTCTGCATCGGATCGGAATCGCCCTTGTTGTACTCACCGAGGACGGCGCGCGCCTCCTTCTGGAAGTCGGGCTCGCTGTATCGGAGATTCTGGAAGCGATCGGCCTCGATCTCGACGATCTTGGGCAGCGCCGCCTTGCCCGCCAGGATGTGGTACACGGTCAAATCGTCGGAGGTGAAGGCGTTCGAATCCGCGCCCATGGCCTTGATCTCGTCGTTGTACTTGTCCGTCGAGTAGCGCTCGGTCCCGCGGAACATCATGTGTTCGAAGAAGTGGGCGAAACCGGACTTGCCCGGCTCCACTTCGTTGCGGCTACCGGTGCGCACCACGGAGTAGTAGGCGACCAAACCGGGCGAGTCGGTGCGAATCACGAACACGCGTAGCCCGTTGGGCAGGACCTTCTCGGTGACGGGAAAGGGAAAGGCGGACTTCTGCGGGCTCACGGGCGCACCTCCGACCGGCTGCGGGGATTGGGCGTCGGCTCGGCCCGGGACGGCCACCGCCATGAGCCCGAGAACGGATGACGCCACAACGAAAAAGAGACGCTTCACCGCCCTTGAGATAGCACCCCGCAGCCCCGCGCACCATGGCCGCCGCGCGAGATGCCGACGCGCTCTTCCTGCGGGCGGTCCGATCCGAGGACGAAGATCGGGAAGCGGCGAGGGTGAGCGTGCCTCTGAAGGGCGCCCATGTCCGCGGATAGGCCGCCGTCCGCCCGCTCCCCGAGGGAGCGGGAGAGGCTTCGCACAAGACTCTGGACTACTCGGCGATCTTGCGGAGGACGTAGGGCAGCACGCCGCCGTGCTGGTAGTAGGCCGCTTCCAGGGCGGTGTCGATGCGCACGCGCACCGGGAATTCGCCGGCCGAGCCGTCGGGCCGCTTGAAGCGGATCTGAATCTGACGGCTGGGCGCGGGGTTGATGAGGAAGACGGGCAGCCCCACCGTCGAGAAGATCTCTTCGCCGGTCAGGCCGAGCGAGGCCGCATTCTGCCCAGGCAAGAATTCCAACGGCACCACGCCCATGCCGATGAGATTGGAGCGGTGGATGCGCTCGTAGCTTTCGGCGATGACCGCGCGCACGCCGAGCAGGCGCGTGCCCTTGGCGGCCCAGTCGCGCGACGAACCGCAGCCGTACTCGCGGCCGGCCACCACGATGAGCGGCACCTTGGCCGTCGCGTACTTCATCGCGGCGTCGTAGATAGGGACCACCTCACCGTCGGGCAGGTGACGGGTCACGCCACCCTCGGTGCCCGGGGCCAGCAGGTTCTTGAGGCGGATGTTGGCGAACGTGCCGCGCACCATGACCTCGTGGTTCCCGCGTCGGGAACCGTAGGAGTTGAAGTCCTTGGCGTCCACGCCTAGCCCCATCAGGTACCGTCCGGCCGGGCTGTCTTTCTTGATGGAGCCGGCCGGGGAGATGTGGTCGGTGGTGATGCTATCGCCGAGCAGCGCCAGCACGCGCGCGCCGGTGATGTCGCTGGCCGCGGAGGGCGTACGGGGCATGTCCACGAAGTAGGGCGGATGCTTGACGTAGGTCGACTTGTCGTCCCACGCGTAGGTCGCGCCCTCGGGGATGCGCAGCCCGCGCCAACGGGCATCGCCCTCGAAGACCGTGGCGTAGGCCTGACTGAACATGGCCGGCTTGACCGCCGCCGTGGCCTGATTGATCTCGGCCGTGGTGGGCCAGATGTCCCTGAGGAAGACGGGCTGGCCGGCTCGATCTTGGCCCAGTGGCTCGTGGTCTAGGTCGATGTCCACGCGGCCGGCCAGGGCGAAGGCCACCACCAGCGGCGGCGAGGCCAGATAGTTGGCGCGGATCTCGGGGTGCACGCGGCCCTCGAAGTTGCGGTTGCCCGACAGGACCGAGGCCACCACCAGCCCGCGCTCCTCGATGGCCCGCGAAACCGAGGGCGAGAGTGGACCCGAGTTGCCGATGCAGGTGGTGCAGCCGTAGGCGATCACGTGGAAGCCGAGCGCCTCCAGGTGGGGCAAAAGGCCCGCCTCTTTGAGGTAGGCCGTGACGGCCTGCGAGCCGGGCGCGAACGACGTCTTCACCCAGGGCTTGCTGAGAAGGCCGCGCTCCACGGCCTTCTTGGCCACGAGGCCGGCGGCCATCAGGACCGACGGGTTCGACGTGTTGGTGCAGCTGGTGATGGCGGCCAGGACCAGCGAGCCGTTTTGCAGATGGGGCTCGGCCGCCACCTCCGAGGCCACCGCCGGCGCCGCCTTCTCCTTCTTGGGCTTGGTGAGCGAGGGCAGGGCGGCGGCGAAGGATTTGCCGATCTGATGGAGGGTGACGCGCTCCTGCGGCCGGCGCGGTCCGGCCACACTGGGCTCGACCGAGCCCATGTCCAGCTCCACGACCTTGGTGTACTCGGCCATCGGCGCATCGGCGCCGATGAACATGCCCTGCTCCCGGCAGTAGGCCTCGACCAGGGCGATGTGATCGGCGGAGCGACCGGTCAGGCGCAGATAGGCCAGGGTCTCCTGATCCACCGGGCACAGACCGCACGTGGCGCCGTACTCGGGGGCCATATTGGCGATGGTGGCGCGATCGGAGAGCGAGAGCGCGGCCAGGCCCGGGCCGAAGAACTCGACCAGCTTGCCGACCACGCCCAGCTTGCGCAGGATCTCGGTGACCGTGAGGACGAGATCCGTGGCCGTCACGCCGTCGCGCAAGGAGCCGGTCAGTCGGAAGCCGATGACCTGCGGAACCAAAAGCGGCATGGGTTGCCCCAGCATGGCGGCCTCCGCCTCGATGCCGCCCACGCCCCAGCCCAGCACGCCCAGACCGTTGACCATGGTGGTGTGCGAATCGGTTCCCACGACCGTGTCGGGGTAGGCCTGCATCACGCCCCCTCGGCCCGCGTCGGGCGCCGCGAACACCACGCGCGCCAGCTGCTCCACGTTGACTTGGTGGACGATGCCCGTGTCAGGCGGGACCACGGCGAAGTTGCCGAAGGCCGACTGGCCCCAGCGCAAGAAGGCGTAGCGTTCCTGGTTGCGCGCGAATTCGATCTCGTTGTTGCGCGCCAGCGCGCCGGCGTGGGCGTGTTCGTCGACCTGAACCGAGTGATCGATGACCAACTCGGCGGGCAGCATCGGGTTGATGCGCTTGGGATCGACGCCCATCTTGGCCACGGCCGTGCGCATGGCCGCCAAGTCGACGACGGCGGGCACGCCCGTGAAGTCCTGCATGATCACCCGGGCCGGCATGAAGGCGATCTCGGTCGAGGGCTCGGCCTGCGGCTGCCAGCGCGCCACCGCCTCGATGTGCTCGCGGGTCACGCCCACGCCGTCTTCGCGGCGGAGCAGGTTTTCGAGAAGAATCTTCAGACAGACCGGCAGTCGATCCACGGGCAGCCCGGCCTTCTGGAGGGCCGCCAAACTGAAAATCTCGAAGCTGCGATCGCCGACGCGCAAGGTGGAGCGGGAGCCGAATGAGTCACGCATGGCCCTATTCGTATCAGGCCGGCGCGTTCCCGTCGACCGCGTGTGCGGCTAGCCTTCAGGCTCGCTGCCGCCTTTGGGCGAGGCGGCGTACTCTTCCAGCTTGCGGTACAGGGTCTTGCGGTCCAGGCCCAAGCGCTGAGCGGCGCGCGTCTTGTTGCCGCCTTCTGCTTCCAGGGTGCGCTCGATGTACTCGCGCTCGAGTTGGTCCAGGGTCAGCGCCTGGGCCACGGCGGTGGCCAGGTGGTCTTGGCTCTTGCGCTCGCGCAGGGCAGGCGGCAGATCCTCAGGACCAACGAGCTCCCCGTCTGCCAAGGCCACCGCGCGCTCGACCATGTTCTCCAGCTCGCGCACGTTGCCCGGCCATTTGTGGGCCAGCATCAGCTTCTTGGCCGGCTCCTTGAAGCCCTTGAGCGGCTTGCCCGCGCGGGTGGCCGAGCGGGCCAGGAAGTGTTCGGCCAAGGGCAGCAGGTCCTCCATGCGGCTGCGCAGGGGCGGCAGGTGGATCTGCACCACGTTGAGCCGGTAATACAGGTCCTCGCGGAAGGCGCCCGCGCGGAGCTGTTCGGCCAGGTCGCGGTTGGTCGCGGCGATCACGCGCACGTCCACGCGCTCGGCGCGGTTCATGCCGAGGGGGCGCACCTCGCCATCCTGCAGAACACGCAGCAGCTTGGGCTGCAGGGTGATGGGCATCTCGGCGATCTCGTCGAGCAGGAGCGTTCCGCCATTCGCCTCCACGAAGAGCCCGTGGCGATCGGTCCGCGCCGTCGAGTGGGCGCCGCGCGCGTAGCCGAAGAGCTCGCTCTCCAGAAGGTTCTCCGGAATGGCCGAGCAGTTCATGGCCACGAAGGGGCGATCGCGGCGTGCGCTGTGGGCGTGAATGGCGCGCGCCACCAGCTCCTTGCCGGTGCCGGATTCGCCCGTGATGAGCACGCTGGCCTGGGAGGCGGACAAGCGGCGCACCAGACCGAAGATCTCCTGCATCGCCGCCGAGTGACCGATGATGTTGTCCAGGCGTTCGCGGCGCGAGACCTCTTCGCGCAGCCGCGTCACCTCCGAGCGCAGGTCGCGTTCGGACAGGGCCTTCTCGATGGTGAGCAGGAGCTGATCCGTCTCGAAGGGCTTGGTGACGTAGTCGTAGGCGCCCAGCTTCACGGCGCGGATGGCCGTGTCGATGGAACCGAAACCCGTGATGGTGATGACGTAGGGCGAGGGTTCGACCTGCCGCACCTCGCGCAGCAGGTCCAGACCGTCTAGGTCGGGCATCTTGACGTCGGAGACCACCAAGTCGATCCCGCCCCGTCTCACCCGTTCGACGCCGGGCTGGCCGCCCTGGACGGTTTCCACGGCGAAGCCCTCCCGTTCCAGTTCCTCCTTGAGGAAGTCGCACATGGCCGGATCGTCATCCACGACCAGGATGGTTGCGCGTGGGCTGGCTGTCGGTGCGTCGGTGCGGGAGCTGGCCATGCTGCAGGGGCGCCCCAAGGGCGCGGCGATCCTTGCCTATCCCTGAGCGTTGGGCAAGGGCTTGGCCGGGAAAAGCTGGGGCGCCGGCGTGTCCGCGGCGGGACCGTCGCTGACGCCGGCCGGCGGGTGCGGGTCCGCGGGCAAAAAGACGCGGAAAAGGGCTCCACCCTCGGGCGCATCATCCACCTCGATCCAGCCCTCGTGGTCCTTCACGATGCCCTTGGTCACCGCCAGCCCCAGGCCGCTGCCCACGCCGGCCTCCTTGGTCGTGAAGAAGGCCTCGAAGATCTTCTCGCGGTCCGCCGCGGGGACACCGGGACCCGTGTCGCCGATCTCCAGCATGAGGTAGGGCGACGGCGGGGACAGCTCCAGCCCCTCCTTGCGGCGCGTGACGAGGTTGACGTTCACCGTCAGCTTGCCACCCTCGGGCATGGCGTGGATGGCGTTCACGATGAGGTTGAGGCAGACCTGCTGGATTTCGTCCGGATCGCCCGCGATGGGACGAAGCGCGGGGGCGGGGCTCACGATGACCTCGATGTGGTTTCGTCGCAGCATCCCGTCCACGAACTCCAGGGCCTCGCGGACCACCCTGAGGACGTCCACCTCGCTCAGGCTGGGGCGGCTCTTGCGCGACGAATCGAGCACCTGGCGGATGATCTTGGTGATGCGATCGACCTGCGCGGAGATGATCTCCGCGTTCTTCTGGACGTCGGGATCGCTGGCGCGCTTGGCCAGCGAGCGCGCCCGGCCGCCGATCACGTTGAGCGGCGTTCCCACCTCGTGCGCAATCTCCGCGGCCAACTGCCCCACCGTGGCCAGCTTCTCCGCCCGGCGCAGGTGCGTCTCCAGGGTGTGGCGACTGGCGTTGGCGCGCGCCTCGCGCTCCTGAGCCTCACGCAGGTAGCTCATCATGGCGTTGAAGCGGGCGGCCAGGCTGCCGATCTCGTCGTCGCGCTCGGGCAACACGGCTCGCGACATGTCGCCTTGGGAAACGCCGTCGATGGCCTCGACCAACTGGCGCAGCGGGGTGGCCAGTCGTTGGCGCAGGATGATGAAGACCAGGACGCCAAACGCCAGCACGCCCAACACGAGCAGGGGCGCGAGTCGCCGTACGGTGGAGCGCATCTCGCGGGGCACGAAGCTGCCGTCGCGGACTAGGCCCAGGAACGCCACGATCTGACGGGCTGGCGTGCCCGGCTGCGCGTTGTGGATGGGAAGGGCCAGGGCATAGAAGGGCGCCTTATCGTCCGAGGAGAAGACCCGGCCCACCGGCCCATCGGCCCGCGTGGCCTCCTCCACCAGACCGGCCCAGGAGTTGTTGGGGCGCTGGGTTCCCCAGGCCACCGCCTCCAGGCGGAAGGACGTGTTCTGGTCTGCCGCCCACTGGACCCACTGGCGCAAGACCTGGCCCGCGTCGGCGGGCTCCAACGGCTCGATCCCCGCGGCCAGGGTGGCTGCCAGCTCGTGCGCCTCGCGGTCCAGGCTGCGCATCTGGTCGGTTCGCAAGGTGGCCAGAGCGGCCCATGTCACGCTGGCGAGCACGGCCGCCATGAGAAAGGTGGTGACAATGGCGACGCGCGGTCCAAGCTTCATCGAACGGGCCAATTATAGTACGGTGCCTCCAAATCCCCCAGGGAGGTACCACGAATGAATCGGACTCGTCTGTTCCTCATGTCTGTCGTTGCTGCCGCCACTCTCATCCCCGCCGTCGCCCACGCGCAGCACACCGCGACCGCGACGTTCACGCCGGCCACCACCGGCAACGGGCGCGCCTTCGGCGTTGGCGCCGTGGGGACTTTCAACGGGGCCGATCGCCTCTCGCCGTCGCTCCTGTTCACCTGGGGCGACAACGCCGGACGCTTTCACGTGGAGGGCCTGTTCGGATTTCGCCGCGCCAATGACGCCACGAACTACGATCTCGGCGGGCGCTTCTGGTACCACGTGCACACGGCGCGCACGGCCGATTTCTCCCTCGGCGGAGGGTTGGCCATGTTCTCTCTGCGCGATGGTGGTGGTGACCGTCGATACGACTTCGAGCTCGATGTAGGCGCGCAGGTTCGCCTGTTCCTCGCCTCCAATGTGGCGGTCCTCGGCTCGCTGGGCCTGGGCGCTTACTTCCCGGATCAGGGCGATGACAACATCGCCATCAACGGCCAGTTCGTGGGGAACTTCGGGTTCGCCTACTACTTCGAGTGAGATGAAAGACCAGCGCAGCGCTGACGAGCCAAACTACGTTGTTGTCCGCGGCGCGCGCGAGCACAACCTGAGTATCGACGAGCTGGCGATCCCCAAGCGCCAGCTCGTGGTGTTTACCGGCGTCTCCGGCTCGGGCAAGTCGTCCCTGGCCTTCGATACCCTGTACGCCGAAGGACAGCGTCGTTACGTGGAGTCGCTGTCCTCCTACGCCCGCCAGTTCTTGGGGCAGCTCGACAAGCCGAAGTACGAGCAGATCCGCGGCTTGTCGCCCACCATCGCCATCGAGCAGAAGTCGGCGTCTTCGAACCCGCGCTCGACGGTGGGCACCGTGACGGAGATCTACGACTTTCTGCGCGTGCTCTACGCGCGCGCCGGCGAGCAGCGGTGCCACCTGTGCGGGGGCACGGTGGCGGCCCGTTCGGCAGGCGAGATCGTCCAAGAGCTCCTGACCCTTCCGCCCAAGACCAAGGTCACGTTGCTGGCCCCCAAGGCGGAGAACCGCAAGGGCGAGTTCCGCGACGTCTTCGACGAGGCCCGCAAGGCCGGCTTCGTCCGGGTGCGCGTGGACGGCACGATCCAGCGCCTGGATGAGCTCTCGCCGCTCGACAAGAAGAAGAAGCACAACGTCGACATCGTGATCGACCGCCTGGCCATCGACGCGGCCGAGCGCCCGCGGCTGGCGGATTCGGTCGAGACCGCCCTGCGTGCCGGCAGCGGCCGCGTGCACGTCGTGGTGGAAGGCGAGGGCGAGCGCGCCTACAGCGAGTCGCGCGCCTGTCCCAACTGCGGTGTGGGCCTGCCTGAACTGTCGCCGCAGTCGTTTTCGTTCAACAGCCCGCTCGGCATGTGCGTGGAGTGCAACGGTCTGGGCTCGCGGCTGGAGGTGGACCCGGACCTCATCGTGCCCAACCCCGACCTGTCCCTGCAGGAAGGCGCCATCGAGCCCTGGGGCGAGCGCCTGGCCCGCGACGAGGGCTGGACCGCGCGAATCGTGGCCGCGCTGAAGAAGGACCTGGGCATCCCCTTGGACAAGCCGTGGAGGCAACTCACGGCGCGCCAGCGGGACGTCATCCTCTTCGGCACGGGCGATCGCCGCGTGCACGTGGACTGGTCGGGCCGTCACGGCAACGGTTCCTGGGCCATGCGCTTCGAAGGGGTGGCCAACAACATCCGCCGCCGCCTGACCGAGACGCGTTCCGAGTACATGCGCCAGTGGCTGGGCCGCTATTTCCGCGAGCAGCCTTGCCGTGGCTGCGACGGCAAGCGCCTGCGGCCTGAGTCGCGCGCCGTGTTCCTCGAGAACAAGAGCATCGTCGACGTGACGGCCATGACGGTGGGCGAGGCCTCGCAGCACTTCGCCACGCTGCCGCTGCAGGGCGCGCGGGCCCAGATCGCCGCCGAGGTCCTCAAAGAGGTGCGCGCACGCCTGGGCTTCCTGCTCAACGTGGGCCTGGAGTACCTCACCCTCGACCGCGTGGCCTCGTCGCTGTCGGGCGGCGAGGCGCAACGTATCCGCCTGGCTTCGCAGCTCGGCTCGGAGCTGTCGGGCGTGATGTACGTGCTCGATGAGCCCTCCATCGGTTTGCACCAGCGCGACAACCTGCGCCTCATCGCGACGCTGAGGCGTCTGCGCGACCTGGGCAACACCGTGATCGTGGTGGAGCACGACGAGGAGACCATCGCCGCGGCCGATCACGTGGTGGACTTTGGTCCTGGCGCGGGCCGTTTGGGCGGTCGCGTGGTGGCCCAGGGCACGCCCGAGGACCTGCGCGAGAGTCCGACCTCGCCGACCGGGCGCTACATGGCGGGAATCGAGCGCATCGAAATCCCCGCCATCCGACGGAAGCCCAGCGGCTGGATCACCCTGCGCGGCGCCCGCCAGCACAACCTGCGCAACGTGACCGCGCGCATACCGCTGGGCGTGCTGGTGGCGGTCACCGGCGTATCGGGGGCCGGCAAGTCTTCGCTCATCAACGGCACGCTGCACCCGGCGCTGCGGCGCAAATTGCTGGAGAGCGTGGAGCCCGTGGGCCCCTTCGACGCCCTGGAGGGCATCCAGGCCATCGACAAGGTGGTGGACATCGACCAGAAGCCCATCGGCCGCACCCCGCGCTCCAACCCGGCGACCTACACCAAGGCCTTCGATCTCATTCGCGAGATCTACGCCATGACCCCCGAGGCCAAGGCCTTCGGCTACACGCCGGGGCGCTTTTCCTTCAACGTGAAGGGGGGACGCTGCGAGGCCTGCGAGGGCGATGGCGTGCGCACGGTGGAGATGCACTTCCTTGCCGACGTGCACGTGACCTGCGAGGTGTGCCGCGGGCGCCGCTACAACGACGCCACCCTGCGCGTGAAGTGGAAGGACCTGGACATCGCGCAGCTACTCGAAACCAGCGTCTCGGATGCGCTACAGCTTTTCGAGCACCATCGCGGCCTCATCCACATCCTGCGCACGCTCGACGACGTGGGGTTGGGTTACATCGCCCTCGGGCAGTCGGCGACCACGCTGTCGGGCGGCGAAGCCCAGCGCGTGAAGCTGTCGCGTGAATTGGCCAAGCGGGGCACGGGCCGCACGCTCTACGTGCTCGACGAGCCCACGACGGGGTTGCACTTTGAGGACGTGAAGCGACTGCTGGCCGTGCTGAGCCGCCTGGTCGACGCGGGCAACACCGTGCTGGTCATCGAGCACAACCTGGACGTCATCAAGACCGCCGACTACGTCATCGATCTGGGCCCCGAGGGCGGCTCGCAGGGCGGCGAGATCATCGCTTCGGGAACACCCGAGGAGGTGGCCACCGTGGGCCGCTCCTATACGGGCAAGTTCTTGGCCGAGCTCCTGGGGCGTGCGTCTACCTTGAGGCGCGCCGAGCGGCGGTAGCCTCGCGCGAGGCCGCCGCCTACTTGCGTAGCCAGTTCACGATGATTTGGCCGTGTCCGGGGGACGAACCGGTGGTCTGCGACAGGACGCTGTCGGGGAAGGGCCCGTCGGCGGGCGGCTTGTTGGTCGCCGAAAAGATGTTGCTGGAATCCACGCCCGAGACCAGTTTCCACGCCGTCCCGGAGATCCCATTCTTGGCCATCCAGTCCCACCACGCGTTGGCCTCTGATTCACAGACCTTGTTGTTGGGGGGAACGCCACCGTCCGCGGGTGTGGCGCCGAACTCGGTGATGAAGAGGGCCAAGCCTTTCGCCATGGCTGTATCGCCGATGGCGCGCGCTGCAGCCGTGTGCGCGCACGAGTAGAAGTGCAGGGTGTAGAGCAGGTTGGTGCCCTTCACCGGGTCAGCAGCGGCCTGGTCCACTCGCGATGACCAGTCGGGGGTGCCCAGGATGATCAGGTTGTCGGGATCCTTTGCGCGGATCGCGGTCACCACCGTCTCGTGGTACTGCTTGATTCTGTCCCAGGCCACCTTGGTGGGCTCGTTGTAGTCCTCGTAGATGATGTTCGGGCACTGGCCGTACTTGCTGGCCATGCCCGTGAAGAAGGCCACCGATTCGTTGGTTTGGTCCACGGCGCGCTCGGTGTGCCAGTCGACGATCACGTACAGGCCCAACGCCAGGGCATTCTGCACGATGGTGTCCACGCGTGCCTGCAGGTCAGCCTTTGCGCTGGCCGAGGTCAAATACCCGCCCTGGGCCTCGATGCCCATGGCGGCCCGGATGACCCTGATCTTCCAGTTGTCGCGCATGTACTGCACGGCCGCCTTGCTCTCGGCGTACTTGGGATCCTCCCAGTTGAGCCAGAAGGCACTCATGCCCTTGAGC
The DNA here is from genome assembly GCA_023438785.1 of Pseudomonadota bacterium. Taxonomy (GTDB): domain Bacteria; phylum Myxococcota_A; class Polyangia; order Fen-1088; family Fen-1088; genus Fen-1137. The sequence goes on from JAEXQJ010000371.1 coordinate 11,814, forward strand.
TGCACGGGAGTGTCGGACTCGTCATGGATCTTCGTTCCGACAACCTTGAGTCGGCCATGTTCGGCGACGGGAGAATTGGCGGGTGCGGCGACGATGCAGCCGTTGCCGGAGCCACCAGAGCCTGCCGTGCCAGGGTTGCCGCCCGCACCTGCTCTCCCGCCGGTCGCACCCCCTGCTGTCCCGGCCGTCCCTGGCGTGCCACCGGTACCGCTGTCGCCCCCGCTGGAGCCGCCGGTGCGCGTTCCTCCCGAGCCGGCGCTGCCGCCTGCACCCGAACCCGCTGTTGCCCCTGCGCTGGAGCCGCCGGTGGATCCGCCCCGGCCCGCGGCACCGCCACCTGTCGCGATTGTGCCGCCGCTCTTCCTCCCGCCCGTGGATACGGATCCACCCGTGCGGGTGCCGCCCGTGGCCGTGCTGCCCCCGGCCCCCGCGCCGCCGTTTGCGCCTGGCTCGTCGCCAGAGGAGCTGCAGGCGGCGATGAGAAGACCGAGCAGGGACGGGACCAGCAGGCGTGACCTCATGACGACTCCTTCACTGCGGTCGTGTCGACGAATTGCTGCGACAGGCGAGCAGGTCGTCGCCAATTCCAACCCGATGTGAGCTCGATCTGGGCAACGCCGGCCTCGGGTGCGGCGAGTGGAGGTGGGCTCGCGTGAGGCGGTCGAAATGCTTCCCGTTGGAGTCCGGCTATAAGCCGGGTTCTGTACCTGCGGTCGTTGCCTTGCGCAGGAGGTGATCATTCCTCTGGGCCGCCCGTTGCCGGACGGCTCATGCGACCAACTTGGAAACTGGAGTCGGCGCGGGCACGCCGGCGGGTTGCCCCGCGCTTCCTATTCGGTCTTGCACCAGGTGGGGTTTGCCAAGCCCCTCCCGTCACCGGGAGAGCGGTGTGCTCTTACCACACCGTTTCACCCTTACCGTCCACGCGGTTGCCCGTGCAGACGGCGGTCTGTTCTCTGTTGCACTTTCCTTCGAGTCACCTCGACTGGTCGTTAACCAGCACCCTGCCCATGGAGCCCGGACTTTCCTCGACGGCGAAACCGCCGCCGCGATCACCCACCGAACTCCAGCGGGAAGCGCGAGGAGTATAGCGCAGCTTTCCCATCGGTACGGCTGCGCATGCGCGAATTAGCGAGTCAGGCGCTCTTGCCCTGCTGGCCGCTGCTCGCCTCGGCGGGGGCCTCTTCCTTCATGAGGTCCTCCCAGTACACGATGCGGTGGCAGTAGGGGCAGGTCTCCAGCGTGGTGCCCCTCTGCAGGGTGTTGTAGAGCTGCGGGGGCACGTTCATGTTGCACCCCATGCAGGTGCCGTTACGCACGGTCGCCACGGCGATTCCCCGGCGCATGCGGATGGCTCCGTAGCGCTTCAGGTAATCGGGGCGGATGCCGGCGGCAATCTTGTCGCGCTCGACCTTCAGAGCGTCGATCTTGACCTGAACCTCGGCCATCTTACCGCGCGCGATCTCCGCATCCTTAGAGATGGAGTTGCGTAGGCCCTTCAGCTCATCGGAACGTTCACCCAGGAGCTTCTCCTTGGCCTGGATGGCCTCGACCAGCTTGGCGATTTCGGCCTCGCGCGTCTGCACGCTCTCCCGCGTCTGCTCGATTTCGCGCTGGGCGGCCACGTATTCCTTCGAGTTCTTGGCCAGCGACAACTTATGCTTGGCACCCGATACGGTGCCCTCCTCGGTCTGCAGCTGGTTCTTCTGCTCGCTGTAATAGCGCTGAGTCTCTGCCAGTTGCGTCCGCTCCGTCTCCAACATCGCCTCTACCCGGGCTAGGTCACTCTGCGAAGCCTCGAGCTTCGCCGGTATGCCCTTCAGCACGTTGCTCAGTTCTTGAATCTGGGCATCAAAACGCTGAAGTTCTTCGAGACGCTTAAGCTGGTCGCGCAACTGTACCTCCTGAGTTCATACACGAACTCTGCTTGTCGCCTCTGGGGAGAGGCATCTTGGCGGCCACATGCCGAGTGGGCCCACCTGGATTCGAACCAGGGACCGAGCGGTTATGAGCCGCCAGCTCTGACCGCTGAGCTATGGGCCCAGCCTTGCTATTCAACGACGTCAACAAGAACACAAAGCATACCTACGCCTACTCAGCGTGTCCAGGCAGCATTCACGCAAAAACCGCCGCGTCCTTGCTGCCCAAGCGGAGACTTTCGCCATGACTAGGCGAGCTTGCCCGCGAACACCGCAGCAAGGAGGAACAGGCCGAGCAGTATGCGATAGGCCACGAAGGAATACGTGGTGCGCGTTCGCAAGAAACGGAGCAGCCACGCGATACACACGTAGCCGGACACGCCGGCCACCAGCATCCCGGTCAGGAGCGCCGCACCGCTCACGTTCTTGTCCCGCAAGACGCTGGGCAACTCGAAAAGAGCGGCGGCGGCCACGGCGGGAATGGACAGCAGGAAAGAGAAGCGCGCTGCCGCGTCCCGACGGAGGCCCACGCCCATGGCGAAGACCAGGGTGATCCCCGAACGCGACACACCCGGGATGAGCGCCAAGGCCTGGCCCAGGCCTATCACGAGGGCGTCGCGCACGGTGAGGGCCTCCATGCCGCGCTGGTGCCGGGCGGCGCGTTCGACCAGCGCCATCACGATCCCCACCACGACCAACGAAGTGGCGATCACGGCCAGCGACCGGAGCGGCCCTTCGATGGCGTGTTTGAACAGCACACCCGCCACACCGATGGGGGCGGTGCCGGCGGCCATGTACAGGACCATGCGGCCCTCAGGGCCCTTGCGCCGTTCGCGGTCCACCAGCGCGCGGACCATGCCCAGCAGGTCACGCAGGAAGAACAGGATGACCGCCAGCAGGGTGCCGATCTGGATGACAGCGGTGAACGCCGCGCCCGCATCCGGCCAGCCGAACAGAGCGGGCGCGATGCGCAGGTGGGCGGTCGAGGAAATCGGCAGGAACTCGGTCAACCCCTGAATGACGCCAAGAACGGCAGCTTGGATGAGTGACAAAGCGGCGGGAGTGTACAACGCGTGTGCGGGCTGGGCACGCGCTGCAAGGCGCTGAAGAATTTGAAGATCGAGCGAAGACGCTAGCCGCCCGAGGCGAAGGCAGCAGAAGAGCCGACGGGATGGGGCGACGAGCAGCGAAGCCTAGCTCACCTCGCCGGAAACCACGCGGTGAACGCGCCCCGCATCGTCGCGCACCAGGAGCGCGCCTAGTTGGTCGGCTTCGAGCGCCAGGCCCTGGAGCGTTTGTCCCTCGTGCTGAACGCGGCAGGGCTGGGGAAGGGCGGCGAACTGTCGCCAGATTTCCAGCCCAGCCGCCGGCCCGGCCTGCAGAAAGCCATCGTAGATGCCCTCGAACTCCCCGAGGAAGCGCGACAAGAGCCAGCCTCGGTCGCCATCCGTCCCGGTGGACAAGGCTACCGAGGTGGCGCGGCCGCAGAGGTCGGCCGGGAACACGCGCTGGTTCACGTTGAGCCCCACACCGAGCACGATGTGGCGCACGCCATCACCCGCGCTGGCCATCTCCGTCAGGATCCCCGCCGCCTTGCCCATGTGGCTGCCCGCGGGCAGCAAGAGATCGTTCGGCCACTTGAGGCGGGGGCGAGCCTCCGCGGCAGCCAGGGTGCGTGCCAGCGCCGCGCCGGCTAGCAGGGTGAGTGGGGCTACCGCGTGCGCGGGCAGGGCAGGGCGAAGGAGCAGGGAGAAGTACAGGTTCTGGCCCGGGGGCGAGTGCCAGGTGCGGCCCAGGCGGCCCCGCCCGCCCGTCTGCGTGTCGGCCACCACGAGCAGGCCCTCCGGCGCGCCTTGCGCCGCCCGCGCGCGGACCTCGTCGTTGGTCGAACCGCACGAGGGCAGGAGCTCATAGCTGCGCCCCAGGCGCGCCGTGGCCAGCAGGTGTGAAAGGCGATGCGGGGCCAGATCGCCGCTAGAGGCAGCTTCGGACAAGGGCGAGCCCTACTGCCGGTTCATGTCGAAATCGAGCGCCAGATCCGCGGCCGGCGCGGAGTGAGTCAGGGCGCCGACGGAGACCAGGTCCACGCCCACCCGGGCCAACTCGGGAATGCGGGCCAGGGTGACGCCTCCCGAGACTTCGAGCAGAGGGCGGGGCGTCAGTCCGCGCACGCGTGCCACGGCCTTCTCCACCTCGGCCAATGTGAAATTGTCGAGCAGTACGATGTCCGCGTTGGCCGCCAGCGCATCCTCCAGTTGGGCCAGTGTGTCCACCTCGACCTCGATCTTGAGGCCATGCGGCACATGGCCACGGGCGCGGCGGACGGCCTCGCCGATGGAGCCGGTCACCACCAGGTGGTTGTCCTTGATGAGCACGCCAGAGCCCAGGTCGAAGCGGTGGTTGCTGCCGCCCCCCATGCGCACGGCGTATTTCTCCAGCAGGCGGAAACCGGGCGTCGTCTTGCGGGTGTCGGTGATGCGCAGCCGCGAGCCGGCCGCCGCCTCCACGAAGGCCCGGGTCAGCGTGGCCGTGCCGGACAAGCGTTGGACAAAGTTGAGGGCCGTGCGCTCGGCCGACAGCAGGGCCGCGGCCGCGCCGCTGTAGGTCCGCACGATGGTCCCGGCGGTGACCTCGTCGCCGTCCCGGGCTGTGCCTCGAATGCCCACCTGGGGATCGAGGCGCTGGAACACGGCGTCCGCGACCTCCAGACCGGCCAGCACCAGCTTCTGTCGGGCGACCAGGTGTGCCGCGGCGCGTGCCGGGGCCGGCATCAGCGCCGCCGTGGTGCAATCGCCGCGACCCAAGTCCTCCTCCAGCGCGAGGTCGATGAGCCGCGATACGGCTGGGGTGGCCAGGAGGGAGTGTGACATGCGCGGCAGCATAGCCCGCGGGCTGTCACGTTGACTACCCGGGGGGCTGCAGGTTAGGTAACGCCTTCATGCGGGTCACTGCAGGAGCCGACCGCGGGCGCAAGCTTCGCGCGCCACGGGGTGCGACCACTCGACCCACGGGTTCGAAGGTTCGCGAGGCCATGTTCAACATCCTGGGCCCTCCGTCCGCGCATCACGTGCTCGACCTCTACGCGGGGACCGGGGCCTTGGGCATCGAGGCCCTGTCCCGGGGTGCGGTGAGCGCCTCCTTCGTGGAACGGGATAGCCGGGCGCTCTCGGCTCTGCACCGCAACCTGCGCGACCTGGGCTTCGCCAGCCGGTCACGCGTCATCAGCGGCAACGTCGTGACGGCCCTGCAGCGTTTGGCCCAGGAGCCGGGGCGCGAGCCCTTCGGCTGGGTCTTCCTGGACCCGCCCTATGCGGGGGGCGAGGTGGAACCCGTCTTGTGCATTCTGTCGGGAAGCCAGCTCCTGGCCCAGGGGGCCGTCATCATCGTGGAGCACGATCGCCATCACGTACCGCCCGAGTCGCTGGGCGCCCTCTATCTGACCGATCGTCGTTTCTACGGCGACACCGGCGTGTCGTTCTACCGGCGCCATCAGGGGCTGGCGTAGGGCACCGAACGGTTTGCCTCCCTCAGGAAATCGCGTCACGTGCCCTGGTTGCTCCTCGGTCCATCAAAGCGCTCGGTGCTCTAGCTTGCGCCCCTCTCTCGCCATCTACCCGGGGACCTTCGATCCCATCACGAACGGTCACACGGACATCGTGCGCAGGGCGCTCACGCTGTTCGACCGGGTCGTGGTGGCCGTGGCCCAGAACGTGCGGAAGAGGCCGCTCTTCTCGCTCGCCCAGCGCTCGCGGATGATTCGTCAGTCGGTCGGGAACGATCCTCGCGTCGAGGTGGACTCTTTCGACGGCCTGCTGGTGGAGTACGTGCGGGCGCGCCAGACCCGTTTCGTCATCCGCGGGCTGCGGGCGGTGGCCGACTTCGAATACGAGTTCCAGTTCGCCCACATGAACCGGCAACTGGCCCCCGAGGTGGAAACGATTTTTCTGATGACTAACGAGGACAGCTTCTTCGTCTCTTCATCCCTGGTCCGCGAAGTGGCTGCCATGGGGGGCGACATCTCCCGCGTGGTACCGCCGGCCGTGGCCAGGGAGCTAAAGCGAAAGTTCAAGACCCGGAGGTAAGTCAGTGATAAAGCTAGCGAAAAGGCTATCCGTCGTCGAGCCGTCGATGACATTGAAGGTGACCGCCAAGGCGGCCGAGCTGCGCGCCGCCGGGGTGGACGTGGTGAGCTTCGGAGCGGGCGAGCCCGACTTCGACACGCCGGTTCACATCAAGGAAGCGGCCAAGAAGGCCCTGGATGCGGGGGCTACCAAGTACACCGCGGTCGAGGGCACGCCGGCCCTGCGCAAGGCGGCCGCATCCTGGTTCACCCGGGCCCACGGCTTCGAGGTGTCGCCCAAAGAGGTCATGGTCAGCGCCGGGGCCAAGCAGTGCCTCTACAACGCCTTCCATGTCCTGCTGGACGAGGGCGATGAGATCATCATCCCGGCGCCCTACTGGGTCAGCTACGCGGAGATGGCCAAGCTGGCGGGGGCCAAGCCGGTGCCCGTCGTGTCGCGGCCCGAGGCGGGCTTCGTCGTCGATCCGGACGAGGTGGCCAAGGCCATCACGCCGCGTACCCGCATGATCCTCATCGTCTCGCCGTGCAACCCCACGGGTGCCGTGTACGACGAGAAGACCCTGCGTGGCCTGGCCGACCTGGCTTGCAAGCACGACCTGTGGCTGCTCACGGACGACATCTACCGCACGCTGTGTTACGGCGACGCCAAGTTCATCCAGCCCGCCACCTTCGGACCCGAGATTCGCAAGCGCACCATCATCGTGGATGGCGTCTCCAAGGCCTACTCGATGACTGGCTGGCGCATCGGGTTCTGCGTGGCGCCGCAGCCGGTGATCGAGGGCATGTCCACCCTGCAGGGCCAGTCCACGACCAACGCCGCCACGGTCAGCCAGGCCGCCGCGCTGGCCGCCCTGGAAGGCCCCACGGACGAGGTGGAGAGGATGCGCCTGGAGTTCGACAAGCGGCGGCAGTTCATGGTCCGGGCGTTGCGCGCCATCCCCGGCGTGAAGTGCTTGGAGCCCAAGGGCGCCTTCTATGCCTTCCCGGATGTGAGCGCGTTCGTGGGACGTCGCACGCCCGCGGGTAAGGTGCTGGACGGTGACCCCGCCATCTGTGACTACCTCATCGAGGACGCCAGGGTGGCCGTGGTCCCGGGCTCGGCCTTCTACGCCCCTGGCTACGTGCGTCTGTCCTACGCGACGTCGCAGGCCAACATCGAAAAGGGGCTGAGCCGCATCGCGGAGGCGCTGGGCAAGCTGAAGTAGGCCGAAGCTAGAGCGGGGCCGGAGCGCACGTTCCGGCCTGCACGGGCGAGGCGGAGGGCTCTCCGGCCTCGCTCGTCACACGCGCAGCCCAGCCGGAAGCCGATCCGCGCGTTCTCGCCTGGTCTTCAAAAAACTAGGCGGACGGCGGGACGAGCGTGCGCTTGCGCCGCAACTTCTCGACCAGGGTCGTGCGGTTGAGACCCAGGAGCTCGGCGGCGCGGTTCTTATTGCCGCCGGTGCGCTCCAGGGCCTCCGCAATCATGCGGTCTTCCACTGACTCCAAGATGGCGCGCAGGTCGGTTCCGTCCGCCGGCAAGTCAGGAATGGGCGTGGGGACCGGCGCGGCGGGCTCGCGCGTGGCGCGAACCTGGGGCGGCAGATGGGCCATGTCCAACTCGCCCGAGCCTTTGAGAATGACCATGCGCTCGATCAGGTTCTCCAACTCGCGGATGTTGCCCGGCCAGAAGTAGCGCCTCAGGGCGGCCATGGCCTCCGGGTGGATGCCGGTCACGCTGCGTCGGTTCTTCTCGTTGAAGCGTCGGATGAAATGCTCGCACAGCAGGGGGATGTCGGTGGCGCGGTCGCGCAGCGGCGGCAGCTCAATCGGGATCACGTTGAGCCGCCAGAAGAGGTCCGCGCGGAAGCGGCCCGCGGCCACGTCGTTCTCCAGCTTGCGGTTCGTCGCGGCCAGAATGCGCACGTCGATCCTTTGGTCTTGCTCCTCGCCCACCGGCCGCAAGACCCCGTCCTGAATCAGGCGCAGCAGCTTGGCCTGTACGCCCAGCTCCATGTCGCCGATTTCGTCGAGCAAGATGGTGCCCCCGTCGGCCTCCGCGAAGCGGCCCACGCGCGCGTTGCTGGCGCCCGTGAACGCCCCCTTGGCGTGGCCGAAGAGCTCGGATTCCACGAGGTTGGTCGGGATGGCCGCGCAGTTGACGGCCACGAAGGGCTTCTTGGCGCGCGCCGACCCGGACACGATGGCCCGCGCGATGACCTCCTTGCCCGTTCCTGATTCGCCCGTGATGAGCACCGTGCAGTTCGTGTCGGAGACCTGCGACAAGATACTGAGGACGGGCAACATGCTCGGATCGTTGCCGAGCAGCCAGGGCGCCACCCGGGCCCGCCAGGCCATGGGGTCCGAGGCGAGCTGCGGGGCTGGTGTCCGGGAGCCCAACGCCCCCGCCAGGACTTCTTGCAGCGCCTTGATCTCGATGGGCTTGACCAGGAAATCGCGTGCACCGGAGCGCATGGCGCGAACCGCGTCCGTGACTTCCGCGCTGCCGCTCATCACCACGACGGGAACGTGGGGATGCCGGGCGCGAACCGCGTCCAGGACAGCAAAGCCGTCCACGATGGGCATGCGCAGATCCGTGACCACCACATCGAAGGCCTCCCGCTCGATTCGATTCAGGCCGCCCGGGCCGTCCGCGGTGACCACATCGTATGATGCGGCGCGCAGAAGGCGAGCCAAACCTCTACAGAGCGTCTCTTCGTCGTCGCAGAGGAGGATCTTCGCCATCTTAGCCGGCTCTCCGCAGCGCGGTTCCTGTCTCGCGCCGTTCCAGTGTTGCGCCATCCCCGGGTGCGGTCAAGATAGCCGTCTGGGTTGCCGTTGCCGCGTTTGCGCTTGATTGCCTGCGGCTCGCTTCGTATACCCCCCCGACGATGGCCGATCCGGTCAGAATGTTGCTCCTGGAAATCGAACAGGAATGTGCTCGCCTGCCCGGCGCTGCCCTGATCCGTGCCGAGGGCGGCGAAGCGCGCCTGGACCGCTTCAAGCAGCTTGCGGGCCGCGACGCGTGCCCTGGCTACGCGGCGTTCGTGCGCCAGTACGACGGCGGGCAGCTCAGTGCACCGCAGGCCGAGAAGCCGGGCGATTTGGGATCCGCCGAGCCGGGACTGCGGCTTCTGACCTTCGAGGAGAGTCTGCGACGCACCCGTGGTGCGGAGCGCGCCGAGCTGAAGGGCCTGTGGCCGATCGCCGAGCGGGGCCCGCGCTTGTTCGCCCTGGACTACGAGGTCGCGCCCGACGGCGAGTGCCCGGTGGTCGAGGTGGCCGACCACAGCGTGGACCGGGTCGGAACCAGCTGTCTGCGTTTCCTCTATGCTTGCCTGGGCGAGATCGCGGCGGGGCCGCAAGCCGTGCCCCTGGATCTGGCGCGGGATCTCTGCCGTCGAGACCCGGGGCTGGCAGACCACTGGGTTCATCTCATCGATCACCTCGAGGATGCCAAGCGAGCCCCGGAGATCGACGACGTTCTGGTGGAGGCGCTCCGTTGTGCCAGCCCGCCTGGGCCCGCGCTCATGATCGCGGTGGCCCTGCGGGCCCTGGATCGCGGGGACTTGACCCGGGCGCTGGCGGCCATCGAGGACGCGCTGGGCTTGGAGGCTATGACCGCGCGAGACGACGACGCGCGCTTGGACGCGGCGGCCATCTCGTTGGTGCTGGCGCAGGAGCGGGGCGATGCCGGGGCCGCGGCGCGGGCCCGCGAGTGTCTGGGGGCGGCGACGGCGTCGACCGGGGCTTACTGGCGGGGCGAGGCCATGCGTTCCTACGTCATCGAGGACGAGCGGCGGGCCGCCCTGGCTACGCGGGTGGTAGAGGCCTTGGTGCCCGGCGACACGGATACCCGGCGCATGCGCGAGAATCGAGCCAATCTGCCGACTGCGCTGCGCGCCCTGTCGGCGGCGCGCGATGCCCTGGATCGCGGGGCTTTCGACGAGGCCATCCGCCATGCCCAAGCGGCGGCCGGGGAACGTCCCGACCTGGGCGTGTGCCATGCGGTGCTCGCGGAGAGCCTCAACGCCCGTCGAGAGCGCGGGGCTCTGGAAGCGGCTCAGCGGGCCACGACGCTGAATCCTGTCCTGGTGGATGCCTGGCGCGAGATGGGCGATGCCTACCTGGAGGCCAGGCAGGCGAGCCGTGCCGAGGAGGCGTTCCGAAAGGCGTTGGAGTGTGACCCGAGCTTCGCCTTGGGCTTCGCCAAGCTGGCCCAGGCGCTGTTGGAGCAGGGCCGCACGCGCGATGCCCTGGAGGCCATTTCGGCTGCCTCCGACCGGGGCGGCGACCCCTTCTTCGCGGCCGCCGTCAAGGGCGACATCCTGGCCGAGATGAGCCGGCACCACGAGGCGGCCGAATCCTACGACCATGCCTTGCGCTTGGAGCCCGAGGACCATTGGGTGCTGCACCAGGCAGCCATCGAGCACAGCCGCGCGGGCAACCTCGAACGCGCGGCCGAGCTCTTCGAACAGGCCCTCTGTCACGACCACGACGGTTGTCATCAGACCCTGGTGGACTACGGCGATCTGTTGCGTCGCATGGGACGCATCGGAGACGCGGTTCGCATGTACCGCAAGGCCGTGGCCGCGAATCCCAACGATCCCGAGTGGCGCCGCGTGCTGCGTGAAGCTGAACGCGAGCTGATGGCCGCGCCGAACTAAGAGCCTGTTGCGCATAGGCGGACCGAGCGTGGCGGAGCGCGGCCGGGCCGGATGCGAGGCGCGAGGAGGGCGAATACTCGACGTGTTCAACCGACGAGCAGCGAAGCAGACGGTCCGGCCCAGCCCGCCGCGCGACGCCGGAGCCTATGCGCAACTGGCTCCTAACTGCCCTCGGCCGCAGCGCGGTCCAGGTACCAGATGAGTTGCGTATCGGAACCCGGGGCGATGCCCACGATGGGGTAATCGCGCGCGTTCGTCGGTTCGTTCGCCGCCTGGCGGAGCGTGGCGTGCTTGGGGCTGCCCGTGACCAGGACGGCGATGAGACGGGCCGAGCCAATCACGGGGTAGGTGAGCGTCATGCGCGGCCGCGGCAGCGCGACGTGCTCTCCATCGTTCAGCGTGACCCAGCGACCCCGTTCTGCCAGGGCCGGGCTGCGGGGGAAGAGGCTGGCCGTGTGGCCATCGGGGCCCATGCCCAGGATCGCGATATCCAGCCGAGCTTCGCTTGCGGCCAGGGCGTTCCGCAGATCCCGTTCGTAGATCTCCGCGCCATCCGCTCGGTCCACGGGCATGGGGTGCACCCGCTGCCGAGGCAGGGAAACGTCGTTCACCAAGGCCGCGCGAATCATGGCGAAGTTGAGCCTGGGGTCGTCCTCGGCCACACAGCGCTCGTCCACCTGCCACAGGTCGGTGCGCGCCCAGTCCTCGCGGCCATAGTCGGGCGCATGTGCCAGGAGCTGATACAGCCGCTCGGGGCTGCTGCCGCCCGAGAGAGCCCAGTGTACCCGCCCCGCCGTCGCCAGACGGTGGCGCGCGAAAGCGGTGAGATCGCGCGCCGCCCGTTGGGCCGTCGCCTCGGGCGAGGCTTCGATGATTTGCTGGCCACGCAGGCCGGACAGGGAAGTCATGGCGGCAGATCGAAACCGGAGTCGCCGGTCGCCTCGCCGGGGTGTTCGGAACGTGACACGGGAGCCTGTGGATTGCGCCAGGGCCCGTGGGGCTTGATGAGCTCGTTGGCCGCGACCGGGCCCCAGCCACCCGCGGGATAGCCGGTCAGACCCTCGCGGGGGTGTTCTCGCCAATAGTCGAGCACGGGCATGACGATGCGCCAGGCTGCCTCGATTTCGTGGCGATCTTTGAAGTGGGATTGATCGCCGCGGATGGCTTCCAGCAGAAGAGTCGCGTAGGCCTCGAACGGCTCGGCGCTGAACTGGCGGGCGTAGTCGAAGTCCAACTCCGCCGATTGGATTTTGAGCCCCAACCCCGGCACCTTGCCTTCGAAGCGCAGACTGATGCCCTCGTCGGGTTGCACGTTGACCACCAGTCGGTTGGCCCGCGGTCGCGCCTGATCGTTGTCCACATCCCGAAAGAGCAGGGGCGCGGGCCGGAAGTTGATTACGAACTGGGTCAACTTGCGGCGCAGACGCTTGCCCGTGCGCAGAAAGAAGGGCACCCCGTCCCAGCGCCAGTTGTCGATGTACACCTTGAGAGCGGCGAAGGTGTCGCAGACGCTATCCGGCGGGACCCCGGGCTCGTCGCGGTAGCCGGGAACGGGCGCGCCATCCACCATGCCGCGCCCATACTGCCCGCGCACCGCCACCCAGGGAACGTCGCTGGGCTTGATGGGCCGTACGGCCTCCAGGACATGGCGCTGCTCGCTGCGCAGATCGGGCGCACGGAACGAGTTCGGGGGTTCCATGGCCACCACGGCCATCAGTTGCAGCAGATGGCTTTGGATCATGTCGCGCATGGCGCCGGTACGGTCGTAGTAGGCCGCGCGACTCTCCACGCCCACCGTTTCCGCCGCGGTTATCTGCACGTGGTCAATGTATTGCCGGTTCCACAGGGGCTCGAACAACAGGTTGGCGAAGCGGAAGACCAGCAGGTTCTGCACCGTCTCCTTGCCCAGATAGTGATCGATGCGAAAGACGTCTTCCTCGGCGAAGGCGCGTCCCAGGATGCGATTCAGGTGCTCGGCGCTGCGCAGGTCCGAACCGAAGGGCTTCTCCACGATGATGCGCACGTAGGGCACCCCGTCGCCACTCGACCAGCGGTTCTCGCCGCGGCTCAGTCCGACGGCACGAATGTTCTCGATGATGGGCTCGTACAACTCGGGCGCCACCGACAGGTAGAACAGGGTCCCGCCCTTGGTGCCCAGTTCCTGGTGCTTGGTCTGCAGGGCGGCGGCGATGCGGGACCACTCCTCTTCCCTCGATGCGTCGGCCGCGAAGTAGTGCAGGCGAGACGCGAACTGGCTCCAGGCCTCGTCGCTGTAGCCGTGCTTTTTGCGGCATCGACTCTGCATGCGTTCTCGGAATTGGTCGTCCGTGAAGTGTGTCCGACTGATGCCCAGCACGCCGAACTGCTGCGGCAGGAGTCCTGCCAGATGCAGTTCGAAGAGCCCGGGCACCAGTTTGCGCTGGGTCAAATCACCTGATGCGCCCAGGATGACCAAGAGGCAGCTACACGCGCGCTCGCTCATACGCCTTGAGCATGCCTTACCGCAGCGGGGGCGTCGACTTCAGCCGCCTTGTAGGACGGAGCCTGACGCCCGAAGTGTCCTACAACCGACGCCAAATTCGGCAGTGGCGCTGCTGCCGACCGGGGCCGATTCCCCTATCTTGGGATGACGGGGCCATGTGACCCCGGGGAGACAGCGAGCCGCATGGAACACCCAAGGATCAGCGCCGTTGGCAGCGGACCGTGGCAGGATCCCACCGCTCCGGCCTCGCGAATCGGGCGCTGGACCGGGGAGGGGACCTACTCGGCCTTCGGGGTTCGCTGGGATGTGCGCGCCGATGATCCGGCGGCCTTTCAGCTCTTCCTGGATCACATGCCGACCGTCAGCGAGCCTTGTCGCCCGGCCCGCGACGGCGCCCGTTCCTATGCCTTGCGCTCGACTGGAAGCGCATTCGAATTGAGCGCGGATCGCGTGGCGTTGGCGCGTGGCTCGGACTTGGGGGAACTGGGCGAGGTCTTCCAACGGGACTTGGAATGGACCGTGGCGGAGCGCGCGCCTCGGCGGGTCTTCGTGCGCGCCGCGGCGGTGGGCTGGCGCGACAGGGTCATCGTGCTCATAGGGGCTCCCCGCTCGGGCAAGAGGACCCTGGTTCGGGCGCTCGTCCGCCTGGGCGCGACCTATTTCTCCGACGACTACGCCGTCTTCGACGGCACCCGCGTCCACCCCTACCCAGGGCGCCTCCCCATCTGGATGGAGCCAGGCATGCACCACGCATTCCTCGCGGATGGAGTGCACCATGAGCCCAAGCCCTTGCCCGTGGGAATCGTCGTGTTCACGTCTTTCTGTCCCGGGGCACTCTGGCGACCCAAGTTGCTGAGCCGAGGCCAAGCCCTCCTGGGACTGCTCGGGCAAGCCGCCGCCTTGCGCCGGGATCCGACGCGCGTGCTGCGGGGGCTCGATGCGGTCACGCGTGCCTGTCGCGCATTGTCGGGCCCCCGGGGGGATGCGCCCGGGGCGGCCCAGTTCCTGCTCGAGCGCTTGGTCTAGCGTCCGTTGGCGCTTGGGTTCAGACCCTAATCTTTTCACCGGGCCCGGGCACCGCCACGGTGGTGAACTGGCGGTTGAGCAACTCTGTCTTCAGGGCCGCCTGCGCGGGCGGCTCGCCGTGCACCAGAATGACCTGGCGGAGCTTGCCTTGCTTGCGCACCGACTCGGCGAAATTGAGGAGGTCCATCTGGTCGGCGTGGGCCGAGAAGCCGTTGAGCACCACGACCTCGGCGGCCAGGCGGCGCATGACACCGAACACCTTGACCTCGCGGTGTCGCTCCACGATGCGGCGGCCCAGAGTGTGCTGGGCCTGGTAGCCGACGATCAGGATGGTGTTGCGTTGATCCTCAACGCCCTCGCGCAGGTGGTGCAGGATTCGGCCCGCCTCGCACATGCCGCTGGCGGAGATGATGATGCAAGGGCCGGGCTGGGCGGCGATGCCCTTGGATTCCTCCTTGTCGGAGACGTAGTGCAGTCCCTCGAAGTCGAAGGGAGAGTCGCCACTGATGAGCATGGCGTACGTCTCCTTGTCGTAGCACTCGGGGTGCATCTTGAAGACGTCGGTTAGCTTCACCGTGAGGGGCGAGTCCACGTAGACCGGGATGCTCGGAACTCGGCCTGCCTTGCGAAGGCGCTTGAGGGCGTAGACCACTTCCTGGGCACGCTCGAGGGCGAACGAAGGAATGATGATCTTGCCGCCGCGGTCCACGGTGCGGTTGATGGCCGCGGCCAACTTCTCGTCGACCTCCTCGATGGGATCGTGGCGGCGGTCGCCGTAGGTGCTCTCCGTGATGAGGCAGTTGACCCCGCCCGGTATCTCTGGCTCGCGCAGGATGGGCAGACCCTTGCGTCCCAGATCCACCGCGAAGGCGATGCGCGTGTCGTCTTCCTCCACGTCGAGCAGCACGATGGCGCTGCCGAGAACGTGTCCCGCGTCGATGAACTTGAGGGTCACACCGGGGGCGATCTCCTGGTCGCGCCGGTAGGGCACGGCGAGCATCTGGGCCAGGATGCCGCGCACGTCGTTCTGATCGTAAAGCGGCTCAACCGGCTCCATGTCCACGCGTTCTCGCTGGATCAACTTCTGGATGTGGCGCGAGTCCGCCTCCTGGATGAGGGCCGCGTCCAGCAGCATGGGCGCGCACAGGTCACGCGTGGCCGGCGTGGCGTACACCGGCCCGCGGTAGCCGCGTTTGTGCAGCAAGGGCAGGGCACCCGCGTGATCGATGTGGGCGTGCGAGAGCACGACCGCATCCAGATCGTCGATGGGCACGTGCTTGGCGATGGCCCGGTTTTGCTCGGTGGACTCACGCCGCCGCCCCTGGAACAGCCCGCAGTCCAACAAGATGGTGGCGCGCGAGGTGCGCAGGATGTGCTTGGAGCCGGTGACCTGTCGGGCCGCTCCGATAAACTCCAGTTCGATCAATCTCCACTCCTCGGGTAGAACCAGTTGCCGTTGCTGGCGTGGCGTGACTTGGCGAAGACGGGGCGGGCTGTCTTCGCCTGAGCTTCCGGGGTCAGTCCGTCGCGCAGGAGATTCATGGCCACGGTGGGGTCATCGGCGAACTGGAAGAGTCCCATGTCCTCCTTGCTGATCATGCCGTGGCGGACCAGGGCCTCGAAGTTGATGATCTCCTTCCAGTAGCTCGTACCGTACAAGACGATCATGATGCGCGTGTCCAGCTTGCGCGTCTGAGCCAGGGTCAGGATCTCCGACATCTCGTCGAGCGTACCGAAGCCGCCCGGGAACACGACCATGGCGCGTGCCAGGTGGGCGAACCACAACTTGCGCATGAAGAAGTAGCGGAACTCGAACGAGAGCTCAGGCGTGACGTACGGGTTGGTGTGCTGCTCCTCGGGCAAGCTGATGTTAAGCCCGATGGTTCGGCCGCCCGCCTCCGATGCGCCTCGGTTGGCCGCCTCCATGATGCCGCGGCCGCCTCCCGAGCAGACCACGAAGCGTCCGGACTCGGCAGGCAGGCCGTTCGACCAGGTGGTCAGCATACGGGCCAGGCTGCGCGCGTCCTCGTAGTACCGCCCCAGCGGCCCTTGCGGATCGAGACGGGCCGAGCCGAAAAATACGATGGTGCCTTTGACGTTCTGGCGCTCGAAACGGTGCAGCGGTTCCAGGTACTCGGCCAGGATGCGCAGCGGGCGCGCGTCGTCACTGTCGATGAACTGCGGGTTCTTGTAGGCCAGCGGGTGATGTGCCGCGGGGGGATTCGAATCCTTCATGAAACACTCCGTGGGACAGAAAGAAGATGGAGGTCAGAGAAGTCAAAACAGATATCGATCGATGAGCCAGGACACCACCAACCCCGTGGCCGTCCCCACCGCGTCCCACGTGAGATCCCGAAGAGACGCGTCCCCGCCCGAGTACCTATCGTACACCTCCTTGGCGATCCCCGCCGAGAGTGCCAACCCCGCCCCGCCGGCCAAACGGATCGCGGTGCCGTCGCTGAGCAGGGTTGTTGCGCCATAGCCACCGCTCGCCAGGAGGGTCGAAACGCCGAAGTGCAGGGCCTTGTCGCGGCCGAACCATGGATCGGAGTCGTGCGCCTCGGCCGACGCGCCTGGCGCAAGAAGCAGACCCGCGGCCGCACACAACCAGATGCCCTTGGGGAGATGATGATTCGTGGATCTTCTGGGCATCGCGGGCTGAATCCCTGGGAGATCATAGCGAAGGACGGGCCGGCGCGCATTTTTCTCGCTCGCCGTCTCGTCGGTCGGGGGGGCGATTGAGGCGGTGCCGCATTTGACCCCCCTATGCCCGCGTGTTATCGATCGAGGACTCTCTGGGCAACCCGATGGGCAAGCGCATACTGGTCGCCGACGATAGCCAGACCATCCAGAAGGCCTTCGCCATGGTGTTGGGGAGCGAGCACACGCTGGTGCCCGCCCGCTCCATGGACGAGGCTCTCAGCGCCGCGAGGTCGGGTCGTCCTGACCTGGTCATCGCCGATGCGGGGCTGGGCAGCAGCAGCGGGTACGAGCTGTGCGCGCTTCTCAAGGCGGAGCCGGCCCTTCGTGGCGTGCCCGTGCACATCCTGACCTCGAACCACAATCCTTACGACGAGGCCCGCGCGAGCCGCTCAGGCGCGGATGGGTGCATCGTCAAGCCGTTTGATAGCCAGGCGCTGATCGATAGCGTGGCGGCGGCTCTGGCTACTCCGGCCAGAGCGGTTGCGGCGGCCGCTGCAGGCCGTCCCGCGGCCGAGCCGCCGTTCAGCCGCACGGTGGGGGAAGTCCCTGCCGCCGACGCCGACGACGAGGACAGCTACGGCGAGATCACCATCGAACGCGGGCCCGCCGCGCCCAGCCCGTCCCCGTGGTCGAGCAGGCCGCTCACCCGTCCCTCGGCAGGCAGGCCCGTG
Source organism: Pseudomonadota bacterium (assembly GCA_023438785.1). Lineage (GTDB taxonomy): Bacteria > Myxococcota_A > Polyangia > Fen-1088 > Fen-1088 > Fen-1137. The sequence goes on from JAEXQJ010000371.1 coordinate 29,342, forward strand.
GTGTCTAGCCCTGCGCCGGCGCCCGCCGCGACGCCCGTGCCTCCGACCCTGGTGACGCGGCCGTCGTTGATTCCAGGGACGCGGCCCACGGCCAGCACGCCGGTGGCGCGCGCACCCGCGCCGGGGATTGTGCCCGCGCCGGCCGTGCCGCCCCCCACCACGACGTCTCCGGTCCCGCGATCGATGGCCAACCGCACGATGATGGGCTTCCCGGCCGTGGCCGGCCAGGTCAGCCCTGGGGCGCCGATCCCACATCGTCCAGCCATCCCCACCCGAACGCCGGTCCCACCCACGGCGGCGTCATCGCCCCCTGCGGTTCCAGCGCCGCGTTTCCCGGCCCCCGCCGCGCCCCGGCCTCCGGTCGTGGAGCGGCCCATCGCCCCTGCTGCTCCCGCGCCGGTTGTGGCATCCGCGCCGGTCGCGACGTTTGCGGCCGTGGCCTCGGCGCCGGTCGCCTCTGCTGCGACGCTGCCGGCCGTCACGGCGGCCGTGTCCTCGGTCGTGGACAGCAAGATGGCGGCTATGGCGGCCCGCGGACCCGAGTACGAGGCCATCGCCAAGCTTTCGCGTGAGATCATCGAGCAGGTCGTTTGGGAAGTGGTACCCGAGCTCGCCGAGCTGATCATCAAGCAAGAAGTTGATCGCCTGGCGAGCGCGAAGCGGTAGTCTCCGTCTCCCTTTTCCATTTCCCCTTTTCCGCACACCTGCCATGAGCGATCTCGCCAAGACTTATGATCCTGCGTCCATAGAATCCCGCTGGTACAAAGAGTGGCTCAATTGCCGCTACTTCCACGCTGACGCGGCCACGCCCAAGGCTCCGTTCTGCATCGTCATCCCGCCGCCCAACGTGACGGGATCGCTGCACATGGGGCATGCCCTGACCTGCGCCATCCAGGACATCCTGGTTCGTTGGCGGCGCATGGCGGCGTACAACGCCATGTGGCTGCCGGGCACGGACCATGCCGGTATCGCGACGCAGATGGTGGTCGAGCGCGAGCTGCGGGCCACGGAGAAGAAGTCACGCCACGACATCGGCCGCGAGGAGTTCGTCAAGCGTGTCTGGCAGTGGCGCGAGCGCTACGGCAACCGGATTCTCGAGCAGCTCAAGGTGATGGGCTGCTCCCTCGACTGGGAGCGGCTCAAGTTCACCATGGAGCCCGAGTACTCGCGCGCGGTCATCGAAGCCTTCGTGCGCCTGTACGAAGAAGGGCTGATCTACCGCGATCGCCGCCTCATCAACTGGTGTGTGTCGTGTCGGACCGCGCTGTCGGATCTCGAGGTCGAGCACGATGAGGGGGCTCAGGGCGAGCTGTGGGAGTTTGCCTATCCCTTGGCCGATGGATCGGGCGAGGTGGTGGTCGCCACCACGCGTCCCGAGACCATGTTGGGCGACACGGCGGTGGCCGTGCACCCGGAGGATCCGCGGCACAAGGCCAAGATCGGCAAGATGATTCGCCACCCGTTCACGGGACGGGAGTTCCCCATCATCGGGGACGCGGTTCTGGTCGATCCCAAGTTCGGCACGGGCGCGGTCAAGGTCACGCCGGCCCACGATCCCAACGACTTCGAGTGTGGCCAGCGCCACAAGCTGCCCTTCATCTCGATCTTCGACGAGAAGGGGCAGGTCACGGCTGAAGGCGGCCCCTTCGCCGGACTCGATCGCGTGGAGGCGCGCAAGCAGATCAAGGCCCGGATCAAGGAGCTGGGCCTGGAGCGCGGCTCCAAGGCGCACGTGCACGCCGTTGGGCATTGCCAGCGTTGTCGCACCGTCGTGGAGCCCATGCTCTCCACCCAGTGGTTCGTCAAGATGGAGCCGCTGGCCAAGCCGGCCATCGAGGCGGTGGAGCAGGGGCAGATCCGCTTCGTCCCCGAGACGTGGACCAAGACCTTCTTCCACTGGATGACCAACATCCGCGATTGGTGCATTTCGCGCCAGCTGTGGTGGGGGCATCGCGTCCCGGCCTGGTACTGCGATGACTGCAAGGCCGTCACTGTGGCCCGCACCGCCCCCAGCGCGTGTGGCTCCTGCGGCAGCCGCAAGATTCATCAGGATGAGGACGTGCTCGACACCTGGTTCTCGTCTTGGCTGTGGCCCTTCGCCACCCTGGGCTGGCCGGACGAGACGCGTGAGCTGCGCACCTTCTACCCGACCACCGTCATGGAGACGGGCTACGACATCCTCTTTTTCTGGGTGGCCCGCATGATGATGGCGGGGCTCCACTTCATGGGAAAGGTCCCCTTCCGCACGGTGTACCTGCACACCATGGTCACCGACGAGAAGGGCGAGAAGATGTCCAAGGTCAAGGGCAACACCATCGATCCCGTCGACGTGGTGCAGAGGCACGGGGCCGACCCGTTGCGGTTCGCCTTGGCCTGGCTGACCACCCAGGCCGCGCAGGGCAAGAACATCAAGTTCTCCATGGGCAACGTGGAGGACGCGCGCCGCTTCGCCAACAAGATCTGGAACGCCACGCGCTTCGTGCTGATGAACCTGGCCGACTACAACCCCGACCAGTTCGCCGACCGCACCGCGGAGGGGCCGGACAGCGCCGAGTTCGACCTGCCCGAGCGTTGGATCCTGTCGCGTGTGCAGCGCGCGACCGAGGAGGTCAACAATGCCCTCGACGACTTCAAGATCGCCGAGGCGGCCCAGGCCGTGTACCACTTCATCTGGGACGAGATCTGCGACTGGTACATCGAACTGGCCAAGGCGCGCCTCCAGGATCCGGCGCGCGCCGCGGACCGCTGGAAGATCCAGGGGACCCTCGTCACGGCCCTGGAGACGGCGATGCGCTTGTTGCACCCGTTCATGCCGTTCCTGACCGAGGAGCTGTGGCAGCAGTTGCCCAAGGCGCAAGGTGCGCCTCAGAGCATCATGATCACGCTCTATCCCATTCCTGACCCGCGCTACATGGACGACGCCTCAGAGGCTTCCATGGCGTTGGCGCAGAGGGTGGTCACGACCATTCGCTCGCTGCGGAACGAGAAGAACGTCCCCTCGGCCCAGCGGCCGAGGGCCGTGCTCAATGTCTCCGACGACTACAAGAAGACCATCCTGGAGGGCTACCGCGGGTTGGTGGCCGAGCAGGCCAAGCTTGGCGAGCTTGTGGTGCGGCGGACGGGAGAGGCCCCGACCGGCAACACCGTCACCGGCATGGCCGGGGACATCGAGGTCATCCTCGTCTTGGAGGCGCCGGCCGACAGCTCTGCCGAACGCGCCAAGCTGGAGAAGGAGCGGACCAAGCTGACCGCCGACCGCGAGTACCTGGCGAAGAAGCTCGCGAACCCGCAATACCAAGAGAAGGCCCCGGCCGCGGTCTTGGAGAAGGATCGCGCTCGCCTGGCGGAAATCGAGTCGGCTCTCACGCGCCTACAGACGGCGTTGGATCGGCTGTAGGCGGGCAAGGGGGCCGTCGCGGAGATCGCTCGCGGGGCCCCTGCACATCTGCTCAAACGGCCCTGTGCTTCACAGGGCCAAAGGGGGCGGCCACCCAGGACGACAGCGCGGGCGCGCCGTGAACTGTCTGGTCGGCGCGCGGCTCAGGACTCGGCGTAGAGCTTGAGCTGCTCGTGAACGACTTCCTCGTTGAGCCCGCTGCGCAGGTGTTCCTGCAGGCAGTCGGCCAGGGTGATCTGCATCTCCTCGACCCCGCCGTCCTGCATGAGCTTCGCCAAGAGCGCCCGGGCCTCCCGGCTTTCGTCATCGCGGATAAAATCCTTGACCATGTCAATCGTAAGGCCGCCCGAAAAGTCGAGCATCGCGTGGTCAAGGAGAAAGGCGATGAGCTGTTTCACTGGAACCTCCGGGCGTCAAAGAGGCACCTAATATCCCGTAAAGGCTGGGAAAATCAAGCGAGAATCGGCCGGCGGCGGTTGATTTACCGACCTGCTCGTCGAGCCCCGCCGGCAGGCAGCCCGTGCGCGACGAGGGCCGCGGCAGCTTCGGAATGCGCCGGGACAGCCGGTTCTTGACTGATTTTGCCGATTTGACTACGGTCCCGATGTGCCGCCCCGTCGCTGCTCTTGGGCGCTCGCCCTTGCCCTTGGTGTCGCCTCGCTCTTGGGTTGCGGGCCAGCGGAGTACCTCGCCCAGGTCAGCTCGCGAGCAGCCGAGGCCTTGTCGCAAGCGCAACGGGAGGGTGCGGATCGCGACGCGCCTTACGAGTACGCCAAGGCTGTCGAGTACTATCACAAGGCTCTGGAGGATGGCGGCCGCTCGGAGTTCCAGACGGCCATCGAATGGGGCCGGCGTAGTGAGGACTGCGCACACAAGGCGAGCGCGAGGGCTCGCCAGGCCACGCCGCCGCTTGCCCAGGCAGCCGCGAGCCTGACCTGTGGAACGCCATGAAGCCCCACCCGGTCAGTTGCCTCATCTCGGCGGGGTCGTCCGTGCTGCTCTTCACCTCGTTGGGCTGCGCGGGGCAGGACCTAGTGCTCAAGACGCGCCAGGTGCGCGAGCAGCTGCGGACCGCCCGGGAGCAGGGCGCGTACCACTGCGCGCCTCGGGAGCTCGCCCGGGCCGAGGCTCAGGTCGAGTTCGCCGAACGGGAGCTCGACCGGGGCGAGTTTTTCCGCGCCGGGGACCACCTGGAGGCGGCCGAGGCGAGCGTCGACGAGGCGCTCCGACGATCACCCAAAGAGCGATGCGCTGTCCCGAGCCCAGCCAAGCCCGTGGCACGTCTCCCTGAACTGCCTGAGCCGCCGCCCCCGCGCGTGGACACGGACGAGGACGGCATCCGCGATGAGCGCGATGCGTGCCTGCGCATACCGGAGGACAAGGACGGCTTCGAGGACGAAGACGGCTGTCCCGAGCTCGACAACGACAAAGACGGCCTCCCGGACACGGCGGATCGGTGCCCGAGCGACGCGGAGGATAGGGACGGCTTCGAAGATGAAGACGGTTGCCCTGATGCTGACAACGACAAGGACGGGGTCCTGGACGCGGAGGACAAGTGCCCCGGGGAGGCCGGGCCGGCTACCCATGGCGGGTGCCCGGTTCCGTTCAAGACGATCGCGGTCACGGCGGAGAGGATCGAGCTTCGGCAAGCCATCTTCTTTGCCAGCGGCCGGGCGACGATTCTGTCCGGCAGTTACGTCGTGCTCGACGACGTGGCGGAGGCCCTGGGCGGGCGTCCCGGCATGCACCTGCGCATCGAAGGGCACACGGACAGCCGCGGCTCGCGACAGGGCAACGTGCGCCTGTCACAAGCGCGGGCAGAGGCGGTCCGGGCCTATTTGGTGGGCAAGGGCGTGGACAGCGCACGCCTAACCGCGAGAGGCTGCGGGCCGGACCAACCCATTGATTCCAACAAGACCGCGGCTGGTCGGGACCGCAACCGCAGAGTCGATTTCTTCATAACGCAGCAGTAACGGAGGACGGATTTAAAATGGGCAAGCAAGGGACAAGGCGACTGGTCATGGGGGCCCCAGTGCTAAGCAAGGTCGTTCTGGGGGTGATCGTCAGTCTGGCCATGATGCTCGTGTCGGCGCACGCCGCTCGGGCTCAGGATTCGGAAAAGGCGGTCAAGAAGATCATCGAGCTGAACCGGAAGGCGCTGGATGAAGTCGATGCCCAGGATTTCAACTCTGCGCGCGATGGGCTCCTACAGGCCGTGGCCATCGCAAAACAGGCCAGCCTGTTCACCCACAAGATGACGGCTCGGACCTACGTGCACCTGGGGTCTGTCTACCTGCTGGGCTTCAAAGACAAGACCCGGGCTCGCCGGTTCTTCTCGCTCGCCAAGAGCATTCGCAGCGACATCCAACTCACGCCTCGCCTGACCAGCCCGGAGCTCGAAGCCGCGTTCGCGGATGCGCCGGCTGAGGGAGATGTGGCGGATCCTTCCTTGCCCGAGGCAGACAAGCCCGAGGCGGACAAGCCCGCGCCCACGCCCGTCTCGGTTGCCAGCCCGAGCGACGGGTCGGAACCGGACCTGCCGGCCACCTTGCCGCGACCCCTGTACTGCCCCGCGCCCGAGGAGGCCGTGGCGAACCAGGACGTGGTCCTGCGCTGTGCCGCCGATCCCAGCCTGAAGGTTGACCGCGTCCTGGTTTATTACCGGGCCGAGGGGGCCGCGTCGTTCTCCGTCGGCGCTTTGCAGGTGTCGCCCAAGGGGTGGTTCGAGGGGGCGCTGCCCGCGGAGAGCGTCGTTCCGGGCACCATTCAGTACTACTTCGAGGCGCGTGACCTGACGGACAGTCTGGTCGGCAACGAGGGCCGCGAGGACAGTCCCAATCTGCTGACCGTGAAAGCCGCCGTGTCGCGGGCGGTTCGGCAGCGGCAAGGCGGCGGCAGCGGTGACGACCCGCTGAGGGGGCTCCGCGACGAAGACGCCCGCGACCGCTACGTGGCCGGCCTCCACCGGCGGGGTGCCGGTTCCATCCTGGTTAGCATGGGGCTGGGCACCGGTTATGGATGGCATGCTGCCTCGAGCTTGGAGTGGCTCGACAGTTTCGACGCGGGTGCGGGCTGGGGACTGGTCGGGAGCCTGAGTTACTTCCCGGAGATTGGCTACATGGTCACTGACCATCTCGCGCTCTCCGTGCAGGGGCGGATTGAGCAGATCTTCCAGGAAGGTGGGGGCGAGGTGCGAGCTCTGGGAAGCCCGGCCACAGGCGCGGCTGCGTTTTTGGCTCGTGGGACGTGGGCGGTGGATTTCGCGGACGGCAACTGGCAGCTTCTGTTC
>JAEXQJ010000385.1 GCA_023438785.1 Pseudomonadota bacterium
CGTCGCGACCGCCGCGGTTGAGGGCGTGAGTGTAGATCAGGGTGGTGCTGACGTCGGGGTGACCGAGGAGCTTCTGGAGGGTTCGGATGTCGTAGCCGTTTCGTGCAGGTGGTGGCGGCGGACTTCACGAGATTCGCGGTCGGTGTAGGGGCGCGCGGCGGGGAACACCCACTGCCATGGCCATTCGCGAGGTGCGTTTGGATACTTGCGGTCCAGGGCCTCGGGCAGGGCAACGGCGCCGGCCGCGAGGTCGGCTTCGTGGATTTGCTTCACCGTGGCCAGGTGCGCGCGTAACGACTCCACCGGGGTATGGGGCAGGACGGTTCTGCGGTCCTTTGCGCCCTTGCCCCGACGGACGACGATCTCGTGCTGTTCCAGTCAATGTCCTTCACGGGCAGACGCGGGGCCTCTAGCAGACGCAGTCCTCCGCCGTAGAGGAGGGCGCACACCAGCCACACGGGGCCCCGCGACCGTGCGAGCAAGTCGCTCGCCTCGCGCCGGGCAGGCGCGACCGGGACCTGCTTGGGTCGCTCGGCGTGCACCACCCCGCCCAGCCATTCCAACTCGTGCCCGAGCACGCGTTGGTAGAGGGACAGCAGCGCGCGGCTTGGTTCTGTGTCGATGAGCTGACTCGCCCTTCCCTGGCCAGGCTGGACAGGAAGGCGCCGACCTCTTGGTCTGGCGCGCGCGTGGTCAAGGCGTCGCGGTGGGTGGGCTGACGTGCTGTCGGCGTGGTCTTCGTGCCGGCCCGAGGCGGCTTGCGGTGGGCCGGCCTTGGCGCCTTGCATACAGGGCACGCTTCGCGGCTGGTGGGCGGGGGAGAGGGCGTTGCGGGGCAGCCGGAGAGCGCCTTACACGCTTGGATCCGGCCTTCCGGCTCAGCCGGAGAGCGCCTTACACGCTTGGATCCGGCCTTCGGACTCAGCCTGTGAGCGCCTTACACGCTTGGATCCGGCCTTCGGGCTCAGCCTGTGAGCGCCTTACACGCTTGTATCCGGCCTTCGGGCTCAGACGGAGAGCGCCCTACACGCTTGGATCCGGCCTTCGGGCTCAGCCGGAGAGCGCCTTCCACGTTTGCATCGGGCATTTCGGGTCAGCGGAACGCGGGGCCACCGCGATGGCGACCCCGTTTCTGCTCGGCGTGGGACGCCGCGGGGCGCGGGCCAGACGCTGGCAACGCGGCGCGAATACGCCTGCGGCGCGCCGTGGCATCCCAGGTGTACCTCCGCGCCCGGCCGTGCCGCCGCCAGGGGCCCCAGGGGTCGAACCTCACGAATGACGCTCAACCAACAACTACGGGGTGGGTCAGTTTCATATGGCCAAGGTGGGTCAGTTTCTGGTGGCCAGAATCATCCCACGCAGCACAGAGGGCACCTGACGGCTTGTAGCCACCCTGGTGGGCACGGATCCATCTGTTTGCCAGGTCAGAAGTCATCGCGAGTCCGTCGAACGGTTTGGCGCCAATCAGCGGGCGCGCAGTGCCCGTCGCGCCCCACGCCTTGCTCGGCGGCACAGCGCCGTTGCCGCTCCTCCCAGCCGAGAGACTGGTGCGGGCTCTCAACCGGCGCTGCCCGCAATTCCTGAACGAAGCCCGCGGCCATGAACGCGATCTCGCTCTTCGGAAAATCGAAGAGGATCCTCCAGCGGTATCGCCCAAACCTGCTGGTCTCCTCGATGGCTTCGCGGCGAATGACGCTGATTGAGAGAGGCCCCATCGCGATGCCGCGGAAATCGATTCCGACCTCAAGGTCGGTGACTTCTTCGAAGGTGAGGTCCGCTGGAGCCAACATGAGACTGCATGTCTTGTCCACACAGCGCCACTCTGTGATGTAGTCGAGATCGAGGACGAGCTGCCCGGAACCGCAGGCCCCTTCGCGGATCGAGAGGCCGTTGTCGTGATTGTCGTGCCAGCTGAGACTCTCGAAGTCTGCGTCTGTCCACTTGGTCATGTTCATCGTGTCCGCCCAACGCCTTGCGGTTTGGCGGCGGGGACGCCGCCGTACCGGCGGTTCGATTCTACACCGGCATGTTCGACGGCGATTACTCCAGGCCGTGTCCCAGCCATCGGCCGATGGGCTTGCAGAGCAGAACGACCGCGGCGCCCGCGACTAGCCATACGATGCTCATGGTGGCTGAGGATGGGCGCGACGGGATTTCCCCAACGAGCCCCACCTTTGCGGCAAGCGCGTAGACCATCCCCAGAGCGCCGACCAACATGAAGAGCGCTCCAACGAGACGAACGATGAATATTCCTATGCGCTGATAGTGAGTCATCTGATGGTCTTCAGCCTCCGTCGAGCCCTATGGCGCTGGCCTGCGAGCGGACGACGAAGGCGACCGCTCCTCAGGTGCAACGCTTTGTTTGACGGCGCCAGTCTGCGGGGCATCGGGGCTGGTCTGGCCTCCCAGTAACGCCTCGACCCTCGGCGCGGCCCTCGCGATCATTGGAAGGAATGTCTCTGACTTGCGGTGGAGCCAAATAGTCTTGAATGCGTCGGCCATACCGTAGGCCAGTGCCAGGGCGGCGCCGAGTAGAATCAACGCATCGACTGTGACTCCGAATGGAGATGTGCCGCGGCGGATATTGTCGAGGACCTCTCTTGCAAGTAGGAAGGCGACCACCAAGAGCGCGACAAGCAGGATCTTCGCCGAACGAGCCCTCTTGCGCGGGGCTGTACCAAACGGAACGTCCCACGGCACCAATCGGACCTCCGGGTCGCCGCGGTACTCTTGTGCAAAGTCCGCGTTCCCAGACACCAGGAGCCCATACTGAATGCTGTCGCCCGGTCGAAGTTCGCCAAACTCCGCCACGAGTTTGTGTGCCGGCAACGCATCCTCCCGCGCGATCCGGCGCCGCAGGTTCTCCGGATAGGACATCGTGTATGCCTCCACAAGATGATTGGAGGGAGCGAGCGTCACGTGAAAGAGCCCTGCTGGCACGGTCTTGTGCCCTATGTTGGCAAGGAGGAACTCGCCGTAACCCAACCGTTCATACTCAGTTCCGTTGAAGGAGACCTTCACGTTACGGACTGACCCGAAGGGCAGCGCAAACTCGTGGCTACGCTTGCGGACCAACAGAATCGGCCGGGCACGGTATGCCACCAGCCGTCCGGTAAGGAAGCTGATGATCGCGCCGCCAATTCCTCCAAGAAGACCGAGCCAGATTTTCCAATTGTCCATCAGGAGGTGCCACACCTGTTGCGGTACCAATCGCACCATGCTACCGACCGCAACTGGGCGGCAGCGCAGGGACCAACTCCTCCGGTTCGTCGGTCCAAGAGATCGTGCTTGACCCCGTCGACCTCGTCAATAGCCTGCGAGGATAACCGTCCTCGTTGCGACGAGGTGAGGTGGAGTTGGGCGCTGGCGCGGGAGTGGACTCCGAGGATTCCCGGGCTTGGCGCGCGCGTGGGAAGGAGGTCGCCCCTCCGGTTCCGCTTCGTCAGCGGGATTCCGTCCGCACGGGTTCTGCTCCTCCATGCCCCACCACGCCGTCCGGGGCGCCATTCCGCGGTTCCGGCCTCGCACGTGCCCATGCGCCTGGCGGGCCACTGGGGCGCTCCAGGCTCGTTCAGCCAGACTGTCGCCGCCCATGGAGCAACCGGTACAGAAGCCGCGGGTGGAATGCAACGGCGGCTGGCCGTCGGCTCCTGGTCCATCAGCACGCCAGATCGGGTCTCCACCTGACCGCTCGTGCCCCAGTCAACTCATCGCCACAACGCCGCGGCTGACTCCACGGAAAAGACGCGCTCCAAGAATCGGGCGAGCTGGGCTTCGTCTTGGCAGTCCTGAATGCGCGAGGCTTCCTCGTCACTGACCGCGATCCCGCGACCTCGCAGGATCGCGAGGATCGCCTTCGCCTCGCCTTCCCGCAGTCCCGCTTCGTGCCCCCTCGCCTCCCCCTTGGCCTCGCCTTCCCGCAAGCCCTCGTCGCGCCCCTCCTGCAGCCCCTCGTCGCGGCCCTCGCGCACCCCTCGTTCATGACTCAGCCTCACCACCTCTTCCCGCCACGCCTCCAGCGACTTGGGATCGGTGGTCGCCGGGATCGGCGGCATGGTCTCGACCTCGTCGACGGTGGGCACAGTCGGCAGCTTGCCCATCAGGTCGGGGCCCATGATCTTCTCCAGGCGCACGGCGCTGGCCTTCAGCGAGCGATGGGCCAGGTCC
>JAEXQJ010000412.1 GCA_023438785.1 Pseudomonadota bacterium
GACGGTTTTCATCGACAGCCATGTGGGGGCTACGGTCAAGAGATGCGGGGGATCGAGCTGGAGCTGTGTTCGTTGGAGCCGGGGAGCCACGTGTGTCTGGCACACGTCACCCGAGACGAGAAGCACAAGACGGTTGCCACGTTCCTGCGTGACGGGCTCCGGCGCGGCGAGCGCTGCCTGTATTTGGCGGACCACGACCAGCACGAGGCTGTCTGTGGCCTGCTCCACCGGGCGGGTCTGGCTGTGGACAGCCTGCGCGAGCGCCAGGCGCTCACCCTGAGGCCGCTGAGCGATGCTCACGGGCCGGATGGGCAGTTCGACCCCGAGCGCCCCGCTGCTCTGGCGCGCGCACTCATCGAAGGCGCACATCGGGGCGGGTTCAACGGCTTCCGCCTCGCGGGAGACACCTCCAGCCTCATCCAGGCTGACGAGTTGGCCGTCGATAAGCTGCCACGCTACGAGGCCGGCATCACCGATCTCGTGCACGGCACACGAGGCGCAGCCCTGTGCGTCTACGATCGGCGAACCACACCGAGCCAGGTCCTGGACGTGGTCCTGCGCACCCATCCCGTCGCTTTCCTCTCCGGTCGCTTGTGCGCCAATCCCTTCTGCGAGCCCGCCTCGTACAACCTGGGCAACGTGGGGCAGAGCCGCAAGATCGACTGGATGATCAACCAGATCCTGCATGCCGAGGAGGGGCAGCGGCTGCTGCACTCGATGAACGACGCCCTGATTCGCGAGGCGGCCACGCTCACCGCCCGGAACGAGAGCGCGCGCCAGAGCCTCGAGTCGCTCCAGAAGGCGCTGGAGGCGCGCGATCGACTGGTGCTCACGCTCTCGCGTTGGCTCGCGGGGCCGCTGCCAACCCTGGCCGGTCGCGTGGAGGCAGCGCGCAGCGACACGATGCTCGGGTCCATGCCCGACCGATGCGATCGATGCGCCGAATCCCTGAGCCCGCTGCAGCGCCTGGCGCGAGGCTTGGATGAGGCCACGAGCCTCATCGAGGCGCCGCCCGTTCTGCGGGGCGAGGACGCGGACTTGGTCGAGTTGACCGCCGCGGCGGCGACCGCGGTGGGCCGCGAGCCCGGCCGAGAAAACGCCCTCATCCGGCTCTCCGGAGCGGAGCGTCTGCCCGGCACCTGGGATCGGGCGTACCTCTCCCAGCTGCTGCGCCTCCTGCTCGCCGCGGCCAACGATGGCAGCGGGAATCTGCCCGTGGAGGTCCGCCTGGACGATCTGGGCACCATGGCCCGACTCAGGATTCAGTATCGCGCGCCCACACCTGCTTCGCCCGCCCCGCGCGAGTCGGCGGGGAACACGCCCGGCCCGGACAGCGTCGAGGATGACTTGGCGTTGTCCCTGTGGGCACCGCGGGAGTTGCTGCGTCTCATGGGCGGGACTTTGGGACTGTCCACGTGGCCGGACGGGCGCACCGTGTTCACGGTGGATCTGCCTCGCCGGCTCAGCGTCCCCGTCGCGCAAGAGCCGCTGCTGCAGTGACCACGGGGATCGTGAAGACGGGCGAGTGACCGACGACCACTCGCCCGTTGAATCAGGACATCCCGCGCTTACAGAGCCGGGATGGTCACGAAGCGCATGCTGCCCCCGCGGCGCACACGCAGCAGGTGCCCCGCCTTGGTCTCCTCACGCAGGGCACTCACCGCCTCGTCCGCGCTGGAGACCGGCTTGCGGTCGATCTCCACGATGACGTCCTCCGCACGAAGGCCGGCCTTGGCCGCGCGGCTGTCGGGCTCGACGTCGGTGATCACGGCACCCCGCGCGTCGGCTCCCAGACCCAGCATGCGCGCCATCTCGGGGGTCAGGGTCTGCAAGGACACGCCCACCTTGTCCTTCTCCACCTGCTGATCGGGCTCCTCACCCGGGCGGGCCGGCAATTCGCCCAGCGTGATCTTCAGGCTCGCCGGCTTGCCATCGCGCACGTAGGCCAGCTTGACCGAGCTGCCTACCTTCTGGGCCGCGACGTAGTCCACCACGTCGGCCGCCTCGCCGATCTTCTGGCCATCGATCTGGGTGATCACATCGCCCACTTGCACGCCCGCCTTGTCCGCCGGGCTGCGAGGCATGACCTTGCTGACCCAGGCCGCACGGGCGGCGCCCACTTTGCCGGCTGCCTTGCCGTCGGGCTGGCCGTCGGGGCCCAGCCTGACGCCGTCCTTCACGTCGCCAATGCCCACGCCCAGCCAGGCATGCCGGACGCGGCCCTCGGTGATAATCGTCTGCGCTACGCTGCGGGCCTGGTTGATGGGGATGGCAAATCCGTAGGCGCCTCCTGGGCCCACGTTGATCAGGGTGTTGATACCGATGACCTCCCCCTGCAAATTGACCAAGGGCCCGCCGGAGTTGCCCGGGTTGATTTTGGCGTCGGTCTGGATGTACTCGCGCATGCGCTCGCCGGACATGTGAACGTTGCGCGTGACCTTGCCCCTGCTGCTCACGATGCCGGCGGTGACGCTCTGGTCGAGGCCGAGCGGGCTGCCGATGGCCAGCACCCACTCGCCCACCTGCACGTTGTTGGAATCGCCCAGGCGCGCGGCCACCAGGCCAGCGGGCGGATTCACCAGCTTGACCACCGCCACGTCGGTCTTGGGATCGGCGCCCACAACCTTGGCCGGGAACTCGCGACCGTCGGCGAAGGTCACCGTCAGCGACGCGGCGTGCTCGGCCACGTGGTTGTTGGTGATGATGTGCCCGGCCGCATCGATGACCACGCCCGAGCCCGTTCCCCGGACCGGCCGGGTTTGCGGGAGGCCCTCGAAGCCTTCACCGAAGAAGCGCTCGAAGAACCGATCCATGCCAGGCGGCAAATCGTCGGGGTTCAAACGGCGGCCCACGTTCTTGGGCGCCTCACCCACCACGTCCACGCGCACCACGCTGGGCCGCAGGGCACGAGCCGTGGCCGCGAAGCCCTGGGACAGCGAGCGCGCCTCCTGCGGCACCTCGGTCTTGGGGGTGATGGCCGCGGGGGCGCTGGACTGGGCGGCCAGGGGCAGGCTCAACGCGCCCGCATTGACGCCCTGGGCGAAAGCGCGCGGCGTGAAGCGACTGCCCACGCCCATACCCACCGCCAGGGCGGCCGCGCCGACGGTCATCGTAACAACCAGCGTTCTGTTGCGCATGTTGGATTCCTTTTACCTGCTCGGCGTCCTGCGTGCCGATGCTGTCCACAGAACAGGCGGAGTCTCGCGTTTCTTCCCGCGTCGGAGAATGCACCTTTACAAGGGGCCGTTGGGTGCGGCAGAAGGCTGCCCTGCCCGTGTTCTGGCACCAAAGCACAATCCAACTCCCACCCCGCCCGCGCGGCTTTCACCTCATCACCAGCGAGCTCGTCAACCGCTTGCCCGAGCTGGCGCGCGTACGCGTGGGCATCTTGCATCTCTTCATCCAACACACCTCCGCGTCACTGCTCATCAACGAGAACGCGGACCCCGATGTGCGGCGCGACTTCGAGCAGTGGTCCAACCAGGCCGTCCCCGACGGCGCGCGCTATTTCGCCCACACCCTGGAGGGCCCCGACGATATGGCCGCACACATCAAGAGCGCCGTGTACGGCCCGGCGCTGAGCATTCCCGTGGCTGATGGCCGCCTGCAGTTGGGCACCTGGCAGGGTGTGTACCTGGGCGAACACCGCAACTCGGGCGGCAGCCGCAGCGTGGTCGCCACCTTGTGGGGCCAACCCAAGGCCTAGTTTCTGTTAGACACTCGCGCAGGAGACCGCTCATATGGCCGACCCAGTAGATCCGAAAAAGGCGAAGACCGGACTGACCTATCGCGACGCCGGTGTGGACATCGACGCGGGCGAGGCTCTCGTGGACCGCATCAAGTCGCACGTGCGGCGGACCATGCGGCCCGAGGTGCTCACGGACCTGGGTGGCTTCGCCGGCCTGTGCGCCCTGCCCAAGAACTACAAGAATCCCCTCCTCGTGGCGTGCACCGACGGCGTGGGCACCAAGCTCAAGCTGGCCTTCCTGATGGACAAGCACGACACGGTGGGCGTCGACCTGGTCGCCATGAACGTCAACGACCTGGTGGTGTGTGGCGCGGAGCCTCTGCTGTTTCTGGACTACTTCGCCGCGGGTCACCTGGAGGTGGGCGTGGCCGAACAGGTCATCAGCGGCATCGCTGACGGCTGCAAGCAAGCGGGCTGCGCGCTCATCGGCGGCGAGACCGCCGAGCTGCCCGGGTTCTATCAGCAGGGCGAATACGATCTGGCGGGCTTCTGCGTGGGCGTGGTGGACAAGGCGGCGGTCGTCGATGGCAAGGGCATCGCGGCCGGCGACGTGCTGCTGGGCCTGGCCTCCTCGGGCTTCCACTCCAACGGCTACTCACTGGTTCGCCGCGTCTTCCTGGATCACGCCAAGCTGAGCCTGGATGCCCAGCCCGAGGGTCTGAACGAGCCGCTCGGCCAAGCCCTCCTGCGCCCCACGCGCATCTACGTGCGCGCCCTGCGCCGGCTGACTGCCGCCGGTCTGATGAAGGGCGCGGCCCACATCACGGGCGGCGGACTCATCGACAACCCGCCACGCATGCTGCCCGCGGGGGCCAAGCTCAAGCTGCAGTTCCAGCTCGGCAGTTGGCCCGTGCCGCCGGTCATGCAGCTTCTGCAAAAGCTGGGCGACGTGGCGCCCGACGAGATGCGCCGCACGTTCAACATGGGCATCGGCATGGTGGTGGCGGTGCCCGACGGCGCCGCCGACGCGGCCCAGTCCATCCTGGAAGCCGAGGGCGAGAAGGTCTTCACCATCGGTCGCGTGGCCAGCTCCCCCGAGCCCGACGCGCCGGTGGAGTTCCTGCCGTGAAGGTCGGCGTCCTCGCCTCCGGCAGCGGCACCAACCTGCAGGCCCTGATCGATGCCGCGGCCCGAGGCGAGCTCGGACCGGCGCGCCTGACCGTGGTGGGCGCCAACCTCGCCGGCTGCGGGGCGCTCGAGCGCGCGGCCAAGGCGGGCATCCCCACCTTCGTGCGCTCGCACAAGGACTTCGCCGACCGAGAGGCCTTCGATCGCGCCCTGCTCGACGAGCTGCGCCGCCACGAGGTCGAGACCGTCGTGCTGGCCGGTTTCATGCGCATCCTCACGCCGGCCTTTCTGTCCGCCTTTCCCGGCCGCGTGCTCAACATCCACCCTGCCCTTCTGCCGTCCTTCCCCGGGACGCACGCGCAGAAACAGGCCTTCGACTACGGCGTGCGCTTCTCGGGCTGCACCGTGCACTTCGTGGACTCGGGCACTGATACCGGCCCCATCATCGCCCAGGCCGCGGTGCCCGTCCTCGACAGCGACGACGAGGAAGCCCTGCGCCTGCGCATCCTGGCCGAGGAGCACCGCCTCTTCCCCGCCGTGCTGCGCGCCCTGGCCGAGGGCCGCGTCAGCCTGCAGGGCCGCCGCGTGCGCGTAACGGGTGCCCCCATCCAGACCTGCACGATGCGCAGCCTCTAGGAGCACGCACCGCGGGCACAGCGCGAGAGCGGGGCTCTCAGCGGCCGGCCGCGCGAACTCGGCTCTTGGCTCGCCGCCAGAGGGCCCGCACCTTCAGCAGCAACCGATCCCAGGGAGCCGGCGGTGGGCAGCCAATGAAGAGGCCACGCATGGCCACGCGCTGCGGACCGACAAAGCCGCCCGCGGCCGAGAAGGGCTCCTCGGCCAGGTTCCCGAGCGCCCGGCTGCGGAACACGAGCTGCGTCGACATGTCGCCCCTCCAGAACTCCTCAGACACCAGCAGCGCCGACCACACCGGGTCCTCGGTCGTCGCCGCGACACGGTAGCTCGTCCAGAACATCTCCTCCTGGCGCGGCTCATCCAGCCGGCCCACCACCCGACCGTCGAACTCGATGTCCCAGCCCTCGGCTCGCCCCTGCTCAGTCTCCCAAATGCGCAACCGCTCGCGCCACGAGGAGGTCGAGGCCACCCGTCGTATTGTCGACCGCACACCTGATGGTTACCACGAACACGAATAGGAACGTCTGCGGTCTGGGCGTGAAACGGAACAGCGAGGCGTCGTTGAGCAACAACAACAGCGCCGCGCCCGCCGCGGGGAGAAGACCGCCCAGGCTGCGCATGCGCGCCGCCACGAGCAACAAGTGGCGAGGGCCAGCGTGGCCACCAGGGCGAACAGGCCCGCCTCGCCGAATCGGGTGTGCAGCATCGCCATCACCAAATCACCGCCGCAGTCGATGGTGAACGGCTAGCGCTGCAGAATGGCCTCGCCGAGCTTGAGATGCAGAAATAGGTCCGGATCGTCGATCTTACGCGGCGTACCCAACGCCGCCGGCAGCGCCACGCCACAGCCCACCGCGAAGAAGAACCAACGATCGAGCGGGCCTGGTAGCCGTGCCTCGCCTGCGTGCGACCGTCTGGCGTCGCAACCAGCGGTACGCCTATCGGGAATCACGCTCGCGCACCCAGTGAGCGAGCACGGCCGTGACCTCCGCCGCGCTCACCTCGCCCTGAAGCAGCTCAACGACATTCTGCTGGCCGTCCACGAAGTAGATCCCGGGCGGAACCATGAGCGGCTTGGCGCTGGTGTACGGGGCGGCCTGTTCGGCCTGAGTGTCGACGTGCAGCCGCTCGACCGGGAGCTTGGGCGGCGTGCCCAGGGCGGCCTGCAGGGCGGCCCAGGTGTCGTCGGTCCGCTTGCGCGTGCACGTGCAGGCATTCTCCTTGTCCATGAACACCACCTTGGTCAGCCCCCCGGGGCTGGGCGTGGCCGCTCGTTGCGTGACCACGGGCTTGGCCTGGCCGGCCGGCGGAGCGCCTTCGCTCTTGCACGCCAGAGCACCGGTGGCCAGGAGGAGGATCAGCAAGCTGCGCATCGGGTTCCTTTCATTTGAAGGCCAAAACAGCGAAGTAGACGCCCACCAGGACGACCGCGAATCCGGCCCCCCGTCTCAGCATGCCCAGGGCTCGCGCGGCCTTGCGGTTTTCGATCAGCGTACGGGCGGCACCCATCGAGGTGCCGGCGATGAGAATGAGGACGCTGTGCCCCAGGCCGTAGACCATGAGCAGGATGCCCCCCCAGGCGAGCGACGCGCCAGCCCCGGCCAGATACGTCAGCAAAACGACCAGGATGGGAGCCGCGCAAGGCGCCGACACCAGACCGAACAAGGCCCCCAGGATGAGCGCGCCAAGCACGCCGCGCGTCCGTGGCTGCACGCGGCCGGCCAGCGCGGGGATGGGCACGCGGATGATGCCCGCCAGGTGAAGCCCCATGACCACGCACACCCCGGCCACCACCCCGTTCCATGCCGACGAGATCTCCCCGTACATGCGCCCGGCCAGCGCGGCCGTCATCCCCATGGCCGTGAAGGTCAGGCCGAGACCGACGACAAACACCAGCGAGAAGCCGAACGCCCGCCCGATGCCCAGGCGTTCCTCACGGTTGCCGCCCACGAAGCCCATCATGAGCGGCACCATGGCCAACACGCAGGGATTCGAAGCGGTGAGCATTCCCCCCACGAATACCGCCGCCACGGCCAACCACGGGTTGCCGTGAAGGTATTGGCTGGCGTTGTTGGCGAAGTCGGCGAAGTCCGAGAGCACTAGCCGGCCTTGGCCGCCGCCGTGGTCAGCCAGGCGACGATCTCTTGGGCCGACGGGATTCGCCCCGCGCACTTCACCTCGCCCTCGATCACCAGGGCTGGCGTCATCATTACGCCGAATCTCATGATCTCGTCGATCTTCTCGATCTTCTCCAGCGTCGCCGCCACCCCCGCTTGCTGCACAGCCTTCTGCGCCTCCGCATACAACTGCTTGCAGCGCGCGCACCCGGTTCCTAGGACTTTGACGTTCATGAAGCTCCTCACAGCACGAGGTTGAAAAGGATTCCGACCGAAAGGATTCCGAGGGCCACGATGGCGACGAAGGTGGCGATGAGCGGTGGGCGCAGCACCTTGCGCAGGATGACCATCTCGGGCAGCGACAGCCCGATGACCGACATCATGAAGGCCAGCACGGTGCCCAAAGCCGCGCCCTTGCCAAGCAGCGCCTGCACGACCGGGATGATCCCCGCCGCGTTCGAGTACATGGGCACGCCGAGGAGCACCGCGAGCGGCACCGACCACCACGCCTGTTTGCCCATGATCGAGGCCAGGAAATCCTCCGGCACGTAGCCGTGAATGCCGGCGCCCACGGCGATCCCCGCCAGCACGTAGGGCCACACCTTGCCGACGATCTCGCGCACCGCCGTGAGGCCGGCCTGCACGCGAGCGGCCGAGCTCATGGAGGTGCCGTCGTCGCTCGGGTCATCCGTGGCGGTGGCCATGTTTTCGTACACCCAGGGCTCGACGTATTTCTGCAG
>JAEXQJ010000044.1 GCA_023438785.1 Pseudomonadota bacterium
CGCCCGTGCAGCCGCCTCCCGTGCGGCCAGCCAGCGCTCTGGCCCAGGCCTTGGCCAACCACGACACGAACCGCCTGCGCGATCTGCTCGATCGAGGCACGTCGCCCAACGGGAGCGACGGCACGACCTCGCCCCTGCACACGGCGGTGCACATGGGCAACTCCCACTACGTGCGCATGCTGCTGGAAAAGGGCGCGAATCCCAACACGCGCGACGAAGCGGGCGAGACGCCGTTGCACTACGCCCTTCGACGCGGCGACCGCACCAACGTGAGTGCGTTGCTCGATTTCGGCGCCAATCCCAACCTGCGCGATCGCTACGGCCGCGTGCCGCTGGACACGGCCTACGGCGACGAATTCATGTCGCGCAAGCTGCTGGAGAAGGGTGCCCACCCCTGATTTGTCCGCGCTCGCCGCCGCGCCCGTGGTGCGCTCGCGGCGGGCATCCCGGCTGTGGGGCGGCGTCACACTGGTCGTCGTGGTGGCCGCGGTGGCCTTGCGTGCCCACCACGTCCTGCGCACCTTCGGCGGCTCCACGGTGGACGATGCGGCCATCAGCTACGCCTACGCCTACAACATCGCTCTGCTGCGCACGTCGCTGGCCCGTTGCTGGACGCGTATTCCCGAGGCCGCGCCCGCCCTTTGCGCAGCCGCGCGCGCCCTCGGCTTGCGCTCTGGTGCGCTGGCCACCCTCGACTGTGCCCAGGTGGCCACGCCCCGCGTGACCATCACGCGCCAGGATTTCGAGGATCCCGCGGATCCCGCTTTGCACATGAGTGGGGCCGCTGGGGGCTGGCTCGCAGCCGCCGCGGGCGTGGCTGGCGGCCGAGGACGGCTGCGCCTGGCCACCGCCCACGCGACCAACGACGCGGCCGGCGAGCTCGTCTGGGGTCCCTTGCCGTGGCCCGGCAGGCGCTTCGGCGTATTGCTGGGCGGCACGGGCCCCGGCGTGCTGGTTGTGGAATCCCGCGCCGGCCAAGGCTGGTCCGAGCTCGCCCGGCTGAGGCCCATTCGGCCGGAAGTCCTGCAACCGCAGCGGCTGGAGTTGCCCGCCAGCGCGCGCGGCGAAGTGCGTGTGCGCGTGCGCGACGAATCAAACGCCGGCGGGCTGGTCGTCGATGACTTGGTCTTCTTGGGGGGCGACGATGTGGAGTGAGGCCAAGCGGCGTCGCCGGCACGGCCACGCCTTGAGACCGGATGCGTGGTCATGACTCGTTTGCACGAGGCCAACGGAGCGCGACAGATCGTGCCCTAACCTCCACTGTCCAGAGCGAATGTAACGAAGGCTCGAAGGCGGGGCGAATCCAAGGGCTGGGACGCCCGTCTTCTCCGGGGCGACGACGTGAAGTGAGGTGCGGCGGTGCGCCTCCCTCACGCTCCAGCGAGCCCGGCTCGCTTTCCTCGAAATTTGCCCGCTCTATGTGGCAGAAGGTCATTCACGTACTTTCGCCGACACGCGAGGTCAACATGCTCAGCCGTCCCTCTGCCCGACCACGCCCTCTCCCCTTGCTCGTCACAGCGACGTTCGGGCTGTTCGCGTTGGCCCTATCCTGCGGCGATGAAACCGACTCCGACACGTCGACGGGAGGGAGCGGCGGGAACGCCGGCCACGGCGGCACGGCCAGCGGGGGTACCGGCGGTACGACAACAGCCGGCAACACGGCAGGCGCCAGCGGTGCGGGCGGAGCCGCGGGAGGCACGGGCGGAACCAAGACGGGTGGAATCACAGGTGGCTCGGGTGGGACCGGCGATGCGGCCGGCAGCGGCGGCACGGGCGGCCAGACCACGCCCGACGCGGGGACAGGCGGCGCCGGCGACAGGCCAGACGCGTCTGGGTCCGATGCGGCCCCGACCTCGCCGGCGGTGCAACTGCGCGGCCGCTTCGATCACACCGACACGCCACCCACCACGTTCGGTTGGGCGGGCTCGGCCATGGTCGCGCGCTTCAATGGCACGGGCGTCACGATCCAGCTCAGCGGCAGCGACGACCGTTACCAGATCGTCATCGACGGAACCCCCACATCCGTCCTCAAGGTGACAGCCAGCGGAAAGTACGAGGTGGCCAAGGGGCTTCCATCCGGCACGCACGAGATGGAGCTCTGGCGACGCACCGAGAGCAACTGGTCGCAGAGCAGCTACCTGGGCATCGAGGTCACGGGGGGGCAATTGCTGGCGCCACCCGCGCGCCCCGATCGCCGCATCGAGATCTACGGCGACTCCATCACCGCCGGCTACGGCGTCGACGGCGCAGGGCCCAACTGCAGCGTCTCGCAGGACAATTCCAACAACTACCTTTCGTACGGCTCGGTCGCGGCGCGCGCCCTTTCGGCCGAGCTGCACACGGTCGCGTGGTCAGGCATCGGCATGTACCGCGGCTACGGTGAGACCACCCCGGCGGCCAATTCGATGACCATGCCCAAGGTCTACGATCGCATCATGCCGTACGCGCCGGCCTCCCCGGTCATCGACAACGCCTGGGACTTCGCCAGTTGGCAGCCACACGCGGTGGTCATCAACCTGGGCACCAATGATGCCTCGTCCAAGGGCGATCCCGGGATGCCCTACCGCACGGCCTATCTGGATTTCGTGCGCGGCCTGCGAGGCAAGTACCCCAATGCGTTTTTCGTGCTGTCCATCGGGCCCATGCTGGACGGTGAAAGCCTGAAGGCCATTCGCACCCACCTGCAGGAGGTCATGAAGACCCGCGCCAGCGAAGGCGACACGAAGATGTCCTATCTGGAGTTCCCGGTTCAGGTGCAAGCCGACGGGTTTGGCTGCGACTGGCACCCCAGCGCCAAAACCCAGGCCAAGATGGCCGACGTCCTGATCGCGGAGCTGAAGAAGCAATTGTCCTGGTAGGCCACTCTTGAAGAAACGCGCGGGGCTGGTTGCCAGACGAAGGGCCGACGCGGCTCACGAGGAGGGCGTGGCTAGAAACAGGAGCCTGCTGCTCTTCGTTCTGCTGGTTTCGTTGGTCATCGATTTTTCGACCGACACGCCCTACCGCCCTGGCTCCTGGTTGGGCCCGTTCTATGGAATTGGCCCCGCCAACCGGCTCACCTCGGCCGCGTGCGCGGCTGTCCTCTGTCTCCTGGCCTTGCTGCCGCTCCTGGGCATCCGCCGGCCTGCTCAGGGCTCCAAACCGCGCGCCCTGACCAGCATGGCCATTCGCCTGCTGCCTGTGGCGTCGATGGTGTTTGCGTTCTTCTGGTCGCGTCCGCATGTCCCGCCCAGCCTGGCGACGTACTGGAATGTGCTCGTCGTCGCCGGGCCGCTCGTCGTTGCCGCCTGTGCCGTGCGCCGGTCGCCTCCCCTTCACCTGGCAGCCGCGGTGGCATTGGTGGGGATAGCCGTACGGATGGTCCACTTCGCGCGCTTCTCCATCGACGTAGGCGGGGACATGCTGCCTCTCACGCAAAGTGCCCTCGACAGCTTCGTGCGGCTGCAGAGTCCCTACGGCTATCACAGGGTTCCCGATCTGCTGCCGCTCACCTATTACCCGCTCACTTGGTTGGCCTACCTTCCGGCCTATGTGGCGCACATTGACCTGCGTTGGACCAACACCTTCGCCGAGTTGGCCATCCCAGCCGCCGTGGTCTACGCCGGGCGACGGCCTGGCAGTGAGCCATCGTCGGCCGCGGGTTCGGCTGGGACGGCGCTGCTGCTCTGGTCGTTTGTCTTTCTCTTGCCCAGCTCCGTGTACTTCGATCGCATCACGACCGCTCCGGTGGCCTGGGCGCTCCTCGCCTGGACGTTGGCCGTGACGGCTCGCGGCTCCCGCTTCGATTGGCTCTTCGCCGGCCTGCTCGCGGCCGCAACACCCTTGGCGGCTTTGTTGCTTCCGTTTTGCTTCGTCTCCTGGTGGCGGCGATTCTCGTCGAGGCAGGCGCTTCTGCGCCTGGGGGGCGCCGCCGCGGTCGCCCTGATCTTCATCGCCCCGTTCTACGTTTGGTCGCCGCGAGACTTCCTGGATGGCGCGGTTCTGTGGTTCAACGATCTCACGCGCTTTCCAGGCACGAAGTGGAAGCTCGCCCAGACCTGGGAACGTTACGTCGGTTTCGGCGGCCTCTTCTGGAAGGCGGGATGGCAACGAGCATTGGCCCTCATCCAATGGTCCTTGATTGCCGGCCTCGTCGTCCTGTATCGATTCCGAGGAGCTGCCGGACGCGCCCTACCCGCCTTCGTGGCCGTCGCCTTCGTCGCGTTCATGGTCTTCAACAGCGTCCATTGGCCTTACTTCTACCAACCGGCGCTCTTCAGTGCCCTCGTCGGGGCCGCGGTCCTGCCTTCATCGCCCGCGAGCGAAATGCCAGAGTCACGGCTGGCGGGCGACGGCACACGCAAGTTGCCCGCTACTTAGCGCAGGCTGTCGGGCTCGCGAGAGTTGCGCCGGCATACTTCTGCACCAGCGCTTTCACCTGGTTGGCCGGCAGCATGAACGACTTGTACTCGTAGGGCGGAGTAAAGGCCGTGCCGCTTCCCTTCTGGTTTCCGGTGCAGCTCTCGAAGACGTTGCCGATCGACTCCTGGACCGAATCAGCCCCGTCCTGCTTGCCCAGATCGATGGGCTCTTTCTGGCTGATGAAGTGGTTGTTCTCGGTCCGCACGTTGCAGCGGTAGCCATTGGTGACGCCCAATTTCGAAGCGCCCACGGACGCGTTGGCCGTGTAGAGGTTGTTGACCACGTGGATTTGGCCGTAACGGCAACGGGGCTGCCGTTCGGCCGCCGCAACCCACCAATTGAACATGTACGTGATGTCCAGCTTCCCCTCGCTGGCCGGCTCGCTGTCGGACGACGCGATCAGGTTCGACAGATTGTGACTGTGGCCGGAAAGGGAGTAGCCGAAGATGCACCAGGTGAACGTCACGGTGTCGGCGCCCTTCACCACGTCAGCGTTGCCGTCCTGGCCGTCCCAGAACTCACAGTGGTCGATCCAGACGTTTTTGGAGCTTCCCTCGATAGTGAGGTTGTCCCAGGCCTGATCCGCGTTGGACCCGGGGCCGCGAATCACGAGGTTGCGCACGATGACGTTGCTGGCGTTCTTGATGTGGATGGGCGCCTTGAGTTGAGTTCCCGGGCGCAAGCCGATGATGGTCTTGTTCGACGCGATCTCCAGCCGATCTCCCGAGGTGCCGCTCCAGCCGCTGCCCAGGGTGCCGTCGATGTGGATCACCCGAGGCTGACTGTCGGACGCGTACTTGTCCAAGTCGGCGAAGGTCTTCACGACAATGGGGGCGGTGTCTCCACCACCGGTCACGCTGGCGGCCCCGCCAGTTCGCCCGGACCGCGTGGCCCAACCGATGGGCTTACACTGATCCGCGCCCGTCGAGCCACCGGCGCCAGAAGTGCCGCCCGTACCAGAGGTGCCGCCCGCACCGGAAGAGCCGCCGCTCGCCGGCGTACCGCCACTCGCCCCACCCGTGGCCGCCGTCCCACCCGTGGCCGTCGTGCCGCCGCTCGCCTTGCCCCCGGTGGTCGTCGCCCCGCCACTCGCCCCACCCGCGGCCGTCGTGCCGCCGCTCGCCTTGCCCC
>JAEXQJ010000052.1 GCA_023438785.1 Pseudomonadota bacterium
GCGTTTTCGCTCGGTCTCCAAACCGTTCGGTGCTCTAGCGCGGAGCTGCGCAAGTGGTTCGGTCACGATCCGGCTCGTTGGAATGAGTTCCGGCGTCGCTACTTCATCGAGCTGCAAGCGCATCCCCAGGCTTGGCAGCCCCTTTTGCAGGCCGCCGCCAAAGGGCCGATCACTCTCGTCTATTCTGCCCACGACACCGAGCACAACGCGGCGGTTGCGCTACGTGAGTTTCTTGAACATCAGCGTGGCCGTCGTGGCCACGGCTCTGGCGCCGGGTGAATCAGCCCCTTCGCGAGCAGGCTCCCACCCAAAGAGCAGAAATAGAGACAGCCGCGAAGGTCGCCGAAGCGCTCCACCACGGCATTCAAGTCCGCCACGGAAGACACGTGCAGCAGAGTGCCCAGACCGCGGCCGACGCCCACGTCCCCCGGCGGAAACTCGTCGAGGCGCCCCAAACCACGCAGCAGCACCAAGCCGGCACTCCAAGGGCCGATACTGGGCAGCTCGGTGAGCAATCTGAGCGCGTCGCTCGTGCTCATCGCGGCGAGGTTGGCCTCGGTGAGCGCCCCGGAGGCGATTTCCCGCGCGATGGTGTGCAGCGACTCGGCCTTGCGCCGGCTCAGCCCGCACCCGCTCAGGGCATCGATGCGAGCCTCGGCAAAGGAACGTGCCGTGGGGAAGAGCTGGAATCGCTCGCCGCCCACGTCGAGGTGCTCGCCAAAACGTTGGACAAGCCTGCCAAAGATGGCGAGGCCTGCTTCGAGGCTGACCTGCTGAAACGGCACTACGCTCGCGAAGGTCTCGAAGAGACTCGCGAAGCGCGGCGGGCGCATGCCCCGTAGCGCCCACGCCGTTAATCGTAGCGCGGGCTCGGCTGTCGCTCTTTCGTGGAGCGGGGCGGGGTCCACATCGAGGCCAAGCATTCGGCGAAGCGTCGCATCCAACTAGCTCACTGGCACCACACCCTGGGCATGGACAACTCGCGCGACGTGCTCATGACTCAACTGGCGACGGTGGACGTCCTCATCATCGACGACTTCGCGCTGGAGCCCATGAACCGCGACGAGAGCCGCGATGTGTACCAGCTCTTTGTCGAGCGAAACGCACGCGCCTCGACGCTGGTGACCAGCAACCGCGACACCGACGAGTGGATCGCCACCTTCGACGACGCCCTGCTGGCCCAGAGCGCCGTCGACCGCTTCAAGAACAACGCATTCGACCTCGTCGTCGATGGCGACTCCTACCGCTCGCGCCTCAAGCCCAGCATCGACACGGTCGGACCTCCGCCTGCGGCTCCGGTGAGGAAGGTGCCGAGCCAACCCCGCCGCAAAGTGACCACACGTCGCCGCAGCGTCGGTCCCTACGGGACCTCCGGGCTCGCCACCGTCCCCAATCTGTGGCGTTTGATCCCCCGGTCCCGATGCCCGTCACCTGGCCCCATCACCCTGGCGAGACCTGGCCCCATCACCCTGGCGAGTGACACTGCTTCTTTCGGAACGATTGGACCGCGAGCCCGGAGGAGGGGACGAGATTGCGACACACGGATCCGGCTGCGTCGGTAAGCGCTGCACGGAGCGCCGAGGGTGGGGCGATCTTCAACTGAGGCGGTGAAAGACGAACGCGGCGAAGCTGCACACGCTTCCGACCAGCGGCGAAATGAATGGTCTCTGCCTTGCTTTCGGCGGTGGTATGCGCGCCGTGCTGGCCCTCATCCTTGCAACGTCCACCCTCGTGATGGATCCGATGTCCGCGAAAGCGGGGGCACGGATTCCGCGCCGGACACTGAGTCCCAAGCCGGCGAGAAGTCCCCTCCTGCAGCGGTGCCAGCGCCGGCGAAACCATGGAACAAGTACCAGACGGTGCTCGCCTTGAACCTCGGCTTCCTTTCAGCCGTTGGAGGGTACGGCCTGACCTTCTCGCTCCTTCCCGCCTCGTTCCTCGAAAACGAAGCTGGCGTTGGCGTGGGAGGGAGCGGACTTCAGCTCTCGGCCATGCAAAAGGTGGTTCCCGGCTCTGAGGAGACGGGCCGTTTCGTTGCTGGCGTGGGGCTTTCCTTCGCCGGCGGAAGCAGCGATGCCCGTCGGCTGGTTATGTGCTGACGTGATGGGCGCCTTGGTTGCGCCGGATGCCGGCGAGCAGCACCGATGTCATCAGGAGGGCGAAGGCACCCATGGCCCACCCGGGGAGGGCCGGGACCGGCTCGGTGGCCAGCGTCAGGTGAATCGTCGCCTCTTTCTGGATGTTGTAGTCGGACACCGTGCGATTGTCTTCGAGTTCCTTGCCCGCAAAGATGAGGACCTGCTGGTCCACCGGGATGTCCTCCTTGTCCTGGATCTGGGCCTTCACACTGGCGATTGTGTCGGTGGGCTCGACGTCGAGGGTGATGTTCTTGCCGGTCAGAGTCCGGACGAAGATCTGCATGGCCATGGCCGGAACCACCCAAAGGAGCACGCCGAGCGCGATGGCCGCCGGGATGAGCCGGCGCAACTTGAATCGCAGCATGGTTGATCCCAGGTCGGCAGGTGTTGGTCACTTCTGAACCGCCGTAGCCCCGAGCCCGCGCATCGAGGGCCGCGCCCGCGCTGCATGGTGGAGCGCCGTCGGCCGTTGGGGAATTCCTCTCTCCGGGCGCCCGCAGGCCACCTTGTCCGCCTTTCGAGCCGCCGCTGTGCTACCTTCCGGCGGTCCTCTCCACATCGTCTTCCCTCCCCGCCCGAGAAAACCGACAGTCCGTCGGCCCCTGGCAGTCATGGCAGTCGAAGCGCTCAGGACGGAAGGGAAGAAGGAGCATGGCACGTGTGACGGTAGAGGACTGCGTCCGCGCGATAGGCAACCACTTCGCGCTGGCGGTTATCGGGGCCCAACGCGCCCGCGCCCTTGCGCAGGGCGTTCGGCCGTTGGTGATCTGCGACAACAACCACTCCGTGACCGCCCTGCGTGAGATCGCGGCAGGTAAGGTCTCGATCAACGAGTCGGTGACCTCGGTTCTCGAGGAGCACTCCAGAGCTGTGAAGGCCCTGGACGGCATTCGCCGGCCACGCCGATCCGGCGTCGCACGCCCGACCGGAGGGTAGCCGGAATCACGCAAACATAGCCGTGGCGCATGTGCAGTTGCGCAGCTATGGATCACTCGTCGGCTCGCTTGAACTCGGGCCTTCGAAAACTGGGCCAGATACGTAAGAGACAAGACAAGGAGCCGAACATGGGAAAGAGACTGTACATTGGGAATCTGTCGTTCTCGACGACCGAGGCTGATCTGCTCGATGCCTTCAAGGCCGAGGGGCACGAGGTGAGCGAGGTGAAGCTCGTGCTGGATCGCGACACGGGCCGCCCTCGCGGCTTCGCCTTCGTCGAGATGGCGAACGATGCCGCGGCCGCGAAGGCCATCAGTTCCCTCAATGGCCGCGAACTGCAAGGACGCACCATCTCCGTGAGCGAGGCTCGCGAGCGCACCGGCGGTGGCGGTGGCGGTGGCGGACATGGTGGACGGGGCGGCGGTCGCTGGTGAGGAGCTCGTGAGAGGTCGCACCAACGATCCGTTCGAGAAGCGCAAGAAAGAGGTGGCGCGCCAAAAGCGCCAGCAAGAGAAGGCGGAGCGCCGTCAGCAGCGTGCCCACGAACGTGACGCGCGCGACCCCTCGGCACCCGGGGAGGATCCCGACATCGCCGGGATCGTCCCGGGCCCGCAGCCGCCGAAGGAAAACGGCTAGTCCCAGCGCATGACCACGATGCGAGCCCGCTGCCCGGACTCGCACTCCACGGCGACCTGAGACGCCCTTCAATCGATCCATCCAGCGTGGGCGGCCGCTCGGCAGCCCGCGCCGACGCGGCTCTTCGCGGGGCCGCTGCTCCAGGGGCAGGCGCACACGCGCGCTGACCGTCGAGAACTGGTCTTGGTCGGGCAGATGGAGCTCTGTCGCAGTCCGTCCCTCACATTTGCAGTACCCCCCAATGTCGTTTCACCCCTCCACTCAGAGCCGCAACATCCTCTTCTGTTCGGTCGTCGGCCCGCACGGGGTGGATGGCCCCCATAGCCGGTACAAGAACCCGATGAGCCTGCTCGGCAATCAGGTCACCCGCGGGCAAGAGCACTACACGGTCCAGATGTTCTCCCGGACCTTCGCCTACGATCTGTTCGGGGCCAACCTCAACGCCAACGTGGCCGTGCTCGACTTCCCCTCGGAAGAGCAGTTGAGGGCCATGCTTCTGGAGCGGACATGGGATCGAGTGGGCCTGTCGGGGATCATGGCGAATTTCGAGAAGGTCCTCGTAACTTGGCGCATTGTGCGCGAAACCTTGCCCGGCGTACCCATCGACATCGGCGGCCACATCGTCAATGACGACGATGTCACGCAAGAGATGGTCGAACGCATGCTTCAGGTCTGTCCCGGCGAAACTTTTCGCGTCTGGGAGCCGTCCTTCGAGAGGCCCTTGTCGAGGGGGCTCTCCAAGTGGCTACGCGCGCGCGGTTGCGCGGGTGCCGGGGTGACCTTCGTGAAGCGCGATGGGCTCGAGTTCTACGCCAGCCTTCCCGGCGTGGGGCTCAAGAGCGAGGAGTTCATCTACGCGCCGCTGGTAAGCGCCACCTTCGACAAGCACGCGCTTGGCTTCAAACTCCCCGATCTGGCATCGGGGCTCATCATCCCCGACGTGGGCTGTCCGATGCGCTGCAACTTCTGCACGACCTCGGCGAAGTTCGGCGGGCAGTTCGTCAAGTTCCTCAGTACGGCCGAGGACATCCTGGCGGTCGCCGACGGGCAGGCGGCGCGCGGCCTGCGCGAGATGTTCGTCTTGTCCGAGAACTTCTCGCTCGACACCGCGCGTGCGCTGGCCCTTCTCAGGTTGATGGAGGAGCAGCGTAAGCCTTATTCCTACGGGGTCTTCTCGTCGGCAGACGCTCTGCTGCGACTGGGGATCGAGAATATCGTCAAGCTCGGCTATTGCTTCGTGTGGATCGGACTTGAGGAGTCGACGGGCAGCGCCTACCGGAAGATGGACGGCGTGCGCACAAAGAAGCTCATCGCCGACTTGCAGGCCCACGGCGTCGAAGTGCTCGGCTCCACCATCCTGGGATTCCCCCACCAGAACGCGGGCGACGTCGACTACGAGATCGAGCACGCGCTATCGCACGGCTGCACCTACAACCAATTCATGTTGTACATGGCTATGCCCGGCACGCCGCTGTGGAAGCAGATGAAGATCGAGGAGCGCCTGAAGGAGAATTTCCCCTGGTCCGACATTCACGGGCAGCACGTGCAGAACTGGAAGCACCCCCACCTGCCTGATGCGGTGATGGGGGACAAACTGGATCGTGCCTTCGACCGGGACTTCGAGGTGTTGGGCCCGTCGCTCTTGCGGATGATGGAGACGCACTTCAACGGATACCGGAACACGGCCGACTGGGATCACGAGCTGGTGCAGATGCGCCGGGCGATGACCCGCAAGCGGTTGCCCTTCTACGCCATGCTCCTCCAGGCTATGGGCCGTGACCTCAAGGCCATGGGCAACGCCACGCACGAGAGGGCGCGCCGCCTGCGGGACGAGATCGTCAAGGAGTGCGGCTGGAAGACCCGCATCGCATGTCTAGTCTCGCGTCCGTATGTGACCCATCGGCTCAAGTCCGCGCGGCGCCAGTACGAACGATCGGTGCGCCTGCGAAAGGCGCCCGAGCCGTCGTGCGTGCTCACGCACTATGGACGCTTTGAGAACCGTGGCTCGCCACTCTTGCCGGCGCCCGGCCCTACGCCTCCAACCGTGGCCGTAAGACGCCCCGGGGAGAGGATCGAGCACGTCATCGAAACGGCGAGCAGCGCCGACGAGATTCACCTGGTCTGCCCGTAACGGGCTCAGCGCGGATTTGCCGCGTCCGCCTTCCGCGGCGACGATCGTCTGCCGAGGGCACGGCGGCCTGAGAGGGCGCCGCCATGCCCTTGGCGTGCTCGTCGCTCCGCAGCCACGACTCGGTGAAAAGCAGCTCCTCGGCCACGGAATCCAGGGACTCGCTATCACGCTGTGCGCAGAATCAACACCCTCTGCCTTGCTGTGGGGACCATGGCACGGACTGCGACTCCCCCTTGCCCGTGCCCGCTGTGCAGCCTCCTGCAAGCCGCCAAGTCGCGTCAAGGGGAACGTCCGCAAGGCCTGAAATCCGGTTTGCCCAAGTTGGGGAGGCTCTTGCAGCGCCTGCAATTTCGCTCTCCCCGAAAATTGGAAACGGCGAACAAGCCTCACACCGCCACCTCCGCGGCCGATCAGGCCCTTGCAGCGGCTGCAAGCCCCTCCCCTGACGGCGGGAAGGCCCCCGTGGGCGACCGCAAAATGCCCGGCGTTCGGCACCGGGTCGCGTCGTAACGGCCGCGCGCCCTGGATCAACGCCTGCGAAGGGTGTTGCAGCCCCTGCAAGCGCCTCCCCCGCCGTTGACCTTG
>JAEXQJ010000087.1 GCA_023438785.1 Pseudomonadota bacterium
CGCGGAGATGCGAGCAGCCCGAGGCGCGAGGAGGGAGAATACTCGACGTATTTGACCGACGAGCAACGAAGGGATGCGACGCAGATCCGCGCTTTCGCGACCGATTCAAACCGTTCGGTGCTCTAGCTCCCGTTCGGCATGACGAGCACCATGCTCAGATACCCGGGCCGGGTCTGGACGCCTACGGTTCCCACCACGCGATTGGTGGCGGCCTGGGTGGAGGTGATGAGCGCACTGCCGGCCGGGATGTTGACGAAACCACCAGTTCCCGACTCGTCCGTCGTCGCCGTCACACGTGAAGGCACCCCGCCTGCGATCACATAGGAGACGGTCTGGGCATCTGCCTGGGGGCTCGCCAGCGAGAGGCCCGCGGCCGGATTTCCCAAGCAGTCCAGCGCGGTGGTGAGGATCAGCGAGCGGTCCTCGGCGCCCGAGGACCCGACCCCTCTGACCATCGTGCCGAAGAAGGAGGCTGCCACCATGGGCAAGGTGCTCGGAGCTCGCTGCCTGCGCGTGCTCGGTGGGAAGATCAACGTCGGATAGATCCCGGCGCCCTCAGCCTGGAAGTACCCATCAAAGCCGGCCGGCATGTCGACTTCGATCTGCCCGGCCTCGCTGCTTTGGAAGCTCGAAATGGGAAACATGCAGGTGGCGTCGAGCTTCGCGCACAACGTGAGGACAATCCCCGGGAGGGGCTGCCGGTTCAGCAGGTCCACCATGGTCATGCTTACGAGAACGTTGCCCGTCGCGGGCTCGGGCGCGCCCGCCTGGTCGAGGCAGGCCCACGTCGGATCCGTGGGCGCCTGGCACGTGGAATGGCTGCAAATGTAGCCGGCGTACTCAGGCCCGATAGCCGCGCAGTCACTGTCCACGGTGCACTGAGCCCGACCACTATCGACGTAGTAACTGCAAGCGGAGCTTGTCGCGCCAAGGATCGCTAGGGTGAACGAGAGAAGACAATTTCTGGTCATGTGGAACTCACCATGCGCCCTGGAGCACGAGGCCCCCTACCGTTGGGGCAACAGCAATCGATCGGCTGGGGCTTGACGCCCTTGGGGCGTCGGATTCGGTGCTGGCCGTGAGGAGGAAGTACACGGCCACGCCAGCGGAAAGCAGTGTGGCGGCACCAAAAGCGTCGGTGGCGTGGGCATAGAGCTTCATCTTGGAGCGGGCGTCGTCGACCTTGTCCTTGGTAGTCGGGACGGCCTTCAGCTCGCGGTCGAAGTCGTTCTCGGCCTGCAAAGCAAGAATAGCGAACACGCCCGTGGCGACGGCACAGCCCCCGGCCACCGCGGCGCTCGCGATGAGGGCGCCGCGTGACGATCGCTGATCTGCCTTCTGGTCGACGCTGCCCGCAATCTGGTCCTTGCTCACGGCTGGGGCTGCGACTGCGCCTTCGCCAGCTTCGTCGCCATTCGCCTGCTCGATCTCCAGCGCGACCTTGGTCTTCTCCATGCCAGGCACGGTGACCAGGCGTACGGCCGTCGGGTAGCCGGCCTTGATGGCCGCTATGCGGCGAGGACCGGCGTTGACCGCGACCGCGGAGGCCAGCGGTGAGACGCCCACGGGCAGGTCATCGATTCGGATTTCCGCCCCGTCCAGGTTGCAGGCGATCTCGATCTGGCCGATGCGCTCCTCCAACTTGCGGTTCATTTCCGCAACTTGCGCGCGCCGCTCGGCCGCGATTTCGCTCCCGCCTTCTCGCAAATACTGTTTGAGGGTCTTGGCCGCGCCCACGTAGTCGTGCAGTTCGAATTGGGTCTGGGCGATGTTGTACAGCAGGCGGTAGTTGGGGCTGAGCTGATTGGCCTTGTTGAACTCGGCCAGGGCCGCTTCGATGCTCCCCTCGTTGTAGAGCTGGACCCCCCGGTGGAAGGCGGCGCGAGCCCTCTGGTCGGCGGCCGTGTCGCCAGCCGGTGCGGCCATGGCAGGGCCCACACCGAGGACAATGAAGGTGATGCTGAATATGAAAAGAGTCGGTCTCATGGGGCGTAGGGATCCTTGTCGTCGATTTTCTTAGTCTGTCGCCTCGGGGCAGAGCGCTGCAGGTCCATGCCGAACTCCTCGACCGGGGCTTCGACGGGCTTCACCTTGGTCACGCTCTCTGCGGGCTGCGCCGTTTCCGCGGGAGGGTCGGGAAGTCGCTCTGGGCGAAGGGCGCTCGCCGCCGGCGGTTCGGGGCGCTTGAGTCGCGCCACGTGCGATTCGGGGCGCCGGGGCTTTGCCACCTGCGGTTCGGGTCGCTGGAGGTTGATGTCGAGATGAACATCGCCGTCCAGAGTGAAGCTCTGCTTGAACGGAAGATAACCAGGTGCGGTGGCCTCGACCACATGGAGGGCTTGATCCGGCTCACGCTCGAGCGCGATCACGTTGTTTTTGGCGACCGTCCCGTCGAGGACCAGTGATGCCTGCGCAGGCTGCACGGTGATCCTGATGTGGCGTTTCTCGCGCCGAGTCGGCGACGTCGGCATGGCCACCTCGCGTGCTGAGCGTGTCTCGACGATGTCACTCGGCTTGACTGGCGTGGCCGGACGCGGGGACTCGTGTGCTGGCGTCGAAGCGGCCTCGCGCGTTGCGCGGAGTGCGAAAAAACCTGCGCCCGCGCCCGCCCCGACCGCGGCTGTAACCAGCGCGAACAGGAGGGCGTAGCGTCGCTTGGACGGCAGCGAGGGGCCGGCGTGGTCCGACGGATTGACCTGTCCAAGGCGCTGCGGTGGCGGCGTCGCGGGCATCGAGTTCAGCTCGTCCCACAACTGACTCGCCTCCTTGAGCTTGGCGGCGCTGGGCGAGTCCAGCGGGCACGGGGTAGGCGTAAGCGGAGCCGCCACGTCTTCATGCCTGAGCAAGGGGTTGGCGACCTTGAGCGTGATCTCGTCTGGTCCGGGATCGCCCTCTCCATCGGCGGCCGGACTGTCGCCGTCGCTGCCGCCATTTGTCGCGCCGGAAGGGGGCGTTGCATCCTGACGCGCCACCTTCTGGTCCTCGTTCGTCTCCATTAGTAATCCTGGGAACCGCAATTGATCGCCACCGATACCGAGTCTCACCGGAGGACAAGCCCCCCGTGCGATCGCCGCCACCCTCCTTGTCTCTGGGCCGACTCCGGACCCTGTATAGGTGATCTGACTCGCCAGCACAACGAGAGTGGGATTGCTG
The DNA here is from genome assembly GCA_023438785.1 of Pseudomonadota bacterium. Classification (GTDB taxonomy): domain Bacteria; phylum Myxococcota_A; class Polyangia; order Fen-1088; family Fen-1088; genus Fen-1137. The sequence goes on from JAEXQJ010000087.1 coordinate 3,154, forward strand.
AGTGTCCCGTGGTGCGACGCGTAGGCGTGGCCTGGGGGCTTCGGCAGGCACGCCGTAGTCGGCCTGGTTTGCGAACACGCGATCAACAGCGGGGCGCCGGGTGCGGTAACCTCCCGGCGTGCCCGAGCTTCCCGATCTGGTTCACATCGAATCCGTGCTGGCTCGCTGCCTGGTAGGTCTGCGCATCGCGGACGTGCGCGTGGGCGATCCGGTGGTCTTGCGGATCATGGTCAACGCGCCGTTCCCCGGCGTGCTGCTGGGCAAGCGCCTTACCCAGGTGAAACGCGTCGGCCAGTTCCTGCGCTTTGTGCTCGACGGGGATGTGGTCCTGGTGGTCAACGCCATGCTGACCGGGCGCTATGCCCTGGTCAGTGACGGCCGGCGGAGCAAGGACCTGATTCTGGCCCTGCGTTTCGATGGCGGCGATGAACTGCAGTACGCGGACGAGACGCGCATGGGGAAGATCTACGTGGCGACCGCGCAGCAGGATGACACTATCCCGGGGCTTCGCGACCTGGGGGTGGAGCTGCTGTCGCCCGACTTCACGCTCGAGCGCTTTCGCCAACTGCATGCCCGCCGTCGTGATCAGGTGCGCCAATTCCTGCTCGACAAGACCGCCCTGGCCTCCATCGGAAACGCCTATGCCGACGAGATCCTGTTCGCGGCGCGTGTGCACCCCAAGACCCTGTGCAACCGGCTGAGCAGCGAAGAGGTGGAACGGCTCTTCGTGGCCATCGGGCAGACGTTGAGGTGGGCCATCGGCGAAATCCAGCGTCGCGACCAGCCCATCGACGTGAAGCTGCGCGACTTCCTCAAGGTGCGTGGCCGCGCGGGGCAGCCCTGCGGTGAGTGCGGCACGATCATTCGTCGCGTGCGCGTGGGCCGCGACGACGCCTGTTTCTGTCCGCGATGCCAGCCCACCGAACGCAAGCTGTTCGTCGACTTTCGCAATCTGCCCGGCAAGTCGGGCCGGTGATGGCCGTGCGTCGGCTTCGGAAGGCGGACTCGTCGGTGGGCGCGCGTGCTTGCGCGGCCGATGCCGGCAACCCGGCCCGAATCATCGTGGCGGCGACGTTCCCCTGTGACGATTCGCCACGGTGTCCAAGCCGGAGCGCGCTCGTGGTGGCGCTGGTGGAACGGCGACCGATTCGCGTGGTGGCGAGCTACCAGGGCCCCATCGAAGACGGGTTCCTCGACGAAGACAGCCTTCGCGTCCAGCCGAAGGCCTACGCTCTTCCCTCGTACGATCGGCTGGCACCAGGGGAACAGGGGCTCGCGCAACCCACCGACGGGTGGGGCGCGGATCGGACCCTCTGTGTGCACGAGGCCAATCGGCTGAGGCCGGTGCTGCGCGGGCTGTCGCCGTTCTATTGGCGCTTGCTCCGGCGGCCGGGGACAGCATCGAATCGTCGGCCGTGGAGCGATTCGATCTTCGTCTGGGCGTTCAGGCGTCCATGACCGCGGGCTATCGCGACCTCCTACTGACCGCAACCGCCACGCGCGACGATGGCCAAGCACCGACGCGGAAGAGGGTTCGCCTCCTGCTTCGCTACGATGGGCAGAGCTATCCCGGTCACTCCACAAAGGGGAGGTTCGAGCGGTGGCTCGGACGCTGAGCTGCGCGTGAAAGGCTGGTCACATGCCGGCGCGGCGAGACGCGCCACTGCACATCGAAGTCTTGCACAACCCGAGCAGAGGAAGGAGCCTAGCTGCCATGTCCGAGCCCAGGTCAGTCGTTCCCATCACCGGCGTCGCTGCCGGCGTACCCTTTTTCGCCGTCCCACCTCTCGCCCCTCCCGATGTCGCCGCGGCCTCTGGCGGCCAACCTGCCGCGCCTGTGATCGTGGCCTGGCACCTCATGGACCCACCGCGGAGCGAGGCTGCCTTCGCCTCGGCGTTACCCATGAACGGCTTGTCAGCCTGGCGGATCTACCTGGGACTACCCCTGTGTGGTGCGCGCCTGCCCCCCGGTGGGACGGAGGCGCTGTTGCGGCTCTTCTACCAGGACGCCGTGCTCAACGGATACGGGCCCATCGCCGACCAGGGCGCGGCCGAGTTCCCGGCCGCGCTGCGGGAGCTGCGACAACGGCTGGGGCTGGCTGACGGCCCAATTGGTCTCGTCGGCGGTTCGATGGGGTCGATCATCGCGGCCCTGGTGCTGACCGAGACGGCTCCGGCCGCCGGCATCGCGGTGGCGGCGGCGGTCCTGATCAGCCCGGTCACCCGGCTGCAACCCATGGTGGATGCGATCGGCCGCCGCTACAAAGTCACCTACCCGTGGCGCCCTGAAGCCATGCCGATCGCTAGCCGCCTGGACTTCGTCGCTCGCGCCGACGAGATCGTCCGGGCGCGACAGCCGGCCATTCGGCTCATCGTCGGCGCCGAGGACGACCGGGATGGATTCCTGGAGCCCGCACGGCGGTTGCAGTCCGAACTCGCGGGGCGCTACGACGATCCCTCGCGAGTCGACTTGGTGGTCGTTCCGGGAATGGGCCACGCCCTCGCGGACGAGCCGGGCATCGAGCCGGCGCCGCAAACCGTCCATGCCGCCGCCGTGGACCGCGACACGGTGGCGTGGTTTCGGGCGCACCTACCGGGTTCGGCGATAGGGGGGCAACCCGAAGGATGCCGGCGGTGAGTGTCGCTCACAGCTCCGTCTCTGCCCACTCGCCGATCATTTGATGACCAGCCCTTGATGGCTGACCGATCGCCCGCAGGCCAGCGCATCAGGGGCTTACCCATGGTCAAGCTCGTCCACGTCTCTCCGAGGACGAATGAACGGCCCGCAGTCCTCGTCCTATGGAGAATCTGTTCGGGAGACTCACATGCGTGGACAGCAGAGTTTCAGAAGCTTGGCTCTCACGGTGGTTGCTCTCGCCATGGGCTGTGGCAGCGGCTCGAACGGCGACACCCAGACTGGCCCGACGGGCGATGCGAGTGTGAACCCGGGCGGCGACTCGTCGACGCCCGTTCAGGGCAAAGACGCGCAGGCGCGTGATCGCTCAGGGGCGCCCGTGGGGGTGACCTGGAGCGTGGCCGAGTCCGGGACCGACAAGGGCCTGTCTGCCGTCATCTGGGCCGGCGATCGTTTTATCGCCGTCGGTGACGGCGGCACGGTGCTCGAGTCCCCGGACGGGGTCACCTGGACCGCGCTCGCCAGCGGAGTCACCGACGACCTGCGCAGCCTGACCTGGACGGGCACGCGCCTGGTGGCGGTGGCCGCCGACGGCAAGATTCTCACCTCGGAGAACGGAACATCCTGGACCGAACGAGGCACCAATCTGAAGAAGCTCATGCGCCAGGTCGCCTGGACCGGCAAGCTGCTCTCGGCGGTGGGCAGGGAAGGCAATACCGCGGTCTCCAGCGACGGCGTCACCTGGACCACGCGCGAGAACATGGACCTCTATACCTTCGTGCCCACCAGCGCCGTGTGGACGGGGAACGAGCTGATCTGGGTGGGCTACAACAGCCTGACCGAGGTCACTTTCAACGAAGGCATGGCCTTCGCCACCAAAAACGGCGTGACCTTCACGAGCCTATCGCCGGGGTACCAGTGCAACAGCCTATTTGGCGTCGCTTGGAACGGCTCCGAGGCCATCTCCGGGCTGACGATGGACTACAACGGGACCCTCATCGGTGCTGGTCGGAACGGCGAGATGTTCACCATGACCTTGGGCAACTGGTACTCGGGCCGGTGGGGAGAAGGGGCCACGGCCACGCGGGATGTCTACGCGGTGGTGTGGACCGGATCCGAGGCCGTGGCCGTGGGCGAGGGCGGACTGGTCCTGCGATCGACCACCGGTCAACATCGCGACTGGACCAGGAGCGATGTCCCCAAGGGCGCGGACTTCACCTCGCTGGCCTGGAACGACGACCGTCTGGTCGCCGTGGGCAGCGCCGGGACGATCATCACGTCACCATGACGGAGCGTCCGCGCACTGCACGGCCACGGGCGTGACGTAAACGCGGCGGGAGGCTTCCTATAGATGGTTTGCACCAGGGAGCGATCGCGTGACCAGCCGCCTTGAGGAAGGCCCGGACCGGCTGCTCGCGGCACTGCTCGGGCTCAAGGCGTTGCTTCTCCTGGTCGTGCGGCCTGAGGTGCTGTGGCCGGCGCGAGACGCTGCGTGGGCTCGACCTGAGCAGGGCTCGTCTCCCACCCCGTCACAAGCCTCACCGAGATGATTCCGTTCCGACGATGTGGATCACGAAGTTCACAAAACCACCTCCATCGGGAGCTGTCACCGATACCTGAACATCGCCGGTATAGGTTGCAAGTCCGACACCAGCGCCCGCGCCGGAGCGCGCGAGGTTCACAAGCCTGACGACGACGGGTGGACCACTGTAGGTTTCGTCTCCGCTGTTGTCGTCCTCGGAAATCCCGGATGGAGTCAAGGTGAGGGCGTCGTTGATCGAGGCAATCCTGAACGAGCACCTTGGCTCGGACACATCGGTCCAGACTCCGTTGAGGTTGACGCTGATGGTGCTGGATTCGCCGTGCTGGAAAAGGTGGCAGGGGGTGCCGTTGCCGTCAATCGTTATGCTCCCATAGAGTTCCGCTAGGCTGCCGGAGTCGCTTTCGCTGTACTGGATGCGCGTCAGCTGTGCCGTAATCTCGACGGGCCCAGGCGTCGCGCCGCCGCTCCCAGAGCTGCCTCCGCTTCCCGCCGCGCCGTCACCAGCGCCGCCGGCACCGCTCGCATCTCCAGTTGCGCTCGCATCTCCAGTTGCGCTCGCATCGCCGTCCGCATCACCCGCATCGTCGACGCTGCTACCAGCGTCCTGCGGGGGCTCCGCCGTGTCAGGCGTGCTTGCGGGCGTGTCGATGGCGTCTGCCCCTTGACCAGACTCCGCGGTCCCGACCTCGGCCGAGTCGTAACCCGAGTCGAAGGCGTCACTCCCTAGAGCCGCATCTCTTCCGGTGCAGGTGACGCCATCGGAAGACTTGCAGCACACGCCGGCGCTCTCTCCGGGCTCAATGCCGCAGACGAATCCGGTTGGGCAATATCTGCTGTCGGTGCAGCCGATCTTGGACGGGTCGTTGAAACATCCGGCGAGCAGCGCAGAGGCCAGCAGCGGAAGCGCCAGAATCGGGCCAGGCGTGCGCATTAGAATGTCCCCCCGACAGCAGCGCCCGCCATGCCTGGACCCGCTGTCGGAACCAGAGCCGTGGTCGTCGCCTCCCGTCCGCCTCGTGTCCCCAAGTAGTACAGGACCGCCCCCGCTGCGAGGCAGGTAGCCCCCACTCCGTAGCCTATCCACCCGAGCGTCTTGTAG
>JAEXQJ010000242.1 GCA_023438785.1 Pseudomonadota bacterium
AGGCGTGCGCGAGCAGGCCGAGCGCCACGCCGAAGAGCGCGAGCAATCCGAGGGCCACGCCGGCGTCCACGAGCAGGGCGCGGCTGCGCGAGGCCGAGGGCAGCGTCGCGTGGTTCATGATCAGGTCTCGGCGGGCGGCGGCGTCTTGTCGGTGACCTCGCTGCCGCTGTCGGCGCCCGTGATGCCCAGCTTGGAAAGCCGATAGCGCAGGGAACGGAAGGACACGCCCAGCAGTCGTGCCGCCTCGGTGCGGTTGCCCGAGGTGCGCTCGAGCGCGCCGATGATGATGCTGCGTTCGAAGTCCTCGACCACGCGCTCCAGGTCCAGCCCGGTCTCAGGCACGGTGGGGCTGGCGGCCAGCGGGGCCGCGGGGCTGGTCACGCCACCCAAGGTGGGGAAGGCATCTCGACCCAGGCGATCGCTGGCCGCCAGGGTGACGGCGCGTTCGATGAGGTTCTCCAGCTCGCGCACGTTTCCCGGGAAGTGATAGGCCATGAGCGCGGACATGGCCTCGGGCTCGGCGCCCGCCACCTTGCGCCCGTGCTCGGCGGCGAATTTGCGCACGAAGTGCTCGACCAGCAAAGGGATGTCCTCGCGCCGTTCACGCAAGGGCGGCAGGCGAAGCTGAATGACGTTGAGGCGGTAGAACAGGTCCTGGCGAAAGGTGCCCTTCTCCACCTCGGTTTCCAGGTCGCGGTTGGTGGCCGCCACGATGCGCACGTCCACCTCGCGCTCGGCCACGCCGCCGACCGGCTTGCCCCGTCGTTCCTGCAGCACGCGCAGCAGCTTGACCTGCATGGCCACCGGCAACTCGGCCACCTCGTCGAGCAGCAGGGTTCCGTTGTGCGCGGCCTCGAACAGGCCCTGCTTGTCGCTGCTGGCACCGGTGAACGAGCCCTTCACGTGCCCGAACAGCTCGGACTCGAGCAGGGCCTCGGGAATGGCGCCGCAGTTGACCGCCACGAAGGGGCGATCCGCGCGCGGCGAGAGCTCGTGCAGCGCGCGGGCGGCCAATTCCTTGCCCGTGCCCGACTCGCCGATGAGCAACACACTGGTGCGCGTGGTGGCGATCTTGCGGAGAATGTCGAACACGCGTTGCATGGGCGGCGACTTGCCCAGCAGGCGATCGAGCTTGTATCGCCCCTTGATCTCGTCGCGCAGGACCACGTTGTCGCGGGCCAGCGAGCGGCGCTCCAGTGCGCGCTCCACCACCAGGCCGACCTCGTCGACCTTGAAGGGCTTGGTCAGGTAGTCGTAGGCGCCGGCCTTCATGGCGGCGATGGCGGTCTCGGTGGTGGCGAAGGCGGTGACCACGATGACCTGCGTGTCGGGGTATTGCTGTTTGGTCCTCTCCAGGATTTCCAGCCCGTTCACGTCGGGCATGCGCAGATCGGTGATGACCACGTCGAATTCGCGCGTCTTCAGGGTGGCCAGGGCCTGTTCGCCCCCTGCCGCCGCCTCGACCCGGTGCCCGGCCCGTCGCAGGTAGATGGCCAGGAATTCGCGCATGGAGCGCTCGTCGTCGACGATCAGAATGTCACCGACTTGCGCCATGCGGGTCAGCGTCCTTTCCGGGCCACAAGAATCAGGAAGCCGCCCAAACGGCGCAGCCCCGGCAAGTCGCAGGCCGCGCGCTCGGCGCGTTCGAACAGGCCGGCCAGGAAGGGCGTGCGGAATACGCTGGAGGTGGGCGTGACCACCCGGACGCCGCGCACGCTCACCATCTCCACCCCGGGCGGCAGATAACTGCGCGCCGTCTCCAGCCGGTCGTAGCGCGTATACACGTCGCGATCGGTGGTGCCTTCGGCGATGGGCGCCGCGCCGCCCAGCACCTTGGCCAGGTAGCGCAACGAGAAGGGGTTGTAGAACTCGAGCAGCAGGTGGCCACCCGGCCGCACCACGCGCGCCAACTCGGCCAGCGCCTCGCGGATGGGTGGCACGTGGGCCAGCACCTTCATGCTGTACACGAGGTCCACCGATTCGTTGGGCAGCGGCAGGGCGGTGAGCGAGCCCTGCAAGACCCGCAGGCCGCGCTCGCGGGCCCGCGTCAGCATGCCCGCCGAGAGGTCCACGCCCACCGCCGAGCGGGCGACGCGCGCGGCTTCGGCCAGGAGCAGCCCCGTCCCGCACCCCGCTTCGAGCACGTCCTTGCCGGTCCCGTACTGGCGGACCAACTCCAGCTCCAGCTCGTCGATCAGCCGGTGATAGCCGTGGTGGCGTTCGCGCTCGTAGTTGGTGGAAAAGCGGTCGTAATAACTCTGCGTGGAACGGAGATCAGGCTGGGGTTCCATGGGAGGGGGACCTCCGATTATGAGGGCAGCACGCTCCGGACGCGAGAGTCTTGGTGAGGGCTGCTGGCCGTCGGCACGCAGCGTGGACGCGGGGCGCCTGACGCTGCCACGCCCCTAGAGCACCGAACGGTTTGAATCGGTCGCGAAAACGCGGACCTGCGTCGCATCCCTTCGTTGCTCGTCGGTCAAATACGTCGAGTATTCTCCCTCCTCGCGCCTCGGGCTGCTCGCATCTCCGCGTTTTCGCTCGGTCTTCAAACCGTTCGGTGCTCTAGCAGCCCGTGGTGAACGCCTCCCGTCGCCGTTCGGGCGGGTTCTGGCCCGGCTGCGGCGTCGTCGCTCGCTTGAATGCTTCCAGTATTCCGCGCCTCGCGTCTCCTTGCATCCGGCCCCAACCCACTCCGAACGGCTCGGTCCGACTCTCACCACGGGCTGCTAGAAGAGATCGGCCCAGCGCCCCAGCTGGATGTCCCGGCGCTGCAGGCCCTCGCGCACGCGCGGTGAGAGTAGGGCGGCCAACTCGCCGCTGCACGGACCCGTGTCGTCCTGCACGGGTGAGCAGATGAGCTCGTGTAGGCCGGGGGCCAGGCGCCCCACGATTTCCAGGATGCGCACCTCGTCCAGGCGGCCGCTCTCGAAATATCCCCAGCTCTGCGGCCCGTGGCGCAGAGTGCCCATCTGGCGGCGCGTGAACCACGACAGGGCGCCCAGCGCGGCC
>JAEXQJ010000290.1 GCA_023438785.1 Pseudomonadota bacterium
CTCACCAACCTGCTCGATCACGAACTGCACGACGGCAGGCCCGACCTGCGGCTCTTCTCTGACTCCGTAGGAGGGACGGCGTGATGGCGAGGGGGCAGCGACAAACCCGACACTCCCGCGGCCTGACCGTGGCCGTGCGTGGCTCGTGGACCGCTGCCCTGCTCATCGCCTTTGCGGGCTGCGCGACTCGGCGTCGGCGGGGCGGCGACGAGGCCGACATCTTCGGCACACCGGCTCACCGTCTGAGGGGCCTGGCCGTGACCCGAGTCGCCAATTGCCGCTGGCCGCGCAACAAACGGTGTGAGCGGCCGAGAAAAGGCTATGAACAGCATGGCCGCAGGCGCGACCTGCGGATCTTCTTTGAAACCACAGGGGGACGAGACGATGGCGATTGGAGAGGAAGCCAGACAGCCTGATCGCGCTCTGGCAGCGGTCAGTGCCTGGGCCGCGGCGTTGTTGATGGCCTTCGCGGGCTGCGCGACGAAGGACATGCGGGAATCGTGTGGTCCGGCGGGCCAGTGCCGTGATGGGTACACGTGCAACGCGCAGAACGAATGCGTTCCCATCGGTGACGGTGGCCTGGACACGATCCGAGCGGATGCCGAGCGCTCCGACGCCCCCGTCGCCTCGGCCGATGCCGGAGCCGACACGCTGGCCCCCTCTCCCGATTCCCGACTGTCCACACCCGATGGCCAGCCTGACAGCGCCATGCCGGACGCTCCCGCTCCCGTTTCGGCCGACGCGGACGCGGGAGACGTGGCCATCACCGACGCCAGGCCGGACCTCGCCCTCGACTCCGCGGTGGACGTCCGCCTCACCCTCAACAAGACGAGCGCAACGCTGAACGTTGGAGAGACTGATCAGCTCGTCGTGTATCTCCAGCCGTCCACGGTCCCAGCCGACACCCTCACGTGGCAGAGCAGCGACCCGGCCGTGGCCACAGTCTCCGGGACGGGACTGGTCAACGCGACAGGCCCTGGGAAGGCGATCATTACTGTCGCGTCGACTCAAGGCGGTTCACCGGCTACATATCAGGTTACGACGCGCACGGCGGCTCAGTGGATCATGGACCTTGGCGCGATGCAAGTGGAAGCGATTCGCAGCACGGCATTCGGCACCCTCTACATAATCGGAACCATTGATGCGGGCGAAACCGTGGACTTCGGAAGCGGCGTCACCGCGACAGCTGGGTCTGCGGACCGTTTCGTGCTCCTGAAGATAGACGCGCTTGGGCGTGCCCAGTGGGCCGGAGTCTACGATGGTGATTACCCGTGGGGATTCGCGACGAGCCCGAACGAGGATGTGTATGTCTATTTCGGCATACCCCCAGGAGAACACATGCTCGGAAACGGAGTGACCGCGGTCGCGTCCGAGTACAGCTACGCTCTCGCGAAGTTCAACTCAAACGGGTTGGCCCAGTGGGTTCGTGTCGTCCGCGGGGGCAATGCTTTCGGTGGCGGCGCTGTAGCCACCGATAGGAATGGGAACGTTTACATTGTCGGCGGCATCGACGCTGGCTCCGTCTATGAGTTCGGTAATGGCGTGCGGCTTGCGCTTCCCGCCGGTTGCTCGACCGGTGACTTGACCCCGTGTGGTAGCCACCTCGTCAAGTTTGACGAGAATGGCAACGCTCAGTGGGCCCGCGGTGTCAACTCACCCTCGCGCGGAACTGTCTTTCGCCGCATTGCCATCGACAGCGCCGGGAACATCTACTGTGGCGGATTCCTCGGTGCGATTGCGGACTTCGGAGGCGGAGTGATCTCCAAGTCCAACTGCACTGGCGACGCTTGCGGCGACCGGGGCGGGTTGGTCAAGTATCTGCCGGACGGGAGCCCGGCTTGGGTCCGAAGGCTCACATACCATGGGAGCGCCGAGAGTCTTGTTTCGATGACGGTCGACAGCAGTGGGAATCTATTCGCCATCATTCGTGATGATTGCACGGGAACTTGCTACTTCGATCCCGGCGTGGCCGTGACAACAGGAAATGGAATCCATGCCACCTCTCTTTTGGTGAAGTTCGCGCCGGACGGGATTGCCCAGTGGGCCAGGTATCCGATCGATTCAGATGCAGGGTACGCGGCCTACGTCGATGTCCAGGCGGACACTGCTGGAGACCTGTATTTGACAGGTGAAGTGGACCGAACGGTTGTGGTGTCGTCTGGTGGGGAGCTTTCGGTGACCGGGGACGGAGGTCTTCTGGCGAAGCTGAGTGACACGGGGGTTGCCCAGTGGGCACTGTCAACCGTGGGCGGCGTGGCATCGTATTTTGACCAACTCACCGTGGTGGGGAACGGGGACATCTACGCGACGGGGTTGTACGCGGCAGAGCCGGTCGACTTCGGAAATGGCGTTATGGCGACCTTGCCGCCCGACACCAATGACTTCCGATCCTTCCTGGTCAAGTACCGCTAGCCCCTGGTCAAGTACCGCTAATCCCCCAGCAGCCGCCCCGCCATCCGCAAATCCTCGACGAATCGCGCGTACTCGCGGTGGCGCGCTCCTTCGTCGGGGGCGCGCAGGATCGACGACGGGTGCACAGTGGCCAGCACGTGGGGGGCCAGGTCGGAGGGCACGGGCTGGCCACGGCTCAGGGTCACACGAAAGGCGCGGCCGAGCAGGGCTTGCGCGGCGGTGGCGCCCAGGCAGACGATCACCCGCGGCCGGAGGGCCTCGATCTCGCTGCGCAGCCAGGGCATGCAGGCCGCTACCTCGCCGGCACTGGGCTTGCTGTGGATGCGTCGCTTGCCCCGCGGCTCCCATTTGAAGTGTTTGACCGCATTCGTGACGTAGGCCAGGGCGCGATCGATGCCCGCCTCGGCCAGGGCGCGATCGAGCAGCTTGCCGGCCGGCCCCACGAAGGGGCGACCCGTCCGATCTTCTTCGTCGCCCGGCTGTTCACCGACCAGCATGAGGCGCGGCGCGGGTCCGCCCTCGCCGAACACGGTCTGCGTGCCGCGCTTCCACAGGTCGCAGGCCCGGCAACTCGCTGCCCGCCGTCGCAGATCCTCGATCCTGCCCATGCGGGTTCGATGCCCCAGAAAAGCAGAAGGGCCACTTGCGTGGCCCGTGCTGGTGAGCTGGGCGCTGCCCCCCTGGCGGGGCCGCGCCTAGCACCTAGAAGAACGTGTAGATGAGGGTCGCCTCGGTGATGCTGTCGGTCTTGTCAGCGAAGGCGTTGCCGCTGTAGGGCTTGGCGAAGGCGGCCCCTTCCGGTGCGCCGGCGGGAACCGGACGAACGGCTGGGTTTTGGTCGTACTTGACCGTCAGGCTGAGGCCCATGCTCAGGTTCTTGCGCAGGTTGGTGGTCACGGCCACCTTCCCGTTCACGCGCGTGTCCTTGAAGGCGTTCACGCCCGTGCTCCCGTCGCTCACGTCGATGGCCTTGGACTCCTTGTTGAGGTTGAGCAGCGCCTCCACGCTCAGGATGATGCCCGTTTCGGGGGTCAGCTTGAGCGTCTCGCCGACGAACACGCGCGCCGAGTGGATGGCCACGGCGTCCAGGCCGGACTGCACGTAACTCTCGTACGAGAAGTCGTAACCGAGCTCGGCCACCATGAGGTTCATGTCATCGCTGAGGAGCTGGCGGCTGTAGCCGGTCTGGCCACCGCCGAAGAGCTTCTTGCCGGCCACCTTGTCCGCGGCGATCTGACCGCTGGCATAGGCCGAGTTGTTGTCCGTCAGGAAACGATCGTAGCGACCCTTACCCGACCACATGTTGGTGGTGACCCGTTCCTCGCGATCGAGGCGGGTGATGATGCCGTCGCTGACGCCGTCCTGCGGCACGACCAGGGTTTTCGACTTGCCGTAGGCGATGCCGCCTTCCAGGGCCAGCTTGTTGTTGCCCTCCTTGCGCGAGGCCGTCACGCCGAAGGTGGCGTTGGTGGTCTGCGAGTTGCCCGAGGTGAGGACCAGACCGCCCTTGCTCTGCGCCTTCCACTCCACGGCAGGCGCCGATTCCGCGGCCGCCGCTTCAGTCACCGCAGGTTGGGCAGGCTCGGCCTTGGCCGGGACCTCCGGCGCGGGCGCCGGTGCAGCCTCGGGGCCAGGCGCGGGCGCCGGTGCAGCTT
>JAEXQJ010000377.1 GCA_023438785.1 Pseudomonadota bacterium
CGCGCCTGGGGCGGGCGCCGGCGTTGCCGGCTGAACGAGGATGACCTGCTCAGACTTCCAAGTGTCTCCCTCCTGAGAGAAGATCCATGGACCTCCGAGCGTGCAACCGGTGGGAGAATAGGTCGGTGTGGAGCTGTTGCACGCGACTTGCAGATTCGCGCCCGGACGGACGCTTACGGCCTGGTCTAGATCCCATGCCAAAACCCTACCCATTCGCTCGGCCGCCAGGGCCGTCGGATCCTTCGTTTGCAGGCTGACGTGTACGGCGCGCGTCCATTGAGTGCTGGCCGTTCCGGGAATGACCTTGACCGTGGTGGGCGACACCTCAAGTGAGATGGCCTTTCGAAGGACGGTTCCTCCGACCCCCGCGTCCGACGGGGTCGCGCACACGCCGTTACACCCGCACGCGCCTCCATCGCACTCGCTGTCGGTTCTGCAGGACCACTCGCACCGGGCGATCGATCGGTCGCAATGCGAGCCATTCGGGCAGTCGGTGTCCCATTCGCAGGCCCTGGTCCCCTTGACTTGGTCAAGCAGGGCGTTCTCTCGCTCGCAGGTTTGCTGCACCGACCCTCCCCCCGCGTCGACGGCCGCGCCGGGAAGGTCCTCGCACACACCCTGGCAGCTGCAGTACCGGTTTCCGGTGCAGTTGGGCAGGCCTATTCCACATTCGCGGATGCAGGTTCCGGACACGCCATTGCCGGTGCAAAACGAACCAACAGGGCATCCGCTGTCCGAGCTGCAGGGCACGTTATTGGCTAGTTTCGCCGCGATGTCCTCGTCCCTCGCCGGGGTACACTCCTCCAGACTCCCCGGCGCCAGCGTCGCGGCCTGCCGTGAGCTGCTGCCGAAGAGGTCGTTCCACACGCCTTTGCAGCCAGGGAGGAAGGACATCGCGACCAACGCGACCGCCGCTCGCCATGCGGTATCACGCTTCATGAACCGCAGTCTCCTTGTTTCCGCTTCGTCTGTGTTGTTCATGGGTATTGCCTTCTCTGCACGGCGGGTTCTCGCCTTCTATAGAATCCATTGGGTCAGGATCGTGAGCTGGTTTTCGATGGCTGAAGGCGGCTGAATGGCACTGTCTGAGGACCAGCGGGAACGGGCGAACGCCCCGGCTATTCGAAGCCCAGAGAGATGCAGAGCGATTTGGGCGACCAACTCGCTACGGGCATCTGCATAGGGCAGCCGGCAGGTCGACGCTGTGCCGTCGGGGTAGGAGCAGACGGCCTCAGACCGAATGCGTCCCCCAACGGTCAACGGGGAAATGCGTGCGACCGAGGCGCGGGCGGCGATTTGCAGCCGGTTGTCCAGAACGTAGTAGGAGAGCTGTGCAAACCAGCCCCGGAATTGGTTCTGGATCTGCAACGGCTCTGACTTGGGTTGAAAAGCAAGCGCCTTCCAGTTCTCCCTGCGCTGGAAGAGCTCGCAATCAAATGCCAGTCCTCTGAACCGCAGTGCCACGTCACCGGCCAGCTGCACGATGCGCACGTCATCGACCCGCCCGTCACGGTCGATGTCTCGATCCCCAAGGGGCCGGACCGGCACGGCATTCCCACTCAGATATCCGTAGGCGGTGGGGGCCGGGACATAGTCGACTGTCGCGCTTCCGCCGAGGCTCAGGGAGAGCTCGCGCGACCTTCCGAGGTCCCCTTCATCTGGCCCCCAGGATTGGCCGAGTGGCACACCGGCCACCCGGACAAGGAGCATCGGATCGAGATTGTCATTGCCACGATTCGGACCACTGCCGTTGTAGGCCCCAAGGATAAGCTCCAGTCGCTCCTCGAGCCCATGCACTCTGGCCGAGACACCGATATCTCGCAGATAGGAGAACTCCTTCGTGGCAAGAGACCGTTCCGGGAAGGTCAGCGACTCCTCCGGGGTCATCGATTCCCGCGAAAAGGGCACGCGCATCTGCCCCGCCCTGATCGATAGAAAACGCAAAGGTGCGATTTCGGCGTAGGCAGTGAACAGCTCTGGACTGCCATTGCTCACGGCCCCCGAGACTTGATAGTCGACAACGCTCCCTACCCGTCCAACGAGGCCGGCCCGCACAAATGGCGGTTCGAAGCTGCCTTGCCAAGGCCCTCCCGAGGCGTTCTGATAGACGTATCGGGCCTGAGCGACGCCTTCAAGCCGATACGAATCCGCTTCTGATAAGGAATTGCGTCGGCCATCGATCCTCGAGTCACTTGGCTGATTGGGGATGTGCTCGGCGGCGACGGATTGGTCTTCTGCCTGCCCGCCTGGGGACACCGGAATGGCAGGGCTCAGGTCAGGTTCGGGGTTCTCGCTCTCGAGGCGGGAACCGCTCTCTGAGTCGAGTGCGGCCTGTGCCGTCACGGCGGCATCGTCGGAACGCAATCCGGCGTCCGGTGAGCAACCAGAATTCTCCTGCGCTTGTGCACGTGCGTGAAACGCGCACACAACAGCACCCAAAGCTATAGCCGCTCCAAACTGCATCGCTACTCGAGCTCCGCGTCCCGCTTGCCGGGCGAAAGTCGCGCATCGCGCTGCAAATGGCAAGCACGTTTCTTTGCTGTGTCAAAAACAAAGGACAGTGCGCGCCGGGCCACTGGCCGGGGGATCGGGGGCCTCGTATCATGGGGAGGTGTCCAGCGGGGAAAATGCGGCAGTGCTCGAGGCTATTCGCGCGAGCCTCGTTGGCGTGATTCGGGGCAAGCGGGAGATCATCGATTTGCTCCTGGTGGCGCTGCTCAGTGGCGGCCACGTGTTGCTGGAGGATGTGCCGGGCACCGGAAAGACCACGCTGGCCAAGGCCCTCGCCCGTTCGTTTCGCATGCCCTTCGCGCGCGTGCAGTTCACTCCCGATCTCCTGCCCGCCGACATCATCGGCTCGCAGATTCTCGTGCCCAAGGATGGGAGCTTCGCCTTCCATCGCGGCCCCGTTTTCACGAGCGTGCTGCTCGCCGACGAGATCAACCGCGCCTCGCCACGCACGCAGTCGGCGCTGCTCGAGGCCATGAACGAGGGGCAGGTCACGGTGGACGGCTCGACCTACGCCCTGCCCACCCCGTTCATCGTCCTAGCCACTCAGAACCCCGCGGATCACCAGGGCACCTACCCCTTGCCCGAGGCGCAACTCGATCGCTTTCTCATTCGCCTGGCCATGGGTTATCCGGCCGCCGACGAGGAATTGCAGATGCTCTATGCCCACCAGCACGGCACGCCGCTGGATGCGATTCAACCCGTGGCCGAGGCGGCGGACCTGCTGTCCCTGCAAGCCCGCGTGCGCGAGGTGCGTGTGGCTGAATCCGTGGGGCGTTACCTTCTGCAGGTCGTCGCCGAAACGCGTCGCCACAAGGAGGTCGAAATCGGTGTGAGCCCGCGAGGTGCTCTGGCCCTGTACCGGGCAGCCCAGGCCCACGCCCTGCTGACCGATCGAGACTACGTCAGCCCGGACGACGTGCAGGGCGTAGCGGGCGTCGTGCTGGCCCACCGCTTGGTGCTCACGGCGCAGGCCCGCTACGGGGGCGTGCGCGCCGAGGCCTTGATCGACGGCATCCTGGGGACGGTGCCGGTGCCGGCGTGAATCTGGCCCGCCTCAACCGCAGCGTCTTTCCCGAAACCTATGCCGAGCGCGAGCGCCTGCGCCACGGCTGGCTGGCCCGGCTGCTGCGCCCGCTGACCTTTCTGTACACGCGCCTGACGCGGCCGGGGCGCACCCTGTTCGTATCGACCATCTTGGTCGGCGCCTTCGGCATCGACGTGCAGGCCACGCAGGTCTACGTGCTCTTCGCCCTCATGGCCGGTCTGTGCCTGGCCGTGTTGTTGCCCGTGCGCCTGTTTGCCGTCGAGCACCTGGCCGTGGTGGTCCACTGCGCCCGCCGCGTGTCGCTGGGAGAGGCACAGCGCTTCGAGGTGGAGCTGAGCAACCGAGGAGCCCATATGCTGCGCGAGTTGGCCGTGGCCGTGCAGGGACCGTTCCTGCCGTCCGACGGGCGCTGGGTGGGCGAGTTGCCGGTGGTCGAGGAGTTGGCCCCGGGCGCGCGCGCCCGCGTGACCTGCATAGCCCGCTTTGGCACGCGCGGCGAACATCACCTGGATCCCTTCACGGCAGCGGCCCTGCTGCCGCTGGGCCTGTCCACCGGGCACGCCGCGCACAGCGCGCCCGCGCGCTTCCTGGTGGTGCCGGCCCTGGCCTCGGTCACGCGGATCACGCTGCCCATCGCCCGTCGCCACCAGCCCGGTGGCGTGGCCCTGGCCTCCAAGACAGGAGAGTCCATGGACCTGCTGGGCATCCGTCCCTATCGCCCGGGCGATCCGATTCGCGACCTGCACGCCCGCTCGTGGGCCCGCCTGGGTCAGCCCATCGTGCGCGAATACCAGGAGGAATACTTCAGCCGCCTCGGCGTCGTGGTGGACACGGATCGCACGCAGGCGGAGCCGCGGCGCCTGGAGGCAGCCCTGTCGCTGGCCGCGGGGATCGTGGCGCGGCTCAGTCGCGGCGAGGCCCTCATCGATCTGCTGGTGGTGGGCGAAGAGGTGCACGCGCTGACCGTGGGCCGCTCCCTGGGCTTCCTCGACCAGGCGCTGGACCTGCTGGCATGCGTGTCGCCGGGTCGGCCGTTCGTGGCCGAGGCACCGGCGCGACGGCTGGCCCCCTTCTTGGGGCGGCTGAGCGCGGTCATCTTCGTGGGTCTGACCTGGGATGCGGAGCGCGCCCGTTTCGCTCACATCGTGCGCGCGCAAGGCGTGGCCTGTCAGTGCGTGGTGGTGCAAGGCCCCGGCCCCGGGGACGTCGCGCCCGGCGATCGGGTGGTCGTGCCCGTGCAGGCCATCGAGAACAAGGAACCCCTGTGCCTGTGAACGCGCGGCCCCGCCTGGTGCTCTTGCCCGTCCTGGCCGCGGTGACGGCTCACGCGGTGGCCACGGGCGCCTGGCCGCTCTCGGTCCTCCTCGGAATCGCGGCC
>JAEXQJ010000390.1 GCA_023438785.1 Pseudomonadota bacterium
GTTCAGAGGGTTTGGGCCTCGGGGGCCGGGGCGCTTCAGGCTGCCGAGGCGCTTCAGGCTGCTGGGGCAATTCAGGCTGCCGGACATCTTCGTCTGCACTCATGGTTTCGGAGCCGCCGTCATCCGCAATGCTTTTTGACTTGCGACGCAGTCGGCGAATCCTGATCAGATCCCCGTCCCCTTCCATCCCATCCTCCTCCAAGCGCGAGCGCACGACCTCGACGCCCCACAAGTCAACTCGACCCGATCGCCCGTGTCAAGGAGCGGACCCGCTCTTTTGTTCCCGTCGCTACTGCCAGAGCAGCCGGCGCGGCTCGGCCTCCAGCCAGGCACTCAACTGATCGAGGGCGCGCGCGAAGGCCGCCTGGTCCTCGGGTGATAGAGCCTGGCCCTGTGGCTCTCCTACGGGATTGCTCTCGCGGCTCTGTCGCACAACCTTGCGGATGGTGGAGATCCATCGCCGCGCCCGTGGGTCGCGGATGGGACACAGGTCGAGCTGTTGGAGGATGCCGTGGCAGCGGTCGAGCGCAGAGGCGACGCCGTCCCCTCGACCCAGGGCCTTCACGCCGTCCGCATCATGGCCTCTCCGAATCGAGCTGGACTCCCTCATGCGCTGCCTCCCCTGAACGAACGATTCGCATGGCGTGATGGGCGCTATCCGTAGCATGTGCACAGGCGTCGCCCGCGGCCAGAAATCGCGGAATGCGCACCTGGTGCTCGCATCTGCAGTTCGTGCGCTCCGTGTGCGACCCTCCGGACGCGGGCGTCCGAACCGGCGGTGGTCCATGATCCAAGCGTGGGGTGCGCACTCGCGGTGTTCATGGCGGGGCTGCTGGCACAAGCCGTCCATCCCGACCGGCCGATCATCGAGGAGGCCCCCGGACCACCAGAGCCGGAGTTGGGGGCGCGTCTACAACCGCGCGGCGATGGCTACTTCTACCCCGACCCGCGCTTTACGGTCCGCATCTTTCCCGATGGCTCGGTCGCCTTCTCGCCACGTGACTTTCGTCCCGGCTACGCGGGCTTCATCCTCAGGCCACTGCGCCCCGGCGTATCCGTCCCCTGGATCGAGGACTGGGTCCTGGGCCTCACGGCCTGGCAGGCGCGCGGCTACGCCGTGGCCCCCTATCCGCCGCCGCTCTTGTTGGGGCCGCCCGGCCAAGTGGACTACGAGCTGTGTCGACCCGACTACACGTGCTGGCGGCTGCCCAACATCTTGGACGAAGTCGTCATCGGCTTTGGCGTGAACGCGGACTTGAACGATGCGCTCTGGCGTGCCGTGGGGGTGGCTCCCTATCGGCCGGAACGGGCACGCGTTCTGGACGCGACGTTCGATCTGCGCGTGCGCATGGCGCTGCAGACCCGGCGCGACGATATGCAGGTCACGCTGGCCCATCTGCCCATCGCGCTGGCTCGCGTGTGGCTGTTCACGCCGCTGCCAGCCTGGGAACGAAGGCGCATCCTGTTTGAGCTGTGGCTCGAGACTGACGGCGGTCCGGCAGGGGCCGAGGCCCGTGCGGAGATCGAGCGCTTCATTCGCACCGCTCTGCCGTGCGGATCGCGCGACGCCTTCACGGCCTCCGAGCTGCGGGCCTACGCTCAGGCTGCACCCGGCCGCCGCTTCGCGCCCTACCGGGGCTGCGGCAGGCAGGAATGATCAATCCGCTTCGCGACGCAGGCGATCTTCGAGGCGGCTCACCACGCTTTTGACCGCCGCGTCCTCGGTCACGAGGCGCTCGATCTTCTTGACCGCATTGATGACCGTCGAGTGATCCTTGCCGCCGAAGCGCTCACCGATCTCGGGATAACTGAGCGAGGTCAGCCGGCGCGTGAGGTACATGGCCACCATGCGGGGATGGGCGATGGCTCGCTGACGTTGCGGTCCGCGCAGATCGTCGACCCGCACGTTGAAGTGGTTGGCGACCTCGCGCTGGATCGAGTCCACGGTCGTGGCCGGGGAAGCCGTGGCGATGAGATTGCGCAGAACCTCGTCGGCAAACTCGCGCGTCAGGGGTTGCCCACACAGAGTCGCGCGTGCCGACACGTGTAGCAGCGCGCCCTCCAATTGGCGCACGTTGGTGTTCACGCGCGAGGCGATGACCTGGACCACGTCCTCCGGAACTTGAAGGTTCGACAACTCGGCCTTGCGCCGCACGATGGCCGCGCGGGTTTCCAGGTCGGGGCGGCGAATCTCCACGACCAAGCCCGAGGCGAATCGGCTGGTCAGGCGCTCGTCGATGCCTGTCAGTTCGGAAGGCAACTTGTCGCAGGTCAAGACGATCTGCTTGTGCGCGTGGTGGAGCGAGTTGAACGTGTGAAAGAACTCGTCCTGCGAGCTGTCCTTCTTGGACAGGAACTGGATGTCGTCGATGAGCAGCACGTCCGGCTCCTCGCGGTAGCGCGTGCGGAACTGCTCCATGGGGCTGCCCGGGCCCGTCTGCTTGCGCTGATTGACGAGCGAGCCGATGAAGCCGCTGACGAACTGCTCGCAGGTGACCATGCGGATGGTCCAGTCAGGATGCTGGCGCGCGATCTCGTGGCCAACGGCGTGCAAAAGGTGCGTCTTGCCCAGCCCCACGCCCCCATAGATGAAAAGGGGATTCCAACGCGACGCGGGCGACTCGGCGGCCATGCGTGCCGCTGAGTGGGCGAACTCGTTGCCCGGGCCGACAACGAACTTGTCGAACCCGAAGCGGCTGTCGAGCTCGCGGTTGGCTTGCGGCGCAGGCAGGGGTCGCGGCAGCACGCGCACGGGCGCGGGCGTCAGCGGTGCGGCCACCGGCGCGGGGCTGACCGTCGCTTCCTCGGGCACCTCGAAGTCAACCTGGAACGCCGTCTGCGTGCGCGAGCGCAAGTCCCGGAGGATGGTGGGCAGGAGGTTATCCTCGAACCACTCCTTGTGGTACCGGTTGGGGGCCTGCAGGCGAATGCGGCCGTTGCCCATGGACACGCACTTGATGGGCCGCAGCCAAAGGGCTCGGTGCGCTGGCTTAACCTGTTCCTCGACCGCGCGGACGGCCTGTCCCCACAGGTCCGTCATGCGGTTTCCACAGCCACTGTGAATAGAGAAAGGGTGGTCATTCCAGAGACTTGGCAGACGTCATCCCCAACTAATCCACAGAACACCCGAGGGGCCTCGCGGTTTGCGAGACACCGACCGGCGACGTCGACGAAGGGCGCCTTAAGTAGCAACCCGGGCGGCGAGCGGCAAGAGGGAGATGCGCAAGTTTTGGAGGTGCTTGAGATCTGGGCGAAATGCTTGCGCGCGGAGGGTCGCGGAGAGGGGCACCGTTCGGTGACGGAGGCCCTGATCGCCAACGATTCCGGGGGAAATCGGGCCGTGCGAAACCGTGCAACTCGGAAGCGCGCCTGATCTTCGATGATCTCGCGTGGCGATCGCGGAAACGCCCATGGCATGCGGCCTGGCGCGATCGCCTGCGCGGTTCTGCGAACCGCTGCGGGAGAGGGTGCACCGCTGCATGCGCCGGGCCTTCGCCTGGCGCGCGTTTCTGCACTTCATCGACTGCCGCGCACGCTCCTTGAGAGTGGCCGAGGCATTCTTTTCTTTTTTCTTAGGGCGCGCGCCTCTGGCGCGATCGCGGCGCGTGCTGTCTCGTCTTACGCGCGGGTCGCTCACCCACTCACATCGCGCCCAGGCTGACACCGCTCTCAGGCGCTTTCGAAGGCTACTTCATCGAAGAGCTCGGCCGCGCGCTCCCAGCCCGCGCCACGAGACCCGAAGTGACCGCGCACGCGCAGCCCCAGGCGATGTGCGCGACGAGCCACTGCGAGAGGCAGCTTGCCCTCCAGGGTAGACGCGTCCAGTCGGCCTTCGCCGGTGATCACCAGCGCACAACCCGCGCACGCGCTCTCGAAGCCCAGGACGTCCAGCATGCGTTCGGCGCCATCCACAAGCTCGGCGCCCAGCGCGGCCAGTCGTGCGCCGAGTCCGCCGGCCGCACCCGTGCGTGGTCCGCGCGGCAGCCCGAGGTCACCCAGTCGTCGCGTCAGCACGGGGATGTCCTCGGGCCGCGCGCCCTTCTGCGGGCCGAACACGGCGGCCGCGTCCATCAGATCGGTGGTGACGTCACAGAAGGCCGTGGTGGGTGGCAGATGCAGAGCAGGCCAGTCCCGTCCGCCGTCCATGGTGGCGGTTCCACCCAGGCCGACCCATAGGCGCGCTGCCCCCGCGAAACGCGACAGCACCTCAGCCAGGCCCAGGCTGGAGGCGCGCAGAGGATCGTGCTGGTCCAGACCCGCCAGGCCGACGATCTGTGCCGATTCCACGCCAATGGTTCCATCATCGAGGAGGAGAACGGGCACCGGGCGCACGCGGCCGAAGGGATCGGCCGCGGGAACGTGCTGCAACCGCCCGCCCAGCCCGTGGTGCAGGCATTCGAGAAAGCCGTCCCCACCGTCGCTGAGGGGAAGCAGGCGATCGCCCGGGCCCGCCAGATGGCGCGCGGCCCCGAGCGGCGTCAGCGTTCCTTTGAATGCGGTGGGGGCGACCAGGTTCATGCGCTGGCGGCTTGCGCCTCAGGTTTGGCCTCGGCCTCGCTGTGGTGGAAAGGCGCGCGCCGGGCCAACAGGATGGGCGGCACGGATGCGGCGAGCACGAAGATGAAGAAGCCGCGATGGCCGAGCGCCTGCTGGACGCGCCCGCTCACCACCCCCGTGAGCATCATGTTGAGGGCCATGATGCCCGTGGCGAAGGCGTAGTGAGCCGTCCGGTAAGGCCCGGGCGCCAGCTGCTGCATCATGTACAACATCATGCCGATGGTGCCGAAGCCGTAGCCGATCTTCTCGATGGTGACCACGACGGTAATCACGGTCAGGCTGTCGGGCAGGGTCTGGCTCAGATAGAAATAGGTGATGTGCGGGATGTTCAGCGCGAAGGCGAGAGGCAGGAAGACGCGGCGCAGGCCGTAGCGTGCGGCGATGAGCCCGCCGAGCAGGGTGCCGCCGATGAAGCCGACGGTGCCGACGGTGCCGTTGATGTGACCCAGGGTGACGTTCGACAGACCCAGGCCGCCCGCCGAGCGCGGATCAAGCATGAACAGCGGCCCCATCTTCTCAATGAAGCCCTCGCCGAAGCGATAGAAGAAGACCACGGCGATCATCAGCCAGATGTCGCGCTTGCGGAAGAAGCTGACCCACGCATCGCCCATGGTCGAGAAGGCCTGGCGCAGGTTGGTGGCTTCGTGGCTAGCGCGATCTCCCGTGGGCAGCACGATGGCGTGCCAGATGGCCGCCCCGGCCATGAGGGCCGCGAAGATCAGCATGATGATGGACCACGCCCCTACCCATGACAGTCCACCGCTGTCGTGCAAGTACCCGGTGATCGTCACCAACGCGCCCGAGGCGAGCAGCTTGCCGATGTTCCACGCCATGCCTTGCACGCCGCCGAAGAGGGCTTGCTCGCGCGGAGCCAGGGCGCTGATGTACACGCCGTCGCCGGCTATGTCTTGCGTGGCCGAGGCGAACCCCGTGACCCAGAAGAAGGCGATGGTCAGGGCCAGGTAGGCCGGCATGCGCAGGGCCAGGGCCAGGCACGCAAAGGTGATGGCCATGGTCCATTCCATGAGCAGGACGAAGAAACGCTTCGTGCGCAGCAGCTCGACCACCGGCGCCCAGAGCGGCTTGATGACCCAGGGCAGGTACATCGATCCCGTGTAGAGCGCGATGTCCGCGTTCGACAGGCCCAGGTTCTTGTACATGATGGCCGCCACCATCGACACGGCGATCATGGGCGTGCCCATGGCGAAATAGAGGCTGGGCACCCAGAGCAAAGGGTGAGCGTGCTTTCGCTCAGCAGGACTGGTCATGCGGCGGACTCTAT
Organism: Pseudomonadota bacterium; assembly: GCA_023438785.1. Lineage (GTDB taxonomy): Bacteria > Myxococcota_A > Polyangia > Fen-1088 > Fen-1088 > Fen-1137. Next base: position 5,840 of record JAEXQJ010000390.1, read on the forward strand.
TACAGTCGCCCATCATATGGAGAGCGGGCACGGCGGCAGTGCCCAGCTCAGCACCTTCGTGGCCAGCGACGATGACGAGGCCACGAAACAAATCCTGCAGGTAGCCAGGATTGTGGGCTTCGATGCGGTGGACGCGGGACCGCTGAGGAATGCGCGTCGGTTGGAGAGCCTGGGCTATCTGAACATCCAGCTCGCCTACGCGCTGGGGATTGGAAGGGAGATCGGACTCAAGCTCATTCACGGAGGGGCCCGCGGGGGAACAAGCGACGCGGTCGGCCCCTGCTCCTCGTCAGCGAGCCCCGGGCGCAGACCCGGTAGCTCAGCGTCGGGCGCGGGCGCTCTCATTTGATGTGCAGATAGATCGTGGGCAGCGCCTCGACGGTCAGCGCCTCGGTGCTGGGCTTGCCCACGTGGTTGGCCCTGAGGAGGAAGGCCACGATGTCCAATACGTCCTGGTCACTGAGGCTGCCCGGCTTGTGCAGCGGCATGTGCTGCTTGACGAAGGTGAAGACGTTCGCGGCGGTCTGCACGTTGGGCAGGGCGCCCCTGCCCGCTACGGGCGGGGCCTTCATACCGGCGTAGCCGCCGAAGGAGTCGGGTACGTTTGCGCCCTGGCCCTTGGCGCCGTGACAGACCGCACACTGGGCGGAGAAGACGCGCTGACCGCGATCCGCCTGCTCGGCGGTATAGGCGAATGCCATGCTTGCGGCCGCGCCGAAGCCTAACGCGATTCGCAAAAGGCCGGCCCTCCCCATCGCACCTCCCGTGTGCCACCCTGGCCGCTCTGTCCCCAATTTGAGTGCAAGCCCGCGCCGGGGCAAGCAGACCCAGGCTGCCCTTCCATCAGACGAAAGCTGTGCGTTTTGTGCGTCGGCCCACGATGACCTACGGTAACCGTGCGCCTCTGGTGAGCGTCGGTGCCGTCAGACAGAAGCCCGTGTCTGAATGTGAGAGATTACATCGGTGTTTATTTCCCACATGTGCGCAGAGCAGGGTTGAAGGAACAGCCACTCGGCATCCCGTGGGTTGTTGGACGGAGCTGAGACGCCTTCGTGGCACCTACCCTTCCCTAACTTGTGTGCTCGCGCCGGCGTTCGCGGAAATGGTCCCGCGACTACGCCCGAATTGTGCCCGCGTGTGGGCTTGCCAGGAGACCTCCCATGCACAGACAGCTTCGCTCGCCTCTGACCGCCGCCGCAGTGGCGCTCGTCTTCATGACGGGCTGTTCCCACTCAGGAAAGAACGACTCCAACAAAGATGATCCGTCCGGTGGCGGTTCATCCGGCTCCGGCACGGGTGGCAAGAACGGGGGCGGCAAGACCGGGGGCAACTCCGGCTCCGGCGATGCTGGTTCGAGCGGTTCGGGCAACGGCGGCAACTCGGGCTCGGGCAACGGTGGAAACACGAGCAGCGGCTCGGGCGGCAAGACGGGCACGGGGGGGAACGGAAGCGGATCGAACACCGGCACGGGGGGCTCGACGGGTTGGGTGCAGCCGGACCCGACTCCGTTCGTCCCGCCCGAGGATGCCAAGCCGACGCCCGAGACTTCAGGCGTGAGCGGGGCGTTCCGCGTGAATGCGCAGGGCCACCTGACGCACAACGGAACCGAGTTCCAGATCCGCGGCGGGAACTGGTTCGGGCTCGAGGGACAGGACGACGTCGCCCGCCCAGGAGCCATGGAACTCTACATTGGGTCGGTCTTCTGGGCCACGGGGACGAAGCGCACCATCGAGAAGACGATGGAGGAGATCAAGGCCGCCCCCTTGAGCATGAACACGATCCGCCTGCCGGTCGCGCCGCAGACTCTCGTCCCGGGCCACAAAGACGGCCTGTACTCGCGCACGGACGTGCAGATCCGGAACAACGATCCGTCCGTTTACGCGTACACGGACGCCTATTCTGCGCTCGAGGACTTCCTCCTCAAGGCGAGCAAGAACAACCTGTACGTCATCCTGGACCTGCACTCGTGCTCGAACCACATCGGGTGGCGCGCCGGTATGATCAACGATGGCCCGCCCTGGACCGACGCGAATCGCCAGAACTACAAGTACAAGAAGGAAGACTACACCTGTAAAACGGGCGAGGACGCCTACGACAAGGCCAAGTGGCTGGCTGACATCCACACGCTGGCCAAGCTGCCCAAGAAGCTTGGCATCAAGAACATCATCGGCATCGACTGCTTCAACGAGCCGTTCAAGTACGCGTGGTCCGAATGGGCGGACCTGGCCAAGGAATGCTACGACGCGATCGCCGCCGAGGACGACGATCTCATCGCCATCGTTGAAGGCATATCGGGCTCCCACGGCGAAGACCTCGCCAAAATGGAACCCGAGCCCTACGGCGATACGACGACGAACCCGAACTGGGGAGAAAACCTCTACGGCCAGCAATTCGATCCGATCCAGATTCCAAAGGATCGACTCTGCTTCTCGCCCCACACCTACGGTCCCGCCGTCTATGTGCAGCGTCAGTTCATCGAGCAGACGCCCGCCTGCGCCGGTCTGGAAGACGACGCGGCTGGCAAGGCCAAGTGCAAGCTGGTTGTGGAGCGCTCGAATGCCGAAGTTGTCGCCAAGATGCAGAAGGGTTGGGATGAGCGCTTCGGGTACCTCCACGACAAGGGCTACTGCGTGGTCATCGGCGAATTCGGCGGTCACACCGGATGGCCCTTCAACAACCCAGTCAAGCCGCAGGCGGCGACCATCTGGGCCCACCTGTCCAAGACCGTCCGCTACGACTTGGAGTGGCAGAACATCTTCGTCGACTATCTGATATCGAAGAAGATGACCGACTTCCTCTACTGGTCCATCAATCCAGAGTCGGGTGACACGGGTGGCATCTACAAGCACGCCTACACGCTCTCCAACGAGGCAGGTTGGGGCGTGTGGACGGGCCTCGATTCGGAAAAGACCCAGTTGCTGGGCAGGCTGAAGTAGCAGCGCCCGACCGCATCGCGATCATCACCTGCGGCCACCGTTGCCTTGGAGCAGCGGTGGCCGCGGTTGTTTCGGGGGCCGGCCACGCGAAATCTGTGGTCGCTAATCGCATCAATCCGCTAGGATTGGGCGTCCTGGCGCGCACGACACAGGCGGCGCGCCTTCCGGGGGGCGGGTGCGTGGCGTTAAGTTCATCCATTTGCGGCCTGTTCGCAGGAGAAGCCATGAGGCACATACCCGGGATCGTTGCTCTTGTTTTTGCGTTGTCTGGACTGGGGTGTGACGGCTCCAGTGGAGCACGCGGCCCATTCGACGGCGGAGGACTGGGCGGTTCGGGGGGCAGCGCGGGCGCCACGGGAGCCGACGGCAGCCCAGTGG
>JAEXQJ010000010.1 GCA_023438785.1 Pseudomonadota bacterium
CCGCGGTTCCGCGCGGCACCGAGACTCTGCCCAACCACACGAGCCAGGGTGGCAACGCCATCGTTCCCTTCGGCCCGGCTAGTTCGACCGACCAGAACGCGAACACGATCGTCAACGGCGTCCACCAGCGTCTAAACGGTCAGCTCTATGCAGCCGTCGGCCCGGCCAGTCTGCTGGCCGAGTACCTGCGTTCGGAACAGCGCCTCAGCCAGGGCTGGATCGGGACGCGTGTCGTCAACTGGGGCTGGCACGCCATCGCCACGGTCTTCATCTTCGGCGGCAAGCCCGCTTTCGGGCCGGTCAAGATCGCCACCAGCTTCGACCCGGCCAAGGGACACTACGGCGCCCTCGAGTTGGCCGCCAAAGTCAGCCAACTCCGCCTGGACGGCAAGCTGTTCACCACGCTGGACGCCACGGCGCCTGGCAAGACGCTAGCCGATCCCTCCAAGGCGGTGAGCAAGGCGACCGAGCTCGAGGGCGGTCTCAACTACTACTACAGCGCGAACGTGCGCTTCCTGTTCGACTACGCGCAGACACGATTCACGGGTGGGGCGGGCACGCGAGCGACGGTCGCGAATCGCGAGACCGAGCACCTGGTGACCGGTCGAGCCCAGCTGAACTTCTAGGGAGAACGCCATGCGAACGATTGCGAAGCTTCTGCTCACCGCAGTTCTCGGAGTCTCGGTTCTCGCTACGGGCTGCAAGAAGAAACCATCCGTACCGCCGCCCGTGACTCTGAGGATCGGCCACTTGCCCGTCACCGGGCACGCGAAGTTCTTCGTCGCGAAGGAGGAGAAGTTCTTCGAACAGGAGAACCTGAACGTGCAATTGACCGAGTTCGCTAACTCGGCGGACGGCCTGGCAGCGCTGCGCGCGGGCCAGTTGGATCTTGGCGCCTTCGGGACGACCGCGCCGCTGGTCCACATTTCCAAGGGCGCGGACCTGCGCATCATTGGTGGGGTAATGGGAGAGGACGCGGCCATCATCACCACCAAGGAGAGGGCGGCGGACCTGAAAAGCATCGTCGACCTCAAGGGCAAGAGGGTGGCGACGGTGCGCCTCGCGACGGGCGATGCGGTCTTGCGGGGCGCCCTGAGCCGCGCCGGGTTGGACTGGAAAAGGGACCTGGAGATCTTCGAGGTGAAGAATCCGCCTGCCGTCATCGAATCGGTGAAGAGCGGGCAGGTGGACGCGGGCGTGGTGTGGGGGCCTCACGACCTGCGCGCCGAGGAGCAAGGCCTGGTGGTGGTGATCCGCAGCAAGGACCTGCAACCGGGGCATCCCTGCTGCCGGCTCACCATCAATCAGAAGGACCTGGAGACAAGGCGTGATGTCTGGCAGCACTTCCTGCGCGCCATACTGAAGGCCGAGCGTTTCAGCAAGACCAACCAGGAGGCGACGATCCGAGACATCGTCAAGTACGTGAAGATCGAGCCGGATCTGGCCAGGAAGGCGTTCTACTCGCCCTTCCTGGACCAATCGTCCGACCCCAACCTGACTGCCATCCAGGACTTCTGGAAGACCATGAAGGGCAGCGCCTTCATTGAGAACAAGGGTGAGATCACACCGTTCGTCGACGGTTCCATCTACCTGGCCGCACTGGACAGTCTGGAGAAGGAGGAGCCGCAGGACGCCTACTGGAAGGCGCTGCGGACCGCCTACAGCGCGAGGAACTGATGATCGCGGACTCGACAGACGCTCCGGTCCTCGAAATGGAGGCGGTGGCATTCGCCTACGGTGCGAGCGCGGTGCTGTCCGATGTGTCGCTGCGCCTGCAGGAGGGAGAGTTCGTGTCCCTCCTCGGGCCCAGCGGATCGGGGAAAAGCACGGTGCTGCGCCTGTTGGCCGGGTTGGAATCCGCGAGCGCCGGTCGGGTCCTTCATCGTGGACGGGCGGTGACAGGGCCGGGGGTCGAGCGGGGCGTGGTGTTTCAGGACTACTCGCTGTTTCCCTGGATGAGCCTGCTCGACAACGTGACCTTCGCCATCGGGAAGGGCCACCCTCACCTCACACGCCAGGAACGGCGAGATCTGGCCGAGGAGTACCTGGAGTCGGTGGGGCTGACGGAGTCGCTGCATAAGTACCCGCAGGAGCTGTCGGGAGGCATGTGCCAGCGCGGCGCCATCGCGCGCGCGCTGGCCATGGGCGCCCCCGTCCTACTCATGGACGAGCCGTTCGGGGCCTTGGACCCCTTCAACCGCGTGCGGCTGCAGGACCTGCTCATCGAAGTGTGGCGGGCGCGCCAGCCCGCGCGCACCATCCTGTTCGTTACCCACGACGTCGATGAGGCCATCCTGCTCGCCGATCGAGTCGTGGTCTTGGGCGCCTGCCCCGGGCGGGTGATCGCCGATCGCAAGATCCCTTTCCCGCGCCCGCGCTCGCGCAGCCAGCTACTTTTGAGCGTCCCCTTTCGTGCTCTGCGCAAGGAAGTGAACGAGCTGCTTCACGGTGATGTGCTCGAGCGTTTGGCCGCGACGGGCCTGTTGTCACCGGCGGAGGGCATATGAGCGACTTCAAGGTCAGCGGGGTAGCCTCCACGGCGTATGGGGAAATGCCCGTCCTGGCCGCCGTGCCCAGGCCTGACGTGCGGGTGGGCCGCTGGACCCGCGTGCTGTCGGGCAAAGAGGGCTGGTGCCTGCTGGTGGCGCTGTTGCTGCTCTGGCAGATCGTCGCGTGGGTGGTGCCGGCTAACCATCGATTCCTGTTCCCAGCGCCGGCTGTGACTCTGCGCGCGCTGTGGGCGTCGATGCCGGAGTTGGGGCGGGGCACGCTCTCGTCGTTCATCATCCTGGTCCCGGGGTATGCCGTCGCTGTCGCGGCCGGCATCGTCCTCGGCATCTTGGCCGGGACGACGCCCTGGCTGGAACGACTGACGGTGCCGTTCGCTCGCGTGGTCGCGCCGGTGCCCCCGACGGTGTACGTGCCCTACGCGATTGCTCTTCTGCCCGGCTTCCGCAGCGCGGCCTCGGCGGTGGTGTTCATCGGCGCGTTCTGGCCCGTCTTCGTGAGCTCGATGGCCGGTGCCGCCGCCGTGCCACAGCGGTTTCGCGACAACGCCCGGGTGCTGGGCTTGCAGAAGGTCGAGTACCTGCGCTGCGTGGTCTTCCGCGCGTCGCTGACCCACATCTTCTCGGGCATGTCGGTGGGACTGGCCATGTCTTTCATCATGCTAACCGTGGCCGAGCTGTTCGGGGCCAACGCGGGCCTGGGACGGTTCGTGCAGTTCTATGCCGACTACGCCGACTACCCGCGCATGGTGGCCGGGATTCTGTACACCGGTGCGGTGACCTTCGCCTGCATGCGCGCCCTCGATTGGGCCAAGCATCGGGCGCTCTTTTGGCAGAGGTGATTGCGATGAGCGACGTGAGTTCCGAGTTGCTGACTCTCTTGTCCGATGCCGTCGTCAAGATGGACGAGGCCGCCACCGAGCGAGTGGCCCAGCAGACGCTGTCGGCCGGAATCGATCCGGGACGCGCCATCGAGGGAGGACTAGTGGACGGGATGCGGCGAGCGGGCGACCTGTTCGAGAAAGAGGAGTACTTCATTCCTGAATTGCTCATCTGCTCGGACGCCATGTACGCCGGGCTGCGCGTGTTACAGCCGCACCTGCCCAGTGGAGCGGCGCGCCAGAAGAAGGGCATCGTGGTCATGGGCGTGGTCGAGGGCGACACTCACGACATCGGCAAGAACCTGGTGCGGGTCATGCTGGAGACCGCGGGTTTCCAGATTGTGGACCTGGGGCGCGACGTGCCGCCACAGGTATTCGTCGACCGGGCCAAAGCGTGCCGAGCCCACATCATCGGCCTGTCCACCCTGATGACCACCACCATGGGTGCCATGGCCGAGGTCGTTCGTCTGCTCGACGAGCAGAAGGCGCGTCCGGGCATCAAGGTCATGGTGGGCGGCGGTCCCGTGTCGCAGCAATTCGCCAATCGAATCGGTGCGGATGGCTATGCCGCGAACGCCTCGGCGGCCGTGGCGCTGGCCACGCGTCTGCGCCAGACCTCGACGGAGGTCGCGGTCCCGTGACCCCGATCGAGCGATTGGCGGCCCTGTCCGCCGGGGGGCCCTTGGATCGGCTGCCCTGCGTGCCCATCGTGGGCAACACGGCGGCGCGGGTCATCGGCGTGCGCACGGCGGAGCTGCGCCGCTCGGGCGCCACTCTGGCCCGCGCGCACGCGGCCGCGTATCGTCGCTTCGGCTACGACGTGGTTCGCGTCTTCACCGACCTCTACGTGCAGGCCGAGGCCATGGGCGCCAAAGTGCGCGTGCCCGATGACGAGACGGCGTACCTGCACGAGCCTGCGGTGCACGGGGTTGCCGGCATTGACAAGCTGAGGCCCGCTGATCCCGCCCGCGACGGTTGCCTGCCGGCGCACCGGGAGGCTGCGCAGCGCCTGGTGGACGAGATCGGCGGCGAAGCTGCAGTCACGGCGGCGGTCACTGGGCCTTTCACCAACTCGTCGTTTCTGGTCGGTGCGGAGACCCTGGCCCGCCTGGCCCTGCGCGAGCCCAACGTGGTTCACCGCCTGTGCGAGCTGTCTGTGGAAACCGCCATCCGCTGGGCCGATGCGCTCATGGACGCGGGCGCCACCCCCAGCCTGACCGACCCCATGCTGTCGGCGACCGTGGTCAGTCCGCGACAGTTCGCCGAGTTGGGCTTGCCGTATCTGAAGCGGCTGGTGGACCACCTTCACCGGCGCGGCCGAGCGGTCACGCTGCACATCTGCGGCAAGACGCGACCAGTTTGGCAGCACATGGTGGCCAGCGGGGCCGACTGCCTGTCCATCGACAACGAGGCCAACCTGGCCGAGGCCAAGGCGGCGGTAGGGGATCGCGTGCGCCTGATGGGCAACATCCCCCCTGTGGCGGTTCTATTCGAAGGTGACAGCGCTGCGGTGCGCCTGGCGGTGCGCAACTGCGTACGGCAAGCCGGCGACAGCCCGCGCGGGCTGCTGGTGGCCAGTGGCTGCAGTCTTCCCACCGAGACGCCCTTCGCCAACATCGATGCGATGATCCGTGCCGTGGAGGAGATCGGCTGGCCGGCTCGCGTGGGCGGCGAGGGCGAGGCATGAGCACGCCGGCACCCCGGCAGCGTTTGCTGTCGGTGTTGCGCAAGGAGACGGTGGATCGTCCGCCCGTCATCTGCACGGGCGGCATGATGAACGCCGCCATCGTCGAGATCATGGAGAAGACGGGCCACCGACTGCCCGAAGCGCACTTCTCTGGCCGCAAGATGGCGGCGCTGGCCGAGGCGGTGGCCGAGTCCACGGGCTTCGAGAGCATCGGCGTGCCGTTCTGCATGACGGTGGAAGCCGAGCTGTTCGGCAGCCGCATCGACTTCGGCAGCTTGACTTGCGAGCCCAAGATCCAATCCGAGATCTTTCCGTCGATCGCGAAGGTGCGGGTCAAGTCGGCAGCGGCGCGCGCCGGGCGGACCGCGGTGGTGGCTGAAGCGGTGTCGCTTCTATCGCAACGACAAACCGACATGCCTGTGGTCGCCACGCTGACGGGGCCGGTGACGGTCGCGGCGTCCATCGTCGATCCGGTGACCTTCCTCAAGGAACTGCGCACCCGCCGCGCCGACGCGCACCAGGTGCTGGGCGAGGTCACGGCTGTGTTGACCGAGTACGCGGGTGACCTCATCGCCGCCGGCGCCAGCGTCATCGCCATCGGCGACCCCACGGCGACCATCGAGATCCTGGGGCCCAAGCTGTTTCAAGAGTTCGCGGTTCGCTATCTCAACGACCTGGTCACCGGTATCCACGCGTTGGGCGTGCCGGCCATCGTGCACATCTGTGGCAAGTTGGGTAGCGGCGCGCGCTTGGTGGCCGAGCTGGCGGGCGATGCCATCAGCGCGGATGCCATGGTCAACCTCAAGGGGCTGAAGGCCGAGTCGCCCAACCTGACCACCATGGGCAACCTGAGCACTTACCTTCTGCAGTGGGGCTCGCCGGACAAGGTGGCCCAGCGAGCCTCGGAGCTGGTGCGCGACGGCGTGGACATCATCGCGCCTGCGTGCGGGCTCTCGACCTCGACCACCGTGGAGACCATCCGGGCCATGACGGCGGCGGTGAAGGCGGAGATAGCATGAGCGCCGACGTGGAGGTGCGTTTCTTGCCCGGTCGCCAGGTCACTCGCGTCGCGCCGGGGAGCACGCTGCTGGCCGCCGCCCGTCGCGCAGGCGTGTCCCTCGAAGCCCCCTGCGACGGTGCGGGGATCTGCGGCAAGTGCCGGGTGCAGGTGCATGCGGCGCACGTGGGCGCGTTGGACCCTGGCGTGAAGGGCCGTCGCGACGGTGATCGCCTCTCGGTGCTGGCCTGTGATGCACGTGTGCGGGCTCCGCTTGAAGTCACGGTAGGCGACTGCAGCGATCGCGCGCTGAAGATCGTCGACCACGGCATGTCGACCCCCTGGCCGCTAGCCCCGTTCGTGACCATCCTGCGCACTGGTGAAGCCAGTGTGATTCGCGGCGGCCACGCCACCCTGGCGGCCATTCCCGGGGTGGGCGGGCCGGCGAACTTGGGCCTGGCCATAGACATCGGAACCACGACGCTGGTGGTGGCGCTGGTGGACCTGGACTCGGGGGCCGAGCTGGCCCTCGCCTCCGGGTTGAACCCGCAAGCCAACTACGGCCACGACGTGCTGTCGCGGATCCGCTACGCCTCCGAGCCCGGTGGCTTGCGTGTCCTGCAGTGCGACCTCATCGAGCGGCTGAACCAACTTATCGCCCAAGTCTGTGCGCGCGCCGGGCATCGGCCCGCCGACATCCACGAGGCCGTTTTGGGCGGCAACACCTGCATGCTTCACCTGGCGGCCGGCGTGGACCCCTCGCCGCTGGGCCGCGCCCCGTACCAGCCTGCGCTGCGCGGCGGCCATCATGTGCAGGCCGCCGAACTCGGGCTGAACATCGCCGGACACGGGCTGGTCTATCTGCCGCCCGTGATCTCCGGCTTCGTGGGGGCCGACATCACGGCGGGCATCCTGGCGACGGACCTGCACCGCTCGGCCGGCACCACCCTGCTCATCGACATCGGAACCAACGGCGAGATGGTCCTGGCGGCCGACGGTGAGCTGTGGGCCACATCGACGGCCGCGGGGCCCGCCTTCGAGGGCGTGAACATCACCTGCGGGATGCGAGCCGCACCGGGGGCTATCGATGCGGTGAGCGTCAACGAGGACGGTACGTGGACGCTGCACACCATCGGGGACGCACCCGCGGCCGGCCTCTGTGGCAGCGGCCTCATCGATTTGGCGAGCCGGCTTATCGACCACGGGGTGATCGGCAAGAGCGGGCGCTTCCAACGCGATGGCGCGCCGCCGGTCGGTACCTGGGTCGAGGAGGCGGGGCGCTGGTCGCTGCGCCTGTCTGAAGACGTGGTGTTGAGTCAGAACGATGTGCGCCAGGTCCAGCTGGCCAAGGCCGCCATTCGTGCGGGTCTGGAGGTCCTGCTGGCCCGGGCCGAGTGCAGCGAGGCCGACGTGGACCGCGTGCTGGTGGCGGGGTCCTTCGGCTACCACCTGCGCGCCGACAGCCTGCGCGGCAGCGGCCTCTTGCCCGCCGGTCTGGCGGCCAAGGTCGAGGCCGCGGGCAACACCTGCAAGACCGGCGCGGTCACTCTGCTGACCAGCACACCGGCTCGCAGCGAGCTCGGCGAGGTGGCCGCCCGTGTGCGCGCCGTCGAGCTGAGCGAGGACAGCGCGTTCGCCAGACGTTTCGTGGACCACATGACATTCGGAGGCGCATGAAGATGGGCAAGAGCCGCAAGGCCGGATCTCGGCAAGAGCGCGCCTTGGACTGCACGGATTGCCACGTGCTCGGCTGCTACAGGCGTGACAAGCGCTTGCCGGACTTCTGCGCGACCGAGAAGGCGGGCGGCGCAGTCATCGACGCGACCCGGCGTCTGTACCGAGGCGCAGGCATCGAGGCCCGCCTGGCGCGCGCCGCCGCCGAAATCGAGGGGCACTACTACGGCAAGCTGACCCGCGTGGAGGAGATCCTCGCCTTCGCCCGGCGAATCGACGCGCGGCGGATCGGCATCGCCACCTGCATCGGCCTCATCGAGGAGACCCGGGTGTTCACCCGGATCCTGCAGGCGAAAGGCTTCGAGTGGCACGGCGTCCTGTGCAAGGTTGGCTCGGTGGACAAGACGGCCATCGGCATTCCCGACGCGCTCAAAATCCAGGGCGGCTGTCATGAGGCCATGTGCAACCCGATCCTGCAGGCGCGACTGCTGAACGAGAAGGAGACCGACCTCAACGTGGTGGTGGGACTGTGTGTGGGGCACGACTCGCTCTTCGTTCGCCACTCGCAGGCACCGGTGACCACGCTCATCACCAAGGACCGCGTGCTGGGGCACAACCCGGCCGCGGCCCTGTACACCAGCGGCTTCTATTACAAGCGGCTGTTCAGCAACGAGGAGTTGTAGATGTCCGAACGCCCGTACTGGAACGAATCCGTCGAGACGCTGCCCCGCTCCAAGCTGGTCGAGTATCAGGTCGAGCAACTGCGCCAGCATTTGGAATGGGCGTGGAGTCATTCTCCCTACTATCGGCAATCGTTCGAGGCGGCGGGGGTGCGGCCCTCCGACGTGCGGCACCTGAACGACCTGTGGCGCTTGCCCTTCATCGACAAGGCCATCGAGCGTGACCGGCAGGTGGCGCGGCCTCTGTTGGGGGACCTGGCGGCAGTACCCGAGGAAGATGTGGTCTTCGTCGCAGCCTCCAGCGGCTCCACCGGCGTGCCCACCCTGAGCCCATTCACGGCGCGCGATTTTGAGGAATTCCAGGACGTGGAGGCGCGCCTGTTCTGGGGCACTGGTATGCGTCCGCGGGATCGCTACGTGCACGCGTTGAACTTCACCCTGTTCGTGGGCGGCCCGGACGTGCTTGGCGCGCAGAAGCTGGGCGCGCTGTGCATCTGGGCGGGGTCTATCGCCTCGGACCGTTTGCTGTTCATCATGAAGAACTTCCAGCCCACCACGACGTGGACCACGCCATCGTATGCCTGGTACTTGGGCGAAACCGCGCGCCAGCAGGGCATCGATCCGGGGCGTGATCTGGGCATCCGTCGCATCATCGTGGCCGGCGAGCCGGGTGGGTCCATTCCGGCCACCCGGCAGGCCATCGAGCAGTTGTGGGACGCGAAGCTTTACGACTTCTACGGCATCTCGGACATCTTCGGGGCCTGCGCGGGTATGTGCTCGGCGCGCGATGGTCTGCATCTGGCCGAGGACCACATCTTGTTGGAGATCGTCGACCCGGCGACGGGCGAGCCGATCGAGGGCGACGGACCGGGAGAGATGGTCCTGACGACACTGCGCAAGCAAGCCCGTCCCATGATTCGTTTCCGCACCGGCGACATCGTCCAGCGCTATCCCTCCGGCTGCGCGTGCGGTCGTACCCACGTCCGCTTCAAGGTGTTGGGCCGCCGCGACGACATGATCATCGTGTCGGGCGTCAACGTGTTCCCCAGCGACGTGGAATACGTGGTCCGCAATGTGCCCGGACTGACGGGCGAGTACCGCATTGTCGTGTACACCGAAAGCCGCCTGACCCGCTTCGACGTGGAGGTGGAGCGCTCAGGCGACTTCCTCGGCGCCGACGACGAGCTTGGCGACGAGGTGAGGAAGCAGATTGCCACGCGCCTGGGTGTGCGGCCTCGCCAGGTAAAGGTCTTGGCCGCGGGCGCCCTCCCTCGCGCCACCCACAAGGCCAAGCGCCTGCTCGACCTGCGCGGCAAGGATGCCAGCCTGACCGGCGGTGAGGGGATCTGAGAGAGCGCCATGCCCAGCACCAGCCAAAGGGTAGCGACCTTCAGCGAATCGGTCATCCGCCACATGACCCGCCTGGCGAACGCCCATGGCGCCATCAACCTGTCGCAGGGATTTCCGGACTTCGACCCGCCCGAGGAGTTGCAGGAAGCGGCAGCCACGGCGGGCCGCCGGGGACCGCACCAGTACGCGGTGACCTGGGGCGCGCCCAATTTCCGCGCCGCTTTGGCGCGCAAGCAATCGCGGCTGATGGGCGTGGCCGTGGACCCCGAGGCCAACGTGGTGGTCACCTGCGGCAGCACGGAAGCCATGATGGTGGCCATGATGACGGCCTGCAATCCGGGCGATCGGGTCGTCGTGTTCTCGCCTTTCTACGAGAACTACGTGGCCGACACGATCCTGTCGGGCGCCGACCCCATCTATGTGCCGCTCAATCCGCCCGACTTCCGTTTCAAGGAAAGCGACCTGCGCCGCGCCTTTGCCCAGAAACCCAAGGCGTTGATCCTGTGCAATCCCTCGAACCCATCGGGACGCGTCTTCACCCGGGCGGAGTTGGACCTGATTGCCGAGTTGGCTGAAGAGCACGATGCCTTCGTCATCACCGACGAGGTCTATGAGCACATTGTCTATGCGCCGCATCGCCACATCTACTTTGCCTCACTGCCCGGCATGGACAAACGGACCATCAGCTGTGGCTCGTTGTCCAAGACCTACTCGATCACCGGTTGGCGACTGGGCTACGTGATTGCGGCCCCTGAAGTCATCGCCGGCGCGCGCAAAGTCCACGACTTCCTCACCGTGGGTGCGGCCGCGCCGCTGCAGGAAGCGGCGCTGGCGGGGCTGAATCTGCCGGATAGCTACTACGGCGAGCTGATCGCGAGCTACACCGAGAAGCGCGACCTGTTCCTTGGCTACTTGCGACGTAGCGGCCTGCCGTTCACCGAGCCGGAAGGCGCCTACTACGTGATGGTTGACATCAGCCTCAGCGGCTGGACCGACGATCGCGCCTTCTGCAATTGGATGGTCAAGGAGCTGGGCGTGGCGGCGGTGCCTGGATCGAGCTTCTTCCGCGAGCCTGTGTCCACATGGATTCGTTTTCACTTCGCCAAGCGTCCGGAGACCTTGGCGGCTGCAGGCAGGCGTCTGATTGAGCTTCGCGATCGGGCGGCCCACGCGCGAGGCCGGTCGTGAGCGCGCCACGGGCCCTGGGAGCGCCGGAAGAACGGCTGGGGATTCGCTGGCACGGCCGTGGCGGGCAGGGGGCCTTCACGGCGGCGCGCCTCCTGGGTGCGGCCGCCGTGTGTGCGGGGCAGTTTGCCTTGGCCTTCCCGTCCTTCGGTCCCGAGCGTCGGGGGGCTCCCGTGTTGGCCTTCACGCGCCTCGACAAAGGGCGCATCGGTGATCGCAGCGCCCTGCGTGTCTGTGACTTCGCCGTGGTCCTCGACGAGACCCTAGTCGACGGGCAGGTGGCCGCAGGGATCCGCCGGGGCGGCGCGTTGCTGATCAACTCGTCGCGACCGGCCAGCACCTGGGCTGCCCTGGGGCCACGCGTGCTGACGGTGGATGGAACGGCAATCGCCCTGGAGATTCTGAAGCGGCCCCTCGTCAACGCCGCCCTGTTGGGGGCGCTGCTGGCCGCGGCTGACCTGGTACCCATCGATTCGGCGGTGCAGGCCATCGAGACTGAGATGCGACCGCAGTTGGCCGCGCTGAACGTTCAGGTCCTGCGCTGCGCCCACCATCAGGTTCAGGAGCAACTGCGTGCCTAATCCCTTCGTCAGACCCTACGTGCGCCCGGCCTCGCCGGCACACTATCCGGTGGGCCCCTGTGTTGCGGCGGGGCACTTGGTTGAGACCAACGCCGCCTGGCGCACGGAGCGGCCCGTGTTGACCGTGGGCCGCTGCACGGGGTGCCTGCGCTGTTACCTGTCATGTCCCGACGGAGCCATCGCTCGCAGGAAGGCGTGCGTGCGTATCGACTACGACTTCTGCAAGGGCTGCGGCATCTGTGCGCGCGAGTGCAACGCAGACGCCATTCAAATGACCGGGGAGGGCCACGATGGCCGTTGAGGGAAAGCCTCTCTTCATCTCGGGCAACGAAGCCGTGGCGTGGGGTGTGCGACTGGCCAACCCCCAAGTGATTGCGGCGTATCCCATCACGCCGCAGACCGTGGTCATCGAACGACTGGCCGATTGGGTAGCGGACGGCACGCTGGAGTCCGAGTTTCTGCACGTGGAATCCGAGCACTCGGCCCTATCGGCCTGTATGGGGGCCAGTGCACTGGGGGCGCGGACGTTTACGGCGACGTCTTCGCAGGGCCTGCTCTACATGGCCGAGTGTATGCCCTACGCGAGTGGCGGGCGCTTCCCCATCGTGATGATGAACGCCAATCGCGCGCTGGCCTTGCCGTGGAGCATCTACGGCGATCAGCAGGACTCGCTGACGCTGCTTTCCAGCGGCTGGATTCAGCTCTACATCGAGAACGCGCAGGAGGCGCTGGACATGACCCTGCAGGCCTTCGCGCTCGCCGAGCACCGCGAGGTGGCCACGCCGGTGATGATCAACCTCGACGGTTTCGTGCTCACGCACACCTACGAGCCGGTGTCCGTTCCCGCGCCCGCCGAGGTCGACGCGTTCCTGCCCCGCTTCGATGCGGCGAGTAAGATGGACCTTGAGCATCCCGTGAACATGGGTTTCACGGCCGGGCCGGCCCATTACACCGAGTTCAAGGTGCAGCAGCACCGGGCCATGCGGCGTGCGGCTCCTCTGCTGGCCCAAATCGACGAGGACTTCGCTCGACGTTTCGGGCGCGGTTACGGTGGCGCCCTTGATAGCTACCGTTGCGAAGACGCCGAGAGCATTCTGGTGACCCTGGGCAGTGTGGCGGGCACCGTGCGCGAGGTGGTGGACGGTTTGCGCGCGCAAGGTGTGGCGGTGGGCTTGCTGAAGCTGCGCCTGCTGCGCCCGTTCCCCGAACAAGAGTTGGTCGCCGCCCTGAAGGGCGCGCGCGCGGTGGGCGTGTTGGAGAAGGACGTGTCGTTCGGTCATCAGGGGGCGGTGTTCTCCGACGTGGCCGCGGCGCTGGCCGCCTCGGGGGCACGCCCTCAGTTGCTCAACTTCGTGGCGGGACTGGGCGGTCGCGACATCACACGCGACGACATCGAGGACATGATCAGGCAGCTCGGGCAGAGCGCGCCGGGAAGCCCTCGATTGCGCTTTGTGGGTGTGCAGGAGGTGCAGCCGTGAACCAAGAGCGCAAGCTTCCGCTCATCGATGCCGAGCCGTTCCTGGGTCACAAGGCCTGCGCGGGCTGCGGAGGAAGTCTGGCCGTACGCCTCGTCCTTAAGGTGTTGGGTGAGCAGACCTTCGTGGTCTTGCCCGCCGGCTGCATGTCGGCCGTTGGCTTCATCTATCCGCAACTCGCCTTCGGCTGTAACGCGGTCATCTCGACCTTCGCGGGCACGGCCTCCATGATGTCGGGCGTCGCGGCGGCGGCGCGGGCGCTCAGGCTGCGCGACTACCACGTGGTGGGCTTCGCGGGCGACGGCGGTACGGCGGACATCGGCCTACAGGCTTTGTCGGGTGCCATCGACCGGCACGAGGACTTCATCTACGTTTGCTACGACAACGAGGCGTACATGAACACGGGTGTGCAGAAGAGCGGCCTGACCCCGTTCGGCGCGCGCACCACGACCAGCCCTGCCGGCCGCCGCCTCGCGGGCGCGCGAACCGTGAAAAAGGACATCTTCGAGATCGTGGCCGCGCACGGCGTGGATTACGCGGCAACGGCCACCGTGGCCGACGCGCACGATCTCATGCGCAAGGTCCAGAAGGCGCGTGAAACCGCGGGGACGTCGTTCCTGCACGTTCTGGCGCCGTGCCCGACAGGCTGGGGCATCGAGGCCTGCGAGACTCTCGAAGTGGCGCGCGCGGCAGTTGACTGTGGCTTGTGGGTCCAGGCCGAGTACGAGGGCGGCCAGTATCACATCAACAAGCGTCCGCAGCGCTTCGGCGACGTGACCCAGCACCTGGCCGGACAGAAGCGCTTCGCCCACTTGGGTCCGGCCGACATCGCCGCCATCGAGAAGGCCCGCGACGCCCGCTGGGCTCGCCTCGAGCATCTGGCCGGTGCGCACTAGCCATCGTGTGACACGCCGATCTGCTAGAGCTCGAAAGTCAGCAGATAGCGCTCGGCCGTGTCGGGCAGGAGCGTGACGATGAGCTTGCCAACGTTCTCCCGGCGGCGAGCCAGATGGGCGGCGGCGGCGACCGCGGCGCCGGAGGAGATGCCGGCGAGAATGCCCTCCTGCTTGGCGAGGTGATCCATCATAGTCAAGGCCTCGTCGTCGCTCACCTTGATGACCTCGTCGATGATGCTGCGGTTGAGATTCTTGGGAATGAAGCCGGCGCCGATGCCCTGGATGAGGTGGGGGCCGGGCTTGCCGCCCGAGATGACCGCCGACGTCCGCGGCTCGACGGCGACGATGCGCAGCGCCGGCTTGCGCGCCTTGAGCACCTCGCCCACACCGGTCAGGGTTCCGCCGCTGCCCACGCCGGCCACGAAGATGTCGACCTGTCCGTCCGTATCTCGCCAAATCTCCTCGGCGGTGCTCTCACGGTGGACCTGGGGGT
>JAEXQJ010000014.1 GCA_023438785.1 Pseudomonadota bacterium
GGTTCAGCGCGCGCGCCCGCTCGCGCGCGAAGGCCAGGGCGCCCGCTTGGCGCTGGTGTTCCGCCTCGGCCCTTTGCAGATCGCGCGGCTCGGCCCGGCGCAGGATGCGGCCCAGGTGGCCCGCCACCCTCCGGCTGATGGTGGGCACGAACACGGTGGCCACGGTGCCGCCCCGGCGATCGTCCACCACCACCTGCTCACCGCGCCGGAGCTGCAGGGCGCCCGCATCGCAGTCGATCAGGCGTCCGTTGGGCGTGTACCTGACGCCCGCCACGTTGCGCTCGACCGCGTCGCGCTCGTCGCGCGGCACCGGTCGCTCGCGCTCGCCGGGTTTGACCGAGGTGCCGTCGTTCATGCGGCCTCCGCGCGGCTGATTCGAATATCCATCATCATCTTCTCGAGGGCGGTGACCGCGTTGACGTTGCTGGCCAGGGCCGCGCGGGTGGCCAGCACGGCGCTCACCGCGCGCCGCAAACGGCGCACACGGACCGCATCGCCGCCGGCCGCCAGAGACTGCATCTCGGCCATGCGGTCACGCAGCAAGACCAGGTCCTGGGCACCCGCGGCCACCGCCAGGGCATCGCGGTAGAAGCGGGCCAGCAGGGTGAGCGCCTCGGGCAAGTCCTCTCGGCTCTCCTTGTCGGAGAAGGCCCCCGCCGCGTCGAAGATGGGGCCCACCTCGGTGGCCGCGGCGGCCTCGCGGAACCTGGTCACCACCTGCCAGAGGCTGCTCTCGCCCTCGGTGGCCAAGAGCTGGCACAGCCGTGCCGCCGAGCCTCCCGCCATGGCCGCGGCCATCTCCGCCTGGGCCTGGCTGGCCCCGCGCCGCACGGCGATCTCGACCAGCACGGCGGGCGGCAAGGCCACGAAGCGCACGCGTTGGGTGCGCGAACGAATCGTGGGCAGGAGGCGATCGGGCGCCGAGGTCACCAGCACCATGTGCGTGCCCGGGAAGGGCTCCTCCAGCGTCTTGAGCAGGCAGTTGGCCGCACTCGGGTTCAACGTGTCCGCCTGGTCCAGAACGATGAGCCGCGCCGGGGCCTCATGGGGGCGGGTGCTGGCCAGGGCCACCACCTCCTTGGCCTCGTCCATCACGAACTGGTTTCCCGCCGGCGCCAACACCTGGACGTCCGGGTGCTGGCCATCCAGGATGCGCCGGCATACGTCACAGGCGCCGCAGCCCCGGTTGGGCTCCACGGGACAGCACAGGGCCAGGGCGAGGCCCAGGGCCGCGCTGCGCTTGCCCACCCCCTCGGGACCGTCGAACAGGACGGCGTGGGCCAGACGTCGGGCGGCCACGGCGCGCTGGAGCAGCGCCACCGCATGATCCTGGCCGGCGAGATCGGCAAGCCGCATGGCTTGTCGAACGTAACAGAAACTCCCTGGTGGATCGACACGACCCTGCACCGCGAATAGACTCACGGCATGGGAATGCTCGGGCGTCTTTCAGATCTGGTGAAATCCAACGTCAACGACCTCATCGATTCCATGCAGGATCCGGCCAAGGAGGTCGACCAGCTCGTTCGCGACATGGAGGATTCGGTTCGCCAGGCGCGCGGCGAAGTGGCCCAATGCATGGCCGAGGAGAAACGCCTGGCCAAGCGGGTCGACGAGCTGGCGGCAGAGGCCAAGACCTGGGAGGAGCGGGCCGTGCAGGCGGTCAAGGCGGGCGACGATCCCTTGGCCAAAGAGGCCCTGCGCCGCAAAGCCGAGAAGGATGCAGACCGCATGGAGGCGGAGAAGGCGGGGGCGGACCAGAAGGCCTACGTGGAGAAGCTGACCACGGGCCTCAAGACGCTGGAGGCGCGTGTGCAGGACGTGAAGCTGCGCCAGGGCAGCCTGCGCGCCAAGGCCCGGGCCACGCGCGGCGAGAGCCCGGTCTCGTCCAAGACCTCCGCTTTCGAGAACTTCGAGCGGATGTCGAGCAAGATCGACGCCCTCGAGGCCGAAGCGGCCCTGACCGACGAACTCAAGGGCACCACGCCCGAGGCGGTCGCGGCCGAGCGCAAGCTCCGCGAGATGTCCGAGGCGAACTCAGTCGATGATGCGCTGGCCGAGCTGAAGAAGAAGCTGAACGGCTGAAGTTCTAGCCCTGGATGGCGCCCTCGATGACGCGCTCGCGAGGGAGTTCGGTGCGCGGGCGGGGGCTGGGGCTCTCGACCAGGGGGCTGATGCCGTCGGCCAGACCAATCAGACGGCTGCCATCGCGGGCGGATCGGTAGGCGCGTTCGATGAGCTGCACGCACAGGGCGGCCTCGCGTGCATCCTTGCCCACGAACTCGTCGCGCGCGACGGCGCCGCGGAATTCGTCGAAGAGTGAGCTGAACCAGCCCACGTGGCTGGCGTCCATCCAGTCGGACGGTGCCACGCGACGCTCGAAGCGCCACTTGCCCGGCGAGCCGGGGGCGACGACGCCCGGGCCGGCCTCCAGGACCGCCAGCTCGATGTCCTCGTCCTCGATGCGAATGGCGCCCTTGCTTCCGTGCAGGGTGTACATCACCTTGCGCACGCCTGCCGTCCACGACAGGTGAGCGCTGACCACGCCGGTGGGGAAGTTCAGGGTGCAGCCGAAGACGTCCTCGGTGTCGAAGCCCGCGCTGGTCGAGCTGTGGGCCGTTATGCCGCTGGGGTATGCGGACATCCATTCGAAGGCCAAGTAGAACGTGTGGCTGCCGTGGTCCATGGCGATGCCGCCGCCCGAAAACGCGCGCTCGCGACGCCAATCGGGCCGCCACTCGGCCACGCCCTTGGCGTGCGTGTTGCGGAAGGTCTGCATGGTGACCAGGTGGACCGGTCCGATGAGCCCTTCATCGAGGATGCCGCGAACCGCCTTGACCACGGGCGCGTGTTTGTAGTTGTGGCACGGGAAGATCACCCGACGTGCCTCGACCGCGTGGCGCAACATGGAGCGCGCTTCGTCCGCGCTGGTCGCCATGGGCTTCTCGCACAGGACGTGCAACCCGCGATCCAGCGCCGCATGTGCGATCTCGCCGTGGTAGGCCGGCGGCGTGGTGATGTCGATGAAATCGAGATTCCCAGCCTCGGCCGCCAGCAGCGAGAGGTGATCGGGGTACAGGCGAGCCTCGGGGAACACTCTTCGGGCCGCCTGGCGCCGCGCCTCGCAGATGTCCGCCACAGCGGTGATCTCCACGCTGCGGCCGTTGCTCATATGCTTCGCGTAGGTCGGCGCATGACCCTGGCCGGCGATGAAACCGAAGCCCGTGATGGCACCGCGCAGTGGTCGCTTCATATCTTAAGGAGTGCTACCACGAGATCGCCCTCACAGGAACTGCACAGTGGTCCGAGGTCGTGTGATGTGCGCTGACTCGTGTCCGTCGGAAACTGGCGATCTCCCGTCGTGTCAGCTCGGGCCAGCAGCAGGTCGCGTGAGCGCGACGATATCGACGCGGACTTCCCCGATTCCGAAGGGAACCACGAGCCGAACTGGGATGCGCCGTGCGTCGTTACTGAGGTAGAGCGAGAACCTGCGCGCCGTTCTCTTTTTGTCCGGTAGGCCATCCCAGTAGACGGGATCGGCCTGGCCGTCGAGCCGCAGCAGGGGCTGCACCCCGGGACCCGCGGCGGGCGCTAGCGTGATCAGCCACAGGCCGCGCCCGTCCAAGACTTCGTACACGGTGCGTGCGGTGGGCACGGCCAAACGGATGCGCAGGAGCAGCCCGAGCGGATCGAGGACGATCGCGCCCCGCGAGAACGCGGCAGCTTGATCCGGCTGTCCCTGGCGCTTGCGCACCAGCGAAACAGCGCCGGGCTGGACCTGCTCGGCGATGTCGATCGTCGTCTTCCCGTCGCTCCATCTGGTCGACGTCCAACGCGTGGGGCCGAGGGCCCGCGCGTCGAATTCGCTCTCGATGCGCTTGGACATCTTGCCGAAGCCGAGCACGGCCCCCGCGCCCGTTCCCACCGCGCGTACCAGGGGCGTGGCAGAGCCGGCGGCAGGCGCGAAGCTCACGGTGGCCTCGGCCACCTGGCCCAGGATGCCGTAGGTCACGCGGTAGGTCGCGGTCTCGTTGGGCAACGCGACGGGCGCCGGCGTCTCGGGCTCGGGCGCTTGGGGCGCGGGCGCCAGCGTCTCGGGCTCGGCGAGCGGCGGTATGGTTTCCGATGGCAGGCAGGGCAAGCGACCCAGCCAGAGCAAGACGAACAGGGCGTGCACGATCCTGTGACGTTCGGCCCGGATCCCCCATTTCCGAAACCTGCGATCCAGGACACAGGGGAGGCGCGGGGCTTTGACGGCGCGCCTTTACCTGGTAGCCATAGGCCGCACGTGTACTCTCCACGCCTTTTTCCAGGAACGCTGTACCTCGCCGGCCTGCTCGCCGGGGCCGCGGTTGGGCTTGCAGACGGGTTGCGTTGCGCGTGGCTTGCGCATCTGGGGTGGGGCGCGTCGCTGGCCACCATCGTCCTCGTGGCTGGCTTCCATCTGCTCATCGGGGCGGCCGCGGGGATGGGCTTGGGTCTGGCAGTGGGCCTGGCTGCCTGGGGCCGGGCCTCGCCCGCACCACGCTGGGCGCGCCTGACGGCCTGGGGTGCGGTCGGCGTTCTGGCCGGGCTGGCCCCCGTGGTGGCCATCTCGCAGACGGCGGCACGCAACAATCGTTTTCTGGCCGCGGGGATCGCGGCCTTGGCGTCCCTGGTCGCCGCGACCGTGGCGGCCCTCGTCGGTCCCGCGCTGGCGCGCCTGCTCGCGCGGCGGGTGCCTGTCGAGCCGGCGTCGCTGTCGCCACTTGGGCTTTTGGTCTTGGCACCGGCCCTGGCGTTGCTGGTGGAGGCGGGCCTGCTCTTCGCCGTGTGGCGCACCCGCGCGCCTCTGCCCCGTGCGGTGCTCGTCGAGCGCTCGCTCGCGGCGGCCTCGCTGACCCTGGTCCTGCCCGGGCTGCTCGACCGCTCGACGCGGATCGCGCCGCGTCTGTCGTGGCGGGTGGCCGCGATCGGGGCCGTCTTGCTGCTGGGCGTGCCGGGCGCGCTGCTGGTCTGGCAGCGTTGGGTGAAGGATTTTCAATTCGTGCGCTGGAACGACGTCATCGTGCTGACGTCCATTCTGGCGGCCACCGCCGGGGCGGCCTGGTTGCTCTCGCGACGGTCGCGCCGACCCCGCCGGGTGGTGACGCTGGGCTTGCCCGTGGTGGCCGCGCTGGCCGTGCTGGGGGCCAGTGAATCCGAGCCGGCGCGCAAGGCCGCGTCCATGCGGGCCGGTTTCGCGGGGCAGCTCATCAGCTTGGGTCAGCGGGCCACGGATTGGGACGGAGATGGCTACGCGCGCTTCTTCGGCGGAGGCGACTGCGACGATCGCGATCCCGGGCGCAATCCCGGTGCCCAGGATTGGCCCGACGATGGCATCGACCAGGATTGCGATGGCCAGGATGCCTCCGCGGAGGCCCTGCGCTCACCGCCGCTGCACCCCGTGCCCGCGGCCGTGCCGCAGGATTTGAAGCTCTTGTTCATCACCGTGGACACCCTGCGCGCCGATCACATGGGGTGCTACGGCTACGCGCGGCCCACCACGCCGGCCATGGACGAGCTGGCCAGGCAGGCCACGGTGTTCGAGAACGGCTGGGCGCACGCCCCGTCGACCCGCTATTCCATGCCCGCCATCGCCACCGCGCGCTGGCCGTCGGCCATCAAGTGGGACCAATCCATCTGGTGGCCGCGCATCGATCCGAGCGAGCGCACCATCGGCGAGGCGTTGCACGATCTGGGCTACACCACGGCGGCCTTCTACGCCTATCTGTATTTCAATCGCGCGGACCGGCGCGGTTTCGAGCGCGGCATCGACTACTACGACGATCGGCGCGCGGCCCTGCACATGAACGTGAACGGCCCCATGGAGTCGGTGGGCTCGTCGGCGCGGCAGATGGCCGACGACGGGATCGAGTTCCTGCGCGCCCACGGTCAGCAGAAATTCTTCCTGTGGATGCACTTTTACGATCCGCACCTCAACTACGAGCGCCACGCCGAGGCGCCGGCCTTCGGCAACTCGCAGGCCGATCTCTACGACGGCGAGATCTGGTTCACCGACCACCATCTGGCCCGCGTCTTCGACGAGCTGAAGAGGCTGGGGCTGTGGGACAAGACGGCCATCGTGATCACCGGTGATCACGGCGAGTCGCTGGGTGAGCACGGCATCAGCGCGCACGGGTATCACCTGTATGCGCCGCACACCAAGGTGCCCTTCATCGTGCGCGTGCCCGGCCTGCCCCCGCACCGCGAGACCGCGCCGGTCAGTCACGTGGATCTGGGCCCCACGCTGGTGAATCTGGCGCGCGGGCCGCACGAGCCGCGTTTCCTGGGGCGGTCCATGCTCGATCTGGTGGCGGGCGCGCCCGACGGCACACCACCCGGGCCCATCTTCCAGGAGGTGAGCTACGAGGGCGACGTCAAGCGACGCGCCTTCGTCACGAGCACGCACCACCTCATCTGGAACTGGACGCCCCACAACACCACCGAGTGCTACGACCTCGCGCACGATCCGGGCGAGTTGCGCGATCTGTGGGGCACGCCGGCGGGCGAGCCTGAGTGCTCGCGGCTGAAGTCCGCGCTGCGCACCCGTTTGGCCGTGCTGGCCCTTCCGAGTGGCTATCGCGAGAAGATGGCCGCCTTCGTTTCGGCACCCGGGGCGCCCGCCGCGCGGCCGACCGTGGCGCTGGACGCGCGCCTGGGCGACGTGGTCCGGGTGGCCGGCTACGATCTGTCGAGTCCCGTGGTGGCGCCGGGCGGCGGCGCGGACCTCACGGTGCATTTCGAGGCCCTGGCCCCGGTGCCGCCTGGCTGGAAGCCTTTCTTCCACCTGGATGGCCCCATGGGCGGCTTGTTCCGCAACCTGGATCACACGCCCGTGGAGGGCGCCCACCCGTTGGAGCGCTGGCGGGCCGGGCAGCAGATTCGCGACCACATCAACATCACGTTCCCGCCCCAGGCGCCCCGGGGCACGTACACGCTGTACGTAGGTTTGTTTAAGGGCCCGCAACGCATGCCCGCCACGCCGGCCGCCGCCACCGACGGGCACGACCGCTTGCGCGTGGCCACGATCGAGGTCAGGTAGGTTCGACTCATGAGCATTTCCCCCAAGGATTCCCTTGCCCAGCAGTACCGAGAGTTCCTCGACTGGCCGGAGGTTTGCGCCCGGCTGGCGGGCCAGGCCCAGTCCTCGCGTGGCGTGGCCGCGTGCGAGCGGTTGCCCCTGTGCGATTCGGCCGAGGAGGCGCGCGAGCGCATGGCCGACATCAGCGAGCTGACCAAGCTGCTGCGCCTCGGCGAGTCGCTGCCCGGCCTGTGCTTCCCCGAGATCGAAGCCCACCTGCAGGCCGTGGCCCAGGGCATGCCGCTGGGGCCCGAGGAGCTGCGCAACGTGGCCGACTTCTGCGAGACCGCGGCCAGCGCGCGCCGGTTCTTCGGCCGGCTGGAGGAGAACCCGCGCCTGCAGACGCCGCGTCTGTCCAGGCTGGCCGCCAACCTGGGCTACCACGACGACCTCATCCGCATGGCGCGCGAAACCTTCGATGCGGCGGGGGAGCTGCGCGACAGCGCCTCGCCCGAGTTGGGCCGCCTGCGCCGCGAGCGCGACATCCTGGCCTCGCGGGCGCGCAGCGAGGCCGAGCGCCTCTTGCAGTCCGAGGACTACGCGGGCTTTTTGCAGGACGAATTCGTCACCCTGCGCGAGGACCGTTTCGTCCTGCCGCTCAAGGCGTCGTTCAAGTCCATGGGCCTGGGCATCGTGCACGATACGTCGCGCTCGGGTGAGACCGTGTTCATCGAGCCGACCGCGCTGGTCGAGCTGAACAACCGCCTCAAGGTGGCGGAGATCGAGATCAAGCGCGAGAGCCGCCGCATTCTGGAAGAGCTGGCGGCCGAGGTGTCGAGCGCGGCGGAGAGCCTGTGCGAGGACCGGGAGATCCTCACGCGACTGGACGTATTGGCCGCGGCGGCGCGCCTGGCGGTGGCCTACGACGGCGAGGCGGTGGACATCGTGGACGAGCCCGTGGTCGAGCTGCGCGCCCTGCGCCACCCGCTGCTTGCCCTGCGGGCGCGCAAGGAGAAGTTCAGCATCACCTCCAACGATCTGACGCTGGGTGAAGTCGGCGAGAGCCATGCCAAGGCCCTGGTGGTCAGCGGTCCCAATGCGGGCGGGAAGACCGTGCTGCTCAAGTCGGTGGGCCTGGCCGCGCTCCTGGCGCGCGCCGGTCTGCATGTGCCCGCGGCCTCCGGCAGCCGGGTCGGCTTCTTTCATCAGGTCCTGGCCGACATCGGCGATCAACAGTCGGTGCTCGGCGATCTGTCGACCTTCTCGGCTCACCTGGCGAACCTAGCCGGCATCCTGGGCCTGGCGCGCGAGGCGGCCACCGAGAACCTGCTCATCCTGTGCGACGAGCTGATGGTGGGAACGCATCCCGAGCAGGGCGCGGCCCTGGCGCGCGCCATGCTGGAGGAATTGGCCGATGCGCCGGGCTTGGTCATCGTGACCACGCACTTCGACAGCCTGAAGGCGCTGGGTGAGAGCGACGCGCGCTTCCGCAACGCGGGCATGGAGTACGACCTGCAGAAGCTGCGGCCCACCTTCAAGCTGAAGGATGGCGTGCCCGGGCGTTCCTACGCCCTCGACATCGCCGCGCGCATCGGTCTACCCGAGGGCGTCCTGGCAC
>JAEXQJ010000016.1 GCA_023438785.1 Pseudomonadota bacterium
CCGACGCCGCCGCCGCCCCCCCGCCCCCCCACCCCGGCGGCCGCGACCACTCCGCCCACGGCCACCCAGAACCAGGTGCGCGTGTACACGGGCGGCGAGGGGGGCTCGGGCTGCGGTGCGGGCTGCACCACGACGGGCACCGGCTTGGGCTCGGGGGGCGGCGGCGCGGCTGTACCCAGGTTGGGCGGTGGCGCGGCTGCGGCCGCGCGGGCGGCGGCCTCATCGTCCTGCTGCTTCTTTAGGGCCTCCATGTCGGCGATGTAGCCGTCGATTTCCCGGCGCTCGGTGCTGGTCAGACTCTTGGCCTGGCGCAGGTAATCGCGGAAGGCGTTGATGGCCTTCTCGGGCTGCTCCATGTTTTGGTAGCTGCGTCCGATGTTGCGCAGATACGTGGGGTGGGGCTTCTCGCCGAACAGCTTGGCGAAGAGGTCCAGGGCCTCCTCGTAGCGGCCGGCGGCGAAGGCCTGGCGGGCCTGCACCTCACGCGGATCGGCCTTCTTGGCGGCTACCGCGGAGGTGGGGCACAGGGTAAGGGCCACGAGCGCGCCCGCCAAGGCCAGGCGCAGGGCCGAACGGAGTCGGAAGAGAGGTGAAAGGGCTGGTACAAGGATGGCTGTGGACATGCGGGCTGACTGTAACGCCCGATCCCCGGAATGAATAGCCCGTGCTCTGGCTCAGCGCGGCCGGCTCACGTGGGGGGGCTGTCACCACACGCGCGGCCGCGCCGAGCGGGCGCCTACGGCTCGCCCACGAGGACGCCTCGCCCGTGGCCGCCCACGTAGACGCGGCCATACACGCGCGGATCGCCAATGAGCAGGTTGGTGCCGCCGAACTGGTGGGCGTCGTCGTTGATGCGCGTGAAGCTGGCGCCGCCATCGTCCGACCGGAAGAACCCGACCGCGTCGGCGATCTTGCCGGACAGATAGATGGCCGGATACTTGGCCCCCGGCGCCGCCTTGCCGAAGCCGATGGCGTACGACTCCTGGACATTCTCGAGCTCGACGAAGGTCTTGCCCGAGTCGGTGGAGTGCATGAGGCTGGTGTTGGCGGTGACCCAGATGTCGCCCTCTATGCCGGGTACGGCGCGGATGCTGGCCGGGAACAACAGATACTCGGGCAGCGGTTTGGCTCCCGCGGAGGTCTGCGCGAAGTGGGCGCCACCGTCGTTGCTGATGTAGATCGAGCCCTCCATGGCGTCGTACACGTAGACCTTCTTTGGGTTGACGCGATCCGCGGCCAGGCGCAGCGGCGCGGGGGCCCAGTCGGCGATCTTGGCCGCCGCCGGCACGCCCTCGACGGGCACCCAGGTCTTGCCGTTGTCGGTCGAACGTCCAATGCGCGTGCCACGCGCGCCCCACAGGATGGTGCTGCCGTCGGCCGTGATGGCGACCGTGCCCGAACCTTCCGACTCGGCGGGCTCGGAGCCGAAGCGCGTCCACGTCAAACCCGCATCGAAGGAAATGGCCCCGCGCGGATCCTTGGGCCCGACCCAGTGGTACGAACCCACGCGCACCACCACGTTGGGCTTCAGCGCGGCGAAATCGAGCGCCGTCGCGTTGGCACAGTTCGGGGCGCGGAACTGCAGGGGGGACTTGTCGATGTTCTGGTGATGGAAGCCGCAGATGTCGCCCACCGCCGTGAGAAGCTGCGGCCCCGAGGGTGGACTGGCCATCTCGAGGATCGCGGTCTCTTCGAGGTTCTTGCTGGAGAACCGCCAGTGCGTGGATTCCTTCTTGTCGGCGGCCGTGAGATCCTTGCTCAGCCACACACCGCCGCCGGTCAGGAAGTAGGCGCGATCGGCGTTGAAGGGATCGATGGCGATATCCGAGATCCACTGGATGGGGTTGAACCCTTCTTGGCCCGGTTCAGTGAGGTACTTGGCATCACCGGGATCGAACTTGGCTTGCTTGGAGAGGCTGACCCAGGTCTTGCCACTGTCGCGGCTGCGGAAGATCTCGCCGCCCACCGTCCACCTGTCGATGGTGGCCGTGATGAGGGTTCCCGGGTTGAGGCGATCGAGCGCGATGGCGCTGTAGCCGAACTTGTCGAAGTTGCCCCCGCCCAGCGGCGCACCGGGCTTGAGCGGCGTGATGTTGGTCCAGCGGTTCTTCTTCGTCTCGTATTTCCACACCGCACCGTCGGGCACGTTGCTGGGCCCCGGCGCGGCCCCGTAGCTGAGGAAGAGCACGCCATGGGCGTCCAGCTCAGCGTGGGTGGGCACGAGCCCGGTGGGCTGCTTGGGAACCGGTCGCCAGGTCTTGCCCGCGTCCTTTGACTGATAGAGATGGACCTTCTTGTTGGTCACCCCGGCGTAGATGACCGGGGTTGCTTGGCCGGGGGTGCCGCTCGTGCGGTCGAAGACCACGAAGGGGATCCCGAAGCCCGTCTCGTCCTCCTTCACGGGGAACGAGGCGACGGGCTTCCAGGTCGCGGCGCGATCCGTGCTCCTCCACAGTCCCCAGCGACGCGAACCAAAGAAGAGGATCTTGTTGTCGTTGGGATCGATGGCCAGACGCTCACCGTTGCCCCGGCCTTCCTCGTTGCCGCCCATCTTCAGCTCGGGCGTGGGGAACACCTCCCAATGCTCACCTCGATCGTCCGAGCGCATGAAGGCGCCGGGCTGGGCCCACGATTGGCTGTAAAGGCCGACGGCCATGTAGACGCGATTGGCGTCGATGGGGTCGGCCGCGATGCTCTCGACGCCGAGGTAGTGCGGGTTGTCGCGGCCCACGAAGTCGGTCAGCGGGATCCAGCTATCGTCGGCGGGATTCAGACGGTAGGCGCCGCCGATGTCCGTGCGCGCGTAGACGAGATTGCGGGACACGGGGCTGAACTCGATGCCGGTCACGAAGCCACCCCCCAGGATTTCCACGTTGCGCCACTTGTAGGGCTGCGCGGGTAGGCTGGTGACCTTGGGGCTGGCGGCAGGCGCGGCGGCGGCTTGGACATTGCCCACCCCTTGCTGCGCCGGCGGCAGCAGACAGGCCGTGAGCATGGTGCTCGCGCCGAAGAGGGTGGTCCACAGGGAGAGGCATCGGGCTCGCTTCATGCGGCGGCATGATTCCGCCGATACGGCAAGCTGACAAGAGCTCTGTCGCATGTGGCCGCGGCCGCGGTCTCGAGCAGGACTGCGCCGTCGGGGTCGCGTCACTCCAGGCACACGACCCACAGCACGCCCACCACGGTCAGGATGCTGCCCACGCCCGACTGCACGGTCATGGCCTCTCCGAAAAAGATGATGCCGCCCAGCACGCTGAGAACCACGGTGATTTGGTGAATGATGCCCATGGACGGGGCGGTCACGTGCTTGAGCGCGCGGGTCATGATGATCTGCGCCCAGATGCTGGTGAAGCCCATGGCCAACAGGATGAGCCATTCGCGCGGGGTGGGCGCAATCCATTGGCCGAAGGGTTGCAGCACCGTGGGCAGCGTGGCCACCGCCCCCAGAAAGGTGAACGACGCGAACACGGACCAGAAACTCTCGATGGGGGGGCCGTGCTCCAGCGGCCGACGGACAGCGCGGATGGAGGTGACGGCCAACCCCGACAGCACCGACGAAAAGATGGCCACCAGGTCCCACGCGCCCAGGCCCCAGCCGCCGGCGCGGTGACCCACGATGAGCGCCACGCCCACCAAGGTCAGCAGCAGGGCCGGTGTGACGTGGCCGCGCGGCTTCTCGCCCAGCAACACGCGGCCGAAGATGAGGGCCCAGACTGGCGAGGTGTAATTGAGCAAGGTGGCCCGGCCTACGCCCAGGTGCTCGATGCACACGAAATACAGCGACACCGCGCCGCCACCGAAGATGCCGCGCGCCACCAGCCAACCCCAACGGTGGGGCCGCAGCTCCACACGAAAGAGCAACCAGGCACCCAACACCACCGCGGTGCCCAAGGAAAAGCGCACCAGCGCCACCTGCGCGCCCGGGATGGTCCGCGACACCAAGCGGGCCAGCAGGGCCATGATCGCGAACAGAGTGGCCGAGACCAGCAGACTCATCGAGGCCAGTCGCGCGTCGCCGGCGGAGGAGGCGGATGAATGAGGCTCGGATGCGGCGGACAAGGCCCGCGAACTGTACACGATCGCCCGCGGAGCATTGGCCATGGCAGAGCGGATTCCACATGCCAGGATGCCGGCCATGAAGCTGTCGCAGCGCGCCTGGCCGACCCATAGCGGGCGCTGGGTCCTGTGCGCGTTGGCCCTGGTGTGCCTGTCGGGAGGCAACGCCGATCCCACGCTGGCCCATGGCGCCCACGCCGCCGGGCCGGCGGAAGTCCCGAGCCGCAGTCTGCACCCCACCTCGCCTCGGGCTTGGAGCTTCGGGGTGATGGCCGATACCCAGTGGGGCGTGGACAATGGGAAGAACCCCAACTCGGTGGCGGTGGACTTCATCAACCAGATCAACGCGCGCTTCATCGCCAAGGGGGTGAAGTTCGTCATCCAGGTGGGTGACCTCACCAGCAATGGCACACGCCGGGCGCTGGACACG
>JAEXQJ010000036.1 GCA_023438785.1 Pseudomonadota bacterium
GGTCCTGCGCATGCGCTTCGGCATCGGCGAAAAGTCCGACCACACCCTGGAGGAAGTGGGGCAGGACTTCGAGGTCACGCGCGAGCGCATCCGCCAGATCGAGGCCAAGGCCCTGCGCAAGCTGCGCCATCCTTCACGCAGCAAGCGGCTGAAGAGCTTCATCGAAGGCTAGTCACTATGGCGGGCGAGGAGGCGTGCGTTTCCTCGCCCGGCGCCGTCTCACAGGCCGAGGGCCCGTGAGAGCTGCTCGATGTGCTCCGGGCCCAGATGGTTCGTTGCCAGGCGAGGCAGCTCGACCAGGGGCAGGGCCGGATCGGCGCGCAGCGTATCGAGGATGCGCTCTGCTTCCTGGCGACGCGCGCCCAGGGTGGCCACGCCACTCAGGGCCAGGGACACGGGGTCGTTGGCGTCGCCTGGCGAGCGGGGGCCTTGGGTGGAAGTCGCCGCGGCGAGCACCTCGGGGACGTCCGGCCTCGCTGCCTTCGCGGGCGGCATGCCGTTGACCACCAGCGGGCCGAGGGAGACGTGGAGAACCGTGCGCAGGGAGTGGGCCAGGATGGCGACTTCGCGTGCGGGCAGGTCCTCTGGAAGGGTGACCAGGACGGCGGCGGTGCGGGCCGGATCCGTGAGCAGGGCCTGGGCCTCGCCGGCCGGCCGAGCCAGGGGACCGTGGGGCATGGCGCCCAGCACGGCCATGGGAATGCGGAGCATGGTCGACAGGTGCCCCGAGGCGGGCCCGTCGAGGATGACCACATCGTATTTCCACCGGCCGGCCTCTCGTTGGGTGGTGTGCCACCACGCCTTGCCGAGTAGGGCCCATGAATCCAGCCCGGGGAAGGCGCCGAGAAACGTGCGCATGGCCTGGTTGTCGAAGAAGAGGCGGTAGAGGGTCTCGTAGCGCAGCACCTGCAGGACGTATTCGCGCAAGGCCGAGCGCGGGGTCATGTTGACCGCCCACAGGTTCGGACCGGCGGCAACGATGTCGGGGCCGATGGGCCCGCCATGGCCGAGCAGGTAGCCCAGCCCGCCGGCCGCGTTGGTCTGGGCCAGGAGCACGCGTTTGCCCGCGCGCACCGCCGCTCGCGCCAGGGCAGCGGCCACTGTGGTCCGGCCCACGCCGCCTTTCCCCGCCACGATCAAGAATCGCCGATCGTAGAGGCTGGCCATCAGAACTCGTACGACAGGGCGAGCCGGGCCGATACGCGGCTGCCGAAGGGGTGAAGGCCGGCCCCGCTGTCGAGCCTGAATTCGGGCGCGCCCAGAACGCGTTCGTAGGCGAGCTGCAGGCCCAGAAGCGCTTCCCCGCGTAGGGGCACATCGACGCCCGTCAAACCCATCAGGACAGGCTTGGTCGCGCTGAATTCCCCCGGCAGATAGGCGTCCTCGGCCGTGCTCAGGTATCCCATCGCGAAGCCGGCCCCGGC
Source organism: Pseudomonadota bacterium (assembly GCA_023438785.1). Lineage (GTDB taxonomy): Bacteria > Myxococcota_A > Polyangia > Fen-1088 > Fen-1088 > Fen-1137. Next base: position 1,425 of record JAEXQJ010000036.1, read on the forward strand.
CCCAACCCAGGGACGCACGCGGCCCACGGCGATGCTCAGGGTCGGCAGGGCTGAGAATTGGAAGAAGGAGAGGGTGCGCTCTGCCTGGTAGGTGGATTTTCCATCCATGGTGCGGGCCGTACCCGCGGTCGAGAAGCGTTCGAAGTCGAATTGGCCTCGAAGGCCGAGTTGGGCAGGTCCCAGGGTGAGCCATGTCCGCCCCATGAACACGCCGATGCCGTAGCCCCACCTGGGGCCCACGTCACCCGTGGCTTGGTACGCCATGCCGCCCGACAGGCCGACCCGCATCTGCGGCGGCTCCGGAGCGGAGAGCGCGCCGGGCACCGCGGCCTGCGGGGGCGCCGCCGGCACGGGCGCGGTCGGCACGGGCGAGGTCGACTCGGGAGGGGCCGGCTCGGCCTGGGCCAGCAGTGCGAAGAGGAGGGGAATTGCCAGCGCCATGAGAATGCCCGCCTATAATGCGTCGATGTCCCACAAGCGAGCAACGACTGTCGGCACCGACGGGAGCAGCCATCACGTAGCCCAGGATTCTTCAGCGCGCGTAACCCTGCGTCGCGGGCGGGCCCGTCCCCTCTGGTACGGCCATCCCTGGGTGTACGCCAACGCCATCGATCGTATCGAGGGGCAAGCCGATGCGGGGGACATCGTGTCGCTGGCGGACCACGACGGGCGTTTCATCGGTCGCGGGCTCTTCAACCCGCGCTCGCAGATCCCGGTGCGCCTGGTGACCCGCAAGGACGAGCCCGTGGATGCCGCGTTCTTCGCCCGTCGACTGCGCGAGGCCAAGGCGCTGCGCGAGCGCGTGGGGCTGCCGTCTCCCGAGACCACGGCTTACCGCCTGGTGAACAGCGAGGGCGACGCTCTGCCGGGGTTGGTGGTGGACGTGTTTGGCGATGCGGCGGCGGTGCAGGTCACCACGCTGGGTTTGGCGCTGCGCCGCGAGGAGATCTTCGATGCGGTTCAGTCTGCCACCGGTGTCAAGTCCGTCTACGAGGTGGGCGCGGGGAGCTACTCGGATGTGGAGGGGTTCGTCGCCCAGACCCGCGTGGCGCGCGGGGAAGCGCGCAACCAAGTCCCCTGCCTGGAGGACGGTCTCGCCATCGAGGCCGAGCCGCTGGGTGGGCAGAAGACGGGCATGTTCCTCGATCAGCGCCCCAACCGCGTCCGCGTGGGTCAGCTGGTGCGCGGGCGGCCAGGTCTGCGGGTCCTCGATTGCTACGCCTACGGGGGCGGTTTCTCTCTGCAAGCAGCGCGTGCGGGCGCGGCCGAGGTGACCGCTGTCGACAGTTCTCCGCGCGCCGTGGCGCGCATCGAAGCGCACGCCACGACCAATCACGTCGCCGTGCGCGCGGTGGAGGCGGATGTGTTTCGCTTCCTGGAGACGGCCACGCCCCTGTCGTACGACGTGGTCATCATCGATCCGCCCAAGTTCGCACGGGCGCGCAAGGATCTGGAGGCTGCCATCAAGGGCTATGAGCGTCTGAACGCCCTGGCCATGACGGCCTGTGCACCGGGCGCGCTGCTGGTGACCTGTTCTTGTTCGCAGAACGTGAACGCCACCGACTTCGAGCGCATCGTGGCCGCAGGCGCCAAGCAAGCCGGGCGCGAGGTGCGCATCGTGGAGCACGGCGGCCCGGGCCCCGACCACCCGCTCCCGCCCGGTTTCTCTGAGGGGCAGTACCTGAAGGTGCTGTTCGCCTATGTCTTGTAGTTAGCTAGGGCGCCGGCGTGACGCCGGTGGGCGAGGTTTGAAGCACGACGATGTAATAGACCAGCATGGCCACGATCATGGCCAGCGAGACCCACTCGAAGGGGATGCGACCGAACAGCATCCAGCGGCGGCCGAAGAATCGGCCCCGGGAGCGGCGGTTGATCTGTCGCTGCACGTCCGCCAGGAAGGACTTGGGGGCGCCCGGGTTTTTGAGTTGCCCCAGCCCGCCCAGCGTCAGGCGGAATCGCTCCAATGACGTGCGGCACTGGATGCAGGTGGCGAGGTGCTTGTCGACTTCGGCGCGCAGGGCAGGGGCCAACTCGCCCTCCACATAGGCCGAGAAGGCCTCGACGGTGCGGGTATGGGAATCGGCCGCGCTCACCTCAGCTTATCCTCCAGCATCTGCTTGAGTCCCATGCGCGCCCGGTGCAAGCGCGACTTCACGGTTCCCTCGGGCAAACCGGTGATCTCCACGATCTCCTCGTAGGACAACTCCTCCACGTCGCGCAGAACCACCAGCAGGCGCTGCTCCTCGTCGAGCGCGGCAATGGCTTGTTGCATGAGGCTCTCGGTCTCTGCCGCTTCGAGCAGAACGTCCGGCGCATCCACGTGCGCTTGCGTCGGGCCCTTGCCGTCGTCAGGCATGTCTCCCGCGTCGCCGTTGCCATCCGGATCGCGATCCGTGGTGCGCCGTCGCGACAGGTACTTGATGCGGTTTTTGGCGTGATTCGCGGCGATGCGCAGCAGCCAGGTGCTCAGCTTGGCTTCACTGCGGAACGTTTCGATGCTCTTGAAGACCGTGACGAAGACTTCCTGGGCGATGTCTTCGGCCTCGGCGCGCGAACCGACCATGCGCAGCACCAGGTTGAAAACCCGGTCCCCGTGCAGGCGCACCACCTCGCTGAAGGCCTCTTCGTCCCGCTTGAGCAGGCGCGCGACCAGAAGGCGCTCGGACACGCTCATCTGGAAAGGAACCCTGGGCCGGCGCGCCGGCGCATGGGCAGCATCGCGCTCCGTCGCCGCGGTAACGGCGAGGGAATGAGAGAGAGTTGCTGCCTCCACAAACTAACTGACAGCGGCGCAGCAGAAAAGTTCCAGGAACAGCAGCTCAAGACGGATGGAGTGTAGCCCGATTGTCGGACTAGGGGGATGGGACGAAGAGACGGCCGCTGAACCCCAGGTACGTTTCCTTGACTGACCCCGACACGTCCTGACGGAAGGAGAAATCCAGCGCGCCTATCTCGGCAATCATGGACACGCCTCCGCTGATGTAGCCGTTTTCGCTCAAGCCGTCGCGCCCGCCGCCCAGCCGGACGGCCAGCGTCTTGACCGCTTCCCATTCGGCGCCGCCCATGACGTACACGGCCTTGCTGCGCGCGGGGTCGCCATAGATTTTCTGCAGGACCGCGTCGGCCACGACCACCAAGCTGGGGATGGCGGCCACCGCCACGCCTCCGCCGAATGCAAGGGGTTCAGCCTGCGTGCCCGGATCGTTTAGGTTGTAGCCGACGAGGCCGATGGACGCCACGCGCCCGGCACGCACCGTCAGACCGACGTCGAACGAGATGTCCTTGGTCGTCTCCTCCTCGGTCAAGGGCGTCTCGCTGGTCAGGCGCAGGTACTTGATCGTGCCGCCGATGTACACCACGTCCCCGAATGGGAAGGACAGGGAGCCGCCCAGGATGTGGCCGTGGTCCTTGAAGCCGGCGCCCGGATCGTCGTAGTGGTACGTGTAGTAGAGGGCGCCACCCAGGTTGAACGCCGAGGTGGAGTCCACCGCCGAGACGTGGGCATCATGGGAGCCGGCCTTGCGACCATACTGGTAGGTCCCGTCCACGATGTACGCCCTGACCAGTGACATGCCCGAGGGGTTCAGCATGGGCCCTGCGTCGCCCGTTGCCATGGCCCGCATGGCGCCACCCGTGCCGAGGGGGCGAGTGCCGGGGAACTGGGTCCCGTCCGCACCCGCCGAACCCGGGAGCCCGAGTAGGGCGGTAAGGGCTGCGAGTCCGGCCATGCGCGCTCTGGTCAGCATGCCTGGATTGTAGGTCGGCGCCGCGGATCGTCCAGTTGTAGGCGTGGGTCAGTGACTAGATCCAGCCTCGTTCGGCCAGACTGACGAATCCCCCCGAGGCCACCACCACGTGGTCGAGCACGCTGATCCCACACAGCTCGCCCACCTGGCGCAGCCGTGTCGTCAATTCCATGTCCTGGCGCGACGGCGAGGGATCGCCCGAGGGATGGTTATGGCAGAAGATGACGGAGGCGGCGGCGGCGCGAATCAGGGTGCGGAACACGTCGCGCGGATGAACCTCCACGCCGGTCAGCGAGCCCCGGGCCACGCAGGATTCGAACTGCACGCGGTGGCGCACATCCAGGGCCAGCATCCAGAATTCCTCGACGGGAGAGACGGCCAGGCGGGCCCGGTAGTGTGTCCAGACGTCGGACGCGTTGCCGAGATGTCGGCCGCGCTCGGGTCGAGAGCCGGTCACCCGCCGGCCCAGCTCCAGAGCCGCGCGGATGACCGCCGCGCGGGCCGGACCGACCCCGGGCTGAAGGCACAGCTCTGCTTCCGAGGCTTCAGCGAGCCCTCGGAGGTCCTGCAGGTGTCCCAACAAGGCGTGGGCAACCTCCAATGCGCTCTGTCCCTGTCTTCCGGACCCCAAGAGGACGGCCACCAACTCCGCGTCGGACAGCGCAGCGGGCCCCTGGGAGAGCAATCGTTCACGCGGGCGATCCTCGGCAGCAAGGGCGAGTAGGGCGGGCATGCGGGGATCGGAAGCACGTGACGTGCCACGGCAGGAAACGATTTGTTGTGCCCCTGACAGGTCTGTGTGCTACCTTCACGGTGCGTCCTTGCTAGGCGGGCTTACTGCTCGCGCGACGCCTGGCCGGTCACAGTTGAGCTGAGATCGGTGAGCCCCGGTGACCCTGAGTAGCGGTCGCATACAGCGGGGCGGGTGCAAGGATCTAAAACATGTCTTATCCGTGAAGTGAGTCCGGAGAGGAGTCGAGCCTGAGTACCTCATCACAGCGGGAGCCGGATGCAGCCGCTCCCCCCGAATCCCTGCAGCATGTTGCCGGGGAGCCCGACCGAGCTTTGAGCGTTTCCGACGAGGGTGAGCCCACCATCGTCATCAGACGCTCGGAGCTCGACGAGGATGGTGTCTTTCCCGGACTTGGATCGAGTGCCGTCGCCCCGGTCACCACCGTGGTGCCCCCGGCCGCACCGTCGATTCCCGAGACTGAGTACTCGCCCGCGCTGAAAGAGGCTCTGGCCCATGCGCGGCCCATCCTACGCATCCGGGGCTTGCGGCCTGGTCAGGCCGAGGTGATCGAGTCGGTCTTGGCCGGACGTGACACGCTGGCCATCATGCCCACTGGCAGCGGCAAGTCGCTCACCTATCAGCTGCCTGCGCTTTCTCTACCGGGTCCCACCTTAGTGGTCTCGCCGCTCCTGGCGCTCATCGAGGACCAGGTGGGCAAGATGAAGGCCGCGGGCGTGCCGGTGGCGCGTATCGATTCCACGCGAACCGCCAAGGAACGGGCCGCCGATCTGGAGGCAGTCCGCGAGGGCAGGATCAAGTTGATCCTGATCACGCCCGAATCGGTGGGCTCGCCGGCTGTGCAGGAGAGCTTGGAAGGCGTGAAGTTCTCGCTCTTCTGCGTGGACGAGGCCCACTGCGTCTCCCAGTGGGGCCATGATTTTCGGCCCTCGTACCTCGGGTTGCGGCGGGCCGCCGAGGTGCTCGGGCGGCCGCCCATCTTGGGATTGACCGCCACTGCCACCCCGGCCATCGCGGACGACGTGCTTGTCCAACTCGGGATGAAGGACCCGCGCGTGTGCCGAGTCTCCTTCCACCGACCCAACCTGGCGTTCGATGTGCGCAAGGTGGGCGGCGAGGCAGACAAGCTGCGCGTCCTCGGCAAGCTGATTCAGCGCCTGCGCCGCCCGGGCATCGTGTACTGCGCGACCGTGCGGGCGGTGGACGATCTGTATGTGGCTCTCCGCCACGGGAAGATCCCGGTGGAGCGCTACAACGGCAAGATGACCACCGAGGAACGTGAGAAGGCTCAAGCGGCCTTCATGGCCTCGGGCCGCAAGGTGGTCATGATCGCCACCAACGCATTCGGTCTGGGCGTGGACAAGCCCGACATCCGCTACATCATCCACTACCAGATGCCGGGATCGCCTGAGGCCTACGTTCAGGAGGCGGGGCGAGCGGGGCGAGATGGCAAGCCTGCGCGTTGCGTGCTGCTGTTCCAGCCCGACGACATCGCGATTCAAGAGCACTTCCTCAAGGAGGCGCACCCGACCAAGACCCAGGCCCGCGCGGTGGCCGAGGGGCTCTACGCGTGGAGTGACGAGGGCAAGGAGGTGTCGGTGCGCGATCTGGCCTTGTCCATGGCTTTGCCCGAGCGCCGCGTGCGCGTGGTGCTCTCGGTGCTGGAAGCCATGGGCGTGGCCAAGGAGGTCAAGGCGGCGCGGTGGGCCGGTGTTGAGCCGCGACCCACGCGCGAGCAGGTCGACAAGGCTGCTTCGGTGTTCGAGGCGCGGCGAATTTCGGACCGGCGTCGGCTGGCCGAGCTGCTGAAGTACATGAACACGCAGAATTGCCGGGTCGAGATGCTGCGTTCGTATTTCGGCGAGTCGGTGGGGGCCAAATGCGGGCTGTGCGATTCGTGCGCGGGCCTGGACAGCGAGGTCTTCGATCCGGGCGAAGCGGACGCGCGCCACGGTCTGCACGCGGCAACGGATTTCCACGGGCGATCGCGCCGGCGCCGTCGGCGCGGAGGCGAAAAGGCTGCTGCCGCTGCAGCCGTGGCGGCCCCGCAGCCCATGTTCAGCACGCCCATTCCCATGTTGCCGCCGCCTGCCGTTCCTCCGCCCTGGGTGCCACCGCCGGAGAGCGATTCGACCATCGACGAGTCGGTCTGGCAGGACGTGACCGGCCCTGGCCAGCCGCCCGCGGGCGAGATCGTGGTCGAGGCCGACGATGCGAGCGCCTGGGCCGCCGAGTTGGCTACGGCCGCGGGGCCAGTCGGGGAGCCGATGGATTTCGGCCCAGGCTGGGGAGCCATTCGCGACGCCAACATTCGACCGTACGTGGAGTGGCTGTCCCCGCAGTCGTTCTCGTTGCCGGTGGCGTCGCTGCGGGGGGGGCCGGCCCAGCGTGGCCCGCACCCGCAGCAGAGTCGTGGAAACGGCCAACCCCAGAACCAAGGCGACGGAGGCGGTCGTCGTCGCAAACGGCGCCGCCGTCACGGCCGCAACCGCCATGAGCACGAGGACCGCCGCGGGCCTCGTCTCCCCGGTGTGTACAACCCCGGTGGGGACTGAAGAACGGTTTGAATCGCTAGAACGCGGATCTGCGCGCGTCCCTTGCTCGTCGACCCGACACGGCGAGGATTCTCCTCTTCACGCCTCGGGCTGCTCGCATCTCCGCGTTTTCGCGCAAGTATCTCGAGTCTGACACCGAGAGTTTCCGCGCCGTTGTGCGGGCGGGTTCTGGGTCGCCGGGGACGTCGCTCGCTCGGTGCTATCCCCCGAAGAGTCGCTTCAGGAACGACTTCTTTTTGGGGGCCGCGGGCTTCTTCTTCAGGCTCACGGTGACGGATTGGTGCTTCCGGCCGGTCACCGTGAAGCGCTTGACGGTGGTCTGGTAGCCCTTCTTCACGAACGTGAGCTCGTACGTGATCCCGGGACGGAAACGCAGGCTGAGGGGGGCGCGGCCGAAGACCCGATCCTTGAGCCGGATCACGGCACCCTCGGGCCGAGTGGTGATGCGCACCGAGGAGCTCTCGGGCGCGCGGGGGATCGCGGCGGCGCGGGACGCCTTGGCGGGCTTGGCCTGCGGGGCATCGCCGTCCTCCTCGCCCACGATGCGCTGTGCGGCTTCTGGATCCGTGCGCCGAAGGAGACTCTCCTCGTCCTCGTCTGGCGCGGCCGCTTTCTCTT
>JAEXQJ010000049.1 GCA_023438785.1 Pseudomonadota bacterium
TGTTCGTCATCGACATCGCAAGCCGGACGGTGGAGATCGCCGGGATTGGCCGCGATCCCGGCGGGCCTTGGATGGCGCAGATGGCGCGGAATCTGGTCGATGCCGACGACGGGTTTCTGCGAGGAAAGCGATACGTCCTGATTGATCGCGATCCGCTATACACAGCGACGTTTCGCGAAATCTTGAAGGGCGGTGGCGTGAAGACTGTGCGGCTTCCGGCGAAGAGCCCGAATCTGAACGCCTTTGCGGAGCGGTTCGTGCTTTCGATCAAAAGCGAATGCCTGGAAGGAATGGTGCCCCTCGGTGAAGGGCACCTGCGACGGGCCATCTCGGAGTACATGGCGCACTACCATCAGGAGAGGAACCATCAGGGGCTCGGGAACGCCCTGATTGATGGCAATCTCGAGGACGCGGCCAGTACGGGCCCGATCGCCCGTCGGGAACGGCTCGGCGGTCTGCTCAACTTCTATTGCCGAGAAGTGGCCTGAGAGGGCGAGATCGAGTTCTGGCACCAGACGGGCATGAAAAGACCAATGATCTTCGGCGTGTTGCATCTGCAGCGCCGAAAGTCCGGGAGGTCCTGATCCGGAGCTGGGGAAGATCGAAGTCTCACCGGCAGACCGCGAGGTCGAAGCTCAGGTCCCGCGCAATCGACTCCGGCAGCGGCAATCTATGCAGCAGCTTCTCCGTGGAAGCCTCGCCGAGCTTGAACTGGTCTCCCATCACGACCTGGAACCAGCGCTCCCGGTCCTTCACCACGCGGAACATCTTCTCGTCGGCCGTGGCAGACAGGAATGGCTCGTAGATGTGGATCGGCTCCTTGGCCTGCTCCGACTTGCTGCCGATCCGATCCACACGGCCAACCCGCTGCTCGAGCGTACTCGGGTTCCAGCAGAGGTCGTGGTGAATGACGTACCGACACGCGCGGTGAAGGTCGACGCCCTCGGCCAGCACCTGACTGGCCACCAGGATCTCGGGGAACATGGGACTGTTGAAGGCGCGCATGACCGTCTCGCGCTGGGAGGCGTCCATGCCGTCCCCTGTCGCGACCCGGACATTGGCCAGCACCCGCCGGCCGCCGACGCGCTCGAAGTTTTCGTCCTCCGCGCGGAAGCCGGCCTTCGAACGAAACTGCATCGACTCGAAGGCGGCGAGATACCGTTTCAGGTCGGTCTCATCGCGAGGCTCACCGCCACCCTGATCCACCCATTTCTCGTGGATGAAGTCCAGGAAGGCGTCGACACGGCTCTCGAGGGTACTGCCGCTGGCATCACGCGCCTTGAGCGAGGCGTCCAGAGCGTCCTTGGCTTCCGCGTCCGCTCGCTCGTCTTCGGCCACCGACGCTCGGAAGCTCGGATTGTCGAACGGGAAGTAGCGCGCGACGAAGCTGAACGACCGCAAGAAGCGGTGTAGCGCTTGCCCCAGACCGTCCAGCCACACTCCGCGTTCCCCAGGGAACTTAGCCTCGATGCGTTGGCGGACGAAGCCGTGCAGCACCTCGTGGAGGGGGCCCTTGCGCGCACATCGTTCGCCGACGCGCTCCAGCGTTCGCCACGCGGCCTCGGCGGCCGGACGTCCGTCGGGCTCCGGCAACTGCAGGGCGGCGGCCACCCGTCTCAGCATGCGCTGCTCCAGCGCCTCGGACAGGTGCAGGCGAAGCGCACGGGCAGTCTGGATGTAGAAGCAGAAGATCAGAACCTTCTCTCCTCGCTCCCACAGATCCGCCGCCCTCTGGACCGTCGCACTGACCTTGGGGTGACTCATCGATCTCTGGTCGCCCAGCTCCTTCCCCGGCACGAGGCGAGCGATGTTCTTCCGATACCAGTGCTCCACCATCTCGGAGACCTGCTCCTCCGGACCGGCATCGTCCTCGTCGCCGTCGTATGCGTGCCCGGGCTGCCTCCTCGTGTGGTGGAAGGCCTCGTAGCTCGAGGCCAGCCCCTCCGCGAAGTAGGCGCGGGTGCTCCCGGCACAGCGGGCTATCTCCGCCTGCGCGCGAATTCCGAGCAGGAAGGGAAGCAAGTCGTCCCCGGTCAGGCTTAATCCGCTGGCGCTGCCGGACCCGGCATCCTCGGCGTTGGCCGTCGCGATGGCGTTTCCGGGAAGGGCAAGCCTGCGAGCCGCGCCCCCGTCCGACGGAGAAAAGTTCCGCGGGCGGTTGTGTCGGATCACCCACGGTTTGAGCAGAGCCTCGGCCTCTGCCTTGGACCTGCCAGCCTGCCCCACAAGCTCCACCACCGAACGCGCGGAAGAGCCCTCCGGTTTCGCCGAAACCATGCGCCACCATTCGGCCATCAGGGCATCCGGGTTGGCAGGCGGCACCTGCCCGGCCCGGGCCACCTCGCCCGCAACCAATTCGTAGGTCAGCTCCCCCCAGCACTCTTCGAGCCGTCGGGCCGAACGCTGGGAGTCGTCCAGCGCCTCACGGAGCTTGGTCAGCATCGCCTCCACCCGAGACCTGCCCCCGGGCGGCGCGTCTGCGCCCTCCCAGCGAACCGCCTGGAACAGCCGCAGCACGTTCAGGAGTTCGTAGTGCCCAAGCTGGAATGGCGTGGCGGTGAGGAACATCATTCGCTGGAAGCAGCCGTTGAGGAAGTCGACGCCGTCCTTCGAGCTCTCGCCTGCGTCGAAGAGGCTGTGTGCGGCGGTCTTTGGGTTCTTGAGGTGGTGCGCTTCATCCAGGATGAGCAAAGGGGTGCTCCAGTTCGCGCTGTGAAGCATCGACCTGAATGCTCGGTGCACTGCCTGGCCGAAGGCGTCGCGCTGGCGCTTGGACGTCTCCGCACCTACTCGATTGGGGCTCGATGGAAGCTGCCGTAGGAACTCGTACATGCCCTCCAGGTCGCCCTCCTGCCGCCGGTCCGACAGGGCGGCCGGGATGGGGTCGTCTCGAAGGGGTTCGCCGATTGCTGCCGCGTCGATGATCTTCCTCCAGCGGATCGGTTCAGCGTCGAGCAGGTCGGAGATCAGACGATCGTCGACGCCGTTGGTGCGCATCATCAAGAGGTGCGGAGCCCACAGCTCGAAAGCCCGCCGCTGCTCGGACAGATGCGGGTTGCGGGCGAAGGCCTTCTGAACGAGGGCGATCTTGATCCACTTGTCCTTCAGGTTGCTCGTGAACGCCGTGATCTTGATGAAGGCCACCAGGTTTCGCGCGTGCGGCTCGTCGTCCAGCGTCCGGAGCAGATCGGCGACGTCTTCCACGTGGGTCGACCGTTTCGTCAGCTTCTCGCGCAGGTCTTGGTCCGTGACACAGTGGCGGAGAAACCGCTGCCAGTCGTCGAGCCACTTCGTACGCATGTGGGACGGAACCACGATGACCACGGGCCCGCTTGCTCCATCGGTGCTGGCGACAACGCCCGTCGCGACCGCGAAGGCGACGAAGGTCTTGCCCATTCCCACCTCGTCCGCGAGGATGACGCCTGGCTGTTCTTCGAATCGCTTCAGCACCTCGGCGGCGGTCTGGGTCTGGCGATCGGCGGCGGACCGCCCGACGCTTCCCGACCCGGCAAGGTCGAGCGCGGCGGTCGCGGGGAGATTCCATTCAAGCATCAGGCGACCTCCCTTCGGGGTGACTTCAGTGCGCGACCGACATAGGCGCTTATGGCGTCGCCCAGCGGGCCGCCTTTGGCGACGTTGTCGGCACACTTTCGGACCTCGTCGAGAAGTCGGTTCCACTCCTCCGCGATCCGCGCCGGCGGGATCCCGGGCGGCGCAGGTGGGGGCACCATCCAGGCCACGGCGAGGTACAGCTCCGCCAACAGGAAGGCACCGAGATCGCGCGGCAGCTTGCCATCCGACGAGCTCCCCTCTTCTATCGATGCTGCAGCCGTGCGCGCCAACGTGGCAGGCCCCGTCGGGCCGAAGAGCATCGACCGCAGGCCCTCCAGTGACACTGGTGTCTGCTTCCCGAGGCGCTCGCGCAGCGCCGCGATGGCGTGGCTAAACCTGCGCGTCCGCACGGTCAGGTATCTGCTGGTGTCAACGCACCGGTGGGGATCGATCTCCGCGCCGGCTGCGCCACGGTGGCAGCCGCGGCGGCCTATCCGCTCCATGTAGTCCCATGGCGAGCAGCCAGTCACCAACATCCCGATGAACTCCTCGAGGCTGAGGGCGCGCATCTCTTCCGCCGCGGGCAGGCTCGCACGATCAATGACCGTGACCGGGACGTGGGCGTGGTGCGGGCCCTTCGCAGACGACCACTCAAGCCTCACGGCGGACGGAACCGCCTTCAGGAGCAGCGACCGTTCATGTTCGAGTTGCCCCGCGGCTCGGTCTTGCGCCGACCACAGCGTCACGTGCCCCTCGTCGCCGGGCAGCCGGACTATCCAGGCCAAGCCGCTCGGTGGTTCGGCGTGAAGCACCATCCGGAGTCTCCCCTCAGCGGGGTCGAAGGTCGCAGCGAGGTCGAAGGGTGGCCGGGTCGCCGGCTCCTCGTCGCCAGCGGCAACGACGAGCTCGTCGGTGTTGCGGAGTGCGCCGACGAAGTCGACCGAGGCGGAGGGCTTCTCGATGCCGCCTGGCGTTCTCAGCTCGTCCAGATCGATGGCCTCGGGACCGCGACCGCGGGTCACGATGGCCAGGTTCGCCTCGAAGTTGTTTCGCCCCGCCTCGCGCAGACCGAGGCCCGGGCTGGTGAAATTGCTGGAGCCCGCCACCAGGACCTGGACGTCGGCGTCTCGATCTCGGAGATGCAGGGCCTTCGCGTGCAGCAACCGCTCTCCCTCTTTCTCGTGAGCGCGTGGCGCAACTGGCCGGACAAACAGGCGCCCCTGGGAGAGGCAGTCGCTCAGGGTCCTCCGGACTGCCTCTGGCGCCTGAACCTCGTAATCGCCCGGGTGTTTCTCCTCGGCGCGACACATCAGGCTGGCCCGCGCTGATCTGACCCGGAGGAACTCGCACACCGCCCGAGAGGGCCCATCGACGGCCGCATCGCCGTGGGTGGCATCGGCATCGTCGAAGAACGGCGACACGATCAGGCACTCGTCGAACTTGCGCATGCCCACGATCTCGCCAAGCTGGTCGAAGTAGCGGCGTCCCCGGCTGCCCTCGCGGGATGGCTCGACCAGGATGGGCGCGAGCTGGAGATCGGCCTTGGGGGCGAACTCCGCGGGCATGCTCCGCCACGACCGCAGCATCGCCCGCAGCGAACCGAGGCACTCGTCGAGTCGTTCGCGAGCGGGATCTGCGATCTCGTTGAAGCTGGCGATCCGGTCGATGGCATCGAGGAAGGCCAGGAGCAGAGCCCTCGGCGCACTGGCCGCGTCGTCCTGGAAATCCAGCGCAAAGGCGATCTCGTGGTTCAGCCGGTAGCCGCCCGGGGTGACGTTCGCCGAGCCGACCAGCAGCCGGATCGTCTTGGCCCAGGCCAGTACGGTCACCTTCGAGTGAAGGCAGCCCCCACGTACCTGGACCGCGATCTGGTCCCATCGCGGGGATGAGCGCAACGGCGCGACGTGGGCCCCGTCGACGAGCACGAACGCATACGTGTCCTGCAGCCGGTGCTCCCGCTCGAGGTAGAAGAGCCTCTTCTCCTCGTACAGATCCGAGCCGCAGCGGAGGAAGGCCGGCAGCAGGTGGTCCTCGTACAGCGTGGCGTCCAGCTCGAAGGTGGTTGCGATCGTCGCGATGGGCTCCCCCGCATCGGCCGGGGGACGCCAAAGCTCGACGAGGGATCGTTCGCGCTCCTCTGGTCGTCGTCTCGCCATGGTATGGTCAGCCCCCCAGGTCCTCGAGTATCGAGATGGCGTTCGTCAGCCGGAACGCATGAATGAAGCTGCGCCCGGACGCCTGCCGGGGCTTCTCGCTCGTGATCGGCGGGCCGGCGATGAATCGGAAGGCATGCCCCTGCTCGAGCAGCCAGCTTCCCTTTCGCTTGATCCGCTGAACCTCCAGATGCCGGACAACCAGCGCTTGCAGCAAATCCGCTCCCGATGCTCTGCTGCTCGCGAAAGCCGCCAGGCTGTCGATGCTGGCCCGGATCGCGCCAGGGGTCCGGCCCCAGCTACACGGCTTCTCCGGAAGCGCGAGGACGGCATCCACGGCCTGCTGCAGCCGCTCGAACGCCTCGGGGAGTTCCTCCATCGAAGTGCGCGCGATCCGGCCCGTCCGGCGGTCCTCATCGATCGCGGCGAGTTGCAGGAACGGCTCCTGGGACGTCCGGGCCAGCCAGCGAAAGGCCTCGAATGGGGCCAGGACGTGCTCGGCGACTCTCTCGTAGGCCACGATCGCCCGCGCCACAGTGGCCACGATCGCGTCCTGGGCGCTCCCCTGCAGCTTCTGCCAGTTCGCCACGATCCGGTACTCCGTCTCACCTCGCCAGGCGGCCTCGGCCAGGTCGTCATCCCCGGCCCGCTTCGCGTCCGCCTCGCGCTGCAGGCTCCGACGGAGCAACTTCAATACCCGAGGCTGCACGCCGGTGGCCGGATCCATCAGCGCAGCTTCGAGTGTCTTGCGCTCGGTTGTGCCCCCCTTGTCGAGCCGAAGGCCTCTGAAGATGGCGTCCTCCACGTCCGGCTTGGGGTCGACGCGTCCTTCTTCCACATCCCGGGCCACCGTCCGCTCCAGCGCTTTGCGGACAGAGGACTTGGCCGCGCCAGGTCCCGCATCTCGAAGAGACTGCTTGCAGTCCCTTTCCCAAACATCGAGCAGCGAGTAGCCCCGTGGCTCCAGCTTGAGATCGTCGTTCACCAACCCGCCGGCCCGCGCCAGTTTCGCGTACACGCCAACCACGCCGTTTGTCGCCGGTCCGCGAATGTACCGTTCCGGGGTGAGAGGGTCGCCATGGGCCTTCGCGCTGACCGCCTTCAAGCGCCCCGGGTATCCGCGGATTGGCGGATCGGTGGTCCTGTCGACTCCCTTCGCCAGGGCCGCTGCGATGGTTCGCTCCAGGGCCAGCCGGTACGGCAGGACGTTCTCCGAATCACCGGCGATCTGCCTGGACGCTTCCAGCACGAATGCGGACACCGTCAAGGTACGCAGCCGCTCCATCCGGACCGTGAACCCGGGTAGCAACAGGTCCGCGAGGCGGCTGGCGTCTGCCTGGAGCCCGAGCGGATCGATGCTCCCGTCCGACTTCGGTCCCGGATCGTATGCCGTGAAGAAGGGCGTCCACATGGATTGAGTCATGGGGTTCCTCGGAAGGTCGCAGTAGCAGTTCTGGGAGCAGCCGCCACCACTACGGCCCGTACCCGTACCTCTCCGCGACGTACCCAAGCCAGTCGGCCCAGCGCGAATCGTGATCATGCGCGCGCACCCAAGCCACCCACTGCTGGTGCGTGAAGGTGGCGAACCGCGCCTTGCCCTCGAAGAGCCGGCCCCACCCATCGGGGAAGCGTTCGACACCGGTCGATCGCAGACACCCGCGCAGAGTCTCGTTGCTGGCGTCATATGCGACGCACGAGACGACCAGATCGTATCTGCCGCTCGCCGCGATCCCCTCGGCCAGGGCCTGCTGCCGGAAGAGCTGGTACCCGGCGGTCGCGGCCGGACAGCGGTTCAGTCTCTCGGCGGCTTCCTTGCTCAACCTGACATGGTCCCAGTAGCGTCGGTTCTTGCGCGTTCCCTGTTCCCAGCCCATCTGCCAGCATCGTCCGGGCAGATCGTCCAGCAACGAGCGCAACTCGAGACACCGGTCGCTGTCTGGGTTGCCAACCTCTGGCTTGCGACCGGAGCAAGGGTAGAAGGAGTGCTCGACGAACTTGTTCTCGGTCAGGACGAGACCTCGGCCCTTCGGTGTGCGCACGAGGAAAGCCACGTCCGGTGACGTCTGGTTTGCGCCGCGGCCGCCGCCATCTGGTTCACCCAGAAGCGTCTGCGGGTCCAGCGGCTTGGCCTCCTCGTATTCCAGTTCGACTGCCTCGACCGCCTCGATCTCTGTGGCCACGCGCTCCCTGAGGAAGCCTGCCAGCATTCGAAGGTCACGCTGGAACGGGAAGTACAGATTCGCGCACAGGATCCACGAGCTCTTCAGGTTGTGGGCACCACCGTGCTTCTCGACACGGTTGTCGTCCAGATACCGCGGCAGCGAATGGTCCGACGAGCTTCGGATTCCCTTCCAGAGCCCCTCCTCCCAAAGGTCCGCGGGAAGGATCCAGTCCCGCCGCTCGCCGTTCTGGCTCCCAGGCTCCTGGCTGGCCAGGTGGCGTCGGCGCCAGGAGACCTGATGCGCTTCCAGGCTTCGCTCGAAATCGCCCATCGTCCGTCCTCCGGGGTGGTGACCGCATGCCGCACACTGCCGGAGTCGCGTCCCAAGGTCCAGCCCGTTGCGTTGTCTTTCCACGTCCCGTCGTGCACAAGCTCAGCCGTGAGCTCCGCTTGGAGCTCTATTCGCGGACCAAGGTGTCTCGGCGGCGAACGTTGCCGGGGACGCGCTATGTTCCCGAAACCGTGACTCTGAATTTGGCGTGGATCTCCGGCGGCAGTGTATTCCTCGTGTCGGACACCGCCGCCACGGCGAGAGGGGCAGCTCGGAGTCCGACCACGAGCATCGGGCAGGCTCAGCAGCGGCCGGACGGCTACGCTGTTGAGGAGAGCGCCGCGAAGGTCGTCCCGTTCGGAACGCATGCCGCAGCGGCTCTGTGCGGGGATGCCAGCGCTGGTATGACTTTCGCGCTGAGCGTCCTCCAGAGAATCGAGCGCGGGGTCCCCCTGGATGAGGCGATGCTTCTCGCCGGGCACAGCATGCACCAGCAGGAGCCTCCGTACGGCCGATTCGTCGTGACCATCGCCCGTTGGGACTGCGGACCGAAGATCATCCGGTACGACTCACAGACATTGAAGCTCGTCGATGCCAGCGACATGCCCATGGTCATTGAGGGCAGTCTGCGCGCGGAACTGAAGAGCAGGGTGCGAGAGAAGGTCAGGCGATTGCCCGGACCACCCACAGATGGGCAGGCTGTCCTGGCGGCGGCGCTCGCCGTCCTGCAGGGGCTCGGCGCAAGCGAGGATCTGGTCAGCGACTCCGTCGCCGGGATCTTCTACGGCCTTCGCATCGATTCGGAAGGGCTGCACTGGCAGCCGAACATCCTCTACGTCTTCTACAACAACGATGGCCCCGCGCCGGATGAGCCACCGATGAACCTCGTTGGCAGCCGAGTTCTCGATGGCGTTCTCACTGTCGGTTCCTCCCTGAACCAGCAGGTGCGTTGTTTCGTCTACCCCGGCAACAAGGTCGATGCAGAGGCTTGGATGGAGCGCTGGCAGGGCTCCCTCAACGCGCGGGCAGCGCTGCTGGATAGCCGCCTCATCGCGTTTGTTCGGGTCACCGGCGGGAGCGTGTTCCTCATCAAGAACGACGGAGAGCACTTCCGCCACGAGTACGATGCTGGCCAGCTGGTGCTCGGGACGTCTCCCGCGCTCGAGGCACGCCTCCGGTGGAAGCCGACGGAGGAGCGGCCCTTCTCGTTCGGCCTCGGCCTTGGGACACCAGATGCGACGTGACACCTACACGGTCCGGCTCCTCGCAGACTGCCCTGCTGCGAACGCGGACATTCCGAAGAATCGCGTACGCAACAGCGTCAACCATGAAATCACGGAGGCTTCCGCTCTTCCGGGAGGCCTGCCTGCGACTGATGCATGCCACGCAGGACAGAGCGCGGTTGGCGGCGAGACGTGCAGCGCGAACATTGCTCTTGGCTGACGCCAGTTCCCCTGGCCCGTCCTCTGTGCCGGCCGGCACTGCGCCGGAGGGTATCGATCTGATGTCGAAGCACGGCATTCTCCACGATCAGATCACGCCTGGATCGGACTGTGTCCGCGACCGCGCCTACAGACTCGCCTCTTGCTGGGTAAGGATCGAGCACGTGCCAGACGCAGCGGCTGGCGGAGCGGATGAAGTGGGTGATTCGGCTGAGCATCGACACCTGCCTCTTCGCACCACGTCTGGTGTAGCCAGTCGAGCTGCCTGGAAAGAAGGCTTTCGGCTACGATTCCGCGCGGATGCAAATGGTAGCCAGCAGGGCAGTTGCGTACGCAGAAGTATGGAATGTCCTCGCTCGCAGCCGGGCCTTCCGGACCGAGCGAGCCGCGGTCAGCGCGGCCGTAGTGGCGGCGCCGCCCGCTACGCGCTGACGCGAGCCTACGCGCTGTACTCGCTCTCCGTCACTTCGTCGGGCCGCCCGTCGTGGCACCAGATGACGTGCCCCCTGCGAAGGATGAAGTGACTGCGGCAGCCTGCGGTTCTCCAGATCGACGGCGACAACATCGGGCCGTGAGCGCTCTCGTAGAGCCGCCAGTGCGGTGAGTCGTCGGGGAGCACGTTCAGCGCGATCGTCGCGCCGCATCCGCAGGGACACACCAGCGAGACGTGCCACAGTTGGCCGTTCTCGCCGATTGCGTAGAGCGTCTCGGGCAGGAGTTCATCGGGATCGTCGGTGAGGTGGACGACGCGATACGTACGCGGTGGACGCGCTGGCGGTAGCTGCGGCTCGGGACGAGGCTCGTCGCTGATCCGACCGGGCAACCGAATAGAACGAAACCACGCGACGAATCGAGCCCAGAGGCGACGAAGCCAGCGCACAGGCTTACGCTCTCACGACAGCTCGGGCAGGTCGAGGATCGGCGTGATGTCGCCTCTTCCGAGGGCGCGCTTGACCGGCCCCTCGTTCGTCTCGCGCTCCGTGTCCAGCATCATCCCGTCGTACTTCAGGCGCACCGCCGCATATTCGGCGTTCGACGTTTGCCGGAAGGGGTGGATTCGCGCGAGGAACTCGTTCACGACCAAGGACGACGCGAGGGCGTTCACACTGATGACGGCGGGGCTGTCGATCTCGGCACCCTCGACGTATTTCTCGGCGTGGAGCGCACGGTACTGCTCGGGGTTGTTGCGCGCCATCGCCTCTGCGTCTGCCCGCTTCTGCGAGATGACCTGGCGGGAAAGCAACGTCGAGCGTCCGGGCTGGACGTAGTGCGACGCAGTCGTGACATCGTCGATGTCGCCGGTCCCATTGGCCACCAATCCGACGCCGCAGTCGAAGTACGGCAGCACGTAGAAGGACGCGAGCCGGTTCAATACCCGGCGACCATCGTGGCTGTCCATGCAGCCGAAGAGCACGTCGCATCCCGCGAGCGCGCGAACGGCCTCAGCAGAGCCCAGCGCACGAGGCACGATCTCGACGCGCGTGTCGAGACCCATGCGGGCTACATGCGCGCCGAGGACCTCCACCTTGCACCGGCCCGTCGCCGCATCAGCAGCCGTCGTGCCGATGATCCTGTTGAGGTTCCGGTACTCGACGCGGTCTGGGTCGACGAGGACAAGCTTCCTCACGCCAAGGCGGGCCAGCATCTCGATGACGAAGCTGCCGGTACCGGAACACCCGACCACGCCGACGGTGAGCTGTCGCAGCAGGCTCGTCGTCCACTCGCCGAAGAGCTGCGCGTGCCGCTCGGCGTGAGCTGGAAGCGATGCTGCCGCGCTAGGCACGTAGATGCCGATGTCGTGGTCCACGACGAGGATCTGTCGAAGCGCGCGGAAGCGGTTGTCGTTGTCGATGCTGCGCCCGAACATGCGCCGGTCCGGCAGCATGACGACGCTGACGTGCGGCCCGTCATCATCGACCCACCCGTAGATCGACGAGAAGAGGTCGCGGTCCGACATGTCGTCGGTGCGCGAGAAGTCCTCGTAGCCCGTGGGGTGGCTGTGGAACTTCACGACACCGAGCTTCGGCGTCGCCTGGGACGCGCGAACAAGCAGCGGTTCCATCGCCTCCGTGCGCCAGGTGATCTGGTCGGGCTTGCGGATCGGACAGTCCGCATAGGGCACGAAAACCACTTCCTGCACGAGCAGGACGTCTGTATCCGCCGCCCGATGCCGCCCGCAGAGCGCAAATGCAACCGCCTCCTTCCCATCACCGGGAAACAGGTGCTGCTGGAGCTGCTCGGCATGAATGCCGGCGATACGGAGATGGACAGGTCGGCCCTTCATCGGATCTTGAGCTCCCGCTCGAGCCAGTCGCTGACGAGGACCATGTGCGTGGCGACCTCGTCCTCGCCAGGTCGCCACGGAGCCTGAGGGGTGCGGTGGCGCGACCAACGCTGAAACGACTTCCCGTCGATGGCCTGGGTGATCTGGGTTGCGCCGATCGTCTGGTTGTCCTTCCTCGCGAGCGCGGGAAAGAAGTACGCCATGTCGACTTGCGCCTCGGGATAGCCCGGTGGGATCTGCAGGGCAACGGTCGTGTTCTCCACAGTGTAGCCCGCAGGCACGGGCCACCCGTGAATGAGCAGCCACCGCCCGTCCCCCTCCTTGAGGGTTTCCCAGTCGAGCCCGATCGTGCCCAGGTAGTCCGTGTCGAACGACGGGAGGTCGAACTGCCTGCGCATGTCAGCCCTCGGTCTGGTCACGCTTCAGCGTCATGAAGCGCTCGACGCCGGGTTCGGTGAAGTCGACCTTGTTGTCGAGGCCGATCGTCTCCGCCGCCCCGCCGTGCATCTTCTGGGTCAGCTTGTACTGCTCGACCGGCGTCTTGCTCGCGAGCGTCAAGATCTCGCGACCCGTCATCCCCGTGACTTCGACGGTGAACTTCGTCTTGTCGACGCGGATGATGTGCTTCTTCGCCTTCGGCGGCTTCTCCTTCCCGTTGACCTTCTTGGTGTGCTCCTCGATCTCGATCTCTTCGACTTCAACTTCGACGTGCGTGGACATGTGGACTGCTCCTTCTCCCCAGGTGGGGCTACTTCACGATACGAACCGAATGACACCTTGAACCGCCTCCCCTCGAGCGTGGGGGCCTACCGTGCGCGACGGTTGGCCGGTGAGAGCGGGCGCTGGACGCGGAATTTGTCGGCGACCAGTCGGGCGTTGGGGAAGAATCCGCGGGCGAAGTTCTTGAAGGCGTCGCACAGGTCAAGGACAACGAACTCGACGTTGTCGCGGCCGGGGATTTGGGCCAAGTGCGCCCCCGACACCAACCAATCGCCGTGATGCCGAACGCCTCTCGCCGCTCAGGAGTCACGCCGTTCGGCCACTGCCACGCCGTCATCAGAGTGCCTCGAAGATCGCGGCGAACGAAGCCGCCTCACCCACCAGAAGCGCATCCCAGGCGGGCTGCGGAACCGATGGCTGAAACGTGCGGCCCCGGCGGACGTCGATGACGGCGAAGGCTGCTGGCTTATCGAGCCTGGGGGCGAGGACTCGACTTATGAGGTGCGCGACCACCTCCGCGCGCCGCTTCGAGAGAGGTTCATCCTTGAAGTACAGCTTGCCTACTATCCTCGTACCATCACGTTCGAGGCCAACCTCGGGGTTGATATTCACGACGAGCGGGCCGGGGCACCAGTTGCCGTGTGGTGGAGCGAACCAGTCGTGCGGTTTCCTTCCGAGAAACTTCTTGTACCCTCTGACTGCCTCGGGATAGGCAACCCGCTTCTTGGAGTCGGTGAGAGCCGCCATCATGCCGTCCTGTGCTATTACTGGATCGACAGAAATGGGCGTGATATCCAGGTGTTGACTGGGAGCTCCGACGGGGGCTACGGTCGAGAAGAGAGGCATTCTGGCACTCTGATGGCCGCGAAGAAGGCAGACCAGAACGGGCCGATGCTCACGCTGCCGCTGCAATTCTTGGCGGCATGGTTGGCCGTGTGGCTTGGACGCGTTCTGCAGCAGCAGATCGACTACCTGAAGGCCGAGAATCGTGCGCTCAAGGAGAAGCTTGGCGACCGAAAGCTTCTCCTCACCGATGCGGACCGGCGTCGGCTCGCTGTCCAGTGCCGGCCTGATCGCCCGTCGGGAACGGCTCGGCGGTCTGCTCAACTTCTATTGCCGAGAAGTGGCCTGAGAGGGCGAGATCGAGTTCTGGCACCAGACGCGGCATTCCGCGCACAAACTGAAGCTAACGCCGCACATTCAGACAGTGCCCGACCGGCGTGAGCCACTTGGCGTCCTTCTGGCGTCTTTCTTGGTCGTCCACACGAAAGGGAACATCCGTCATGTCGCATAAGATCCAATTCGCAGGCCCTTCTGTTTGCCACGGGCTTTTGGCATTGTGTCTTCTGGTTGGGGCGGGGTGCGGCAGCTCGGGTGAAACCGGTACGCCGTCGTCAGGGGGCGCGGGCTCGGGAGGCACATCGCACGCCGGGGGAACTTCGGGCGGTTCAGCTGGCACCAAAGCGAGTGGCGGCAGTGGTGGAACTGGTGTCTCTGGCGGATCGACGGGCGGCAAGGCTTCCGGCGGCACGACCGCGGGCGGCGCTGGCGCTGGTGGTGGCGGCGCTTCTGGGGGTGGTGGCGCGGGCAGTGGCGGCCAGACGGGTGGTGCG
>JAEXQJ010000105.1 GCA_023438785.1 Pseudomonadota bacterium
CCGACGATGGCGCCCGTGATGGTGTGGGTCGTGGAAACGGGAATACCTAGCTCCGTGGCGATGAAGATGGCCACCGAGCCGCCGGTCTCGGCGCAGAAGCCGCCGAAAGGCCGCAGCTTGGTCAGCCGCATGCCCATGGTCTTCACGATGCGCCAGCCGCCCGCCATGGTTCCCAACCCCATGGCCGCGTAGCAGCAGATCACGATCCAGAGGGGGAAGTTCTCGGCGGTCGGAAAACTCGTGCCCAGCAGGCCCTGCGAGTAGAGCAGGACCGCGATGATGCCCATGGTCTTCTGGGCATCGTTGCCGCCGTGATTGAGACTGAAGGCCGAGGCGGACAGGAACTGCAGACGACGAAACCACTTGTCCACGCGGCCCGGCGTCTGCTTGCGGACCAGCCAGGTGCAGGCGGTCATCAGCAACGCGGAGGCCACATAGCCAACCAGCGGCGAGATGACGATGAAGGCCGCCGTGGAGCCGATCTTGCTCCAACCCAGGATGCTCAGCCCCGACTTGGAAACCCCGGCGCCGATCAAGCCCCCCACCAAGGCGTGCGACGAGCTGGAGGGCAGGCCCCACCACCAGGTGAGCAGGTTCCAGAGAATGGCCCCGGCCAGCGCGCCGACGATCACCGCCATGTCGACGATGTGGGGATCGATGATGCCCTTACCGATGGTACCCGCCACGTGCAGCCTGAAGATGGCGAACGCGATGAAGTTGAAGAAGGCGGCCCACAGGACGGCCCGCGACGGCGTGAGCACGCGCGTGGACACGATGGTCGCGATGGAGTTCGCGGCGTCGTGAAAACCGTTGATGAAGTCGAAGAGGAGGGCGGCGGCGACGACCGCGGCGATGAAGACCAGGTGCCCGGTGCTCAGGCTGCTCATGAGCGGGGAACCTCAACGCGTGCCGGGGTGCATGTCAGGTGGCGGTGTGGGGGGGTCATGCGCGGCCCCAGTCAGCCACGTTTTTGTGACGATTGTGTGACAAACGTAGGTCACTCTGCAGCAACCCCGCGCGATCCCCCCACATCCCCGGACGCGCCAGGCGCGCCAGGCGCGCCAGAATGGACGGCGGCAATGCTGTACCTTGACGAACTCGTGGCGTTGTAGGCTAATCGCCCGGGATCTCCCTGGGCCTGGCATGCTGATGAACGACATCGAGGCGTATCTGACACCGATCGAGGCTGAGTCACCTTGTGGCCCTGACCTGGAGTACGACCCTGCGTTCCTAGAGTTGGAGCGTTTGGCCGAGAGCAAGCCCGAGCAGCAGATCGGCAGCACGGTCGTGCCCGCGCAGGAACCCGACTGGCGCGTGGTGTCCGAACGGGCGGGTGCGTTGCTGGGCAAGACCAAAGATCTGCGCGTGGCGTCTCGCCTGGTGCGAGGCCTGCTCAATACCAAGGGCTTCGCGGGACTGAACCTCGGGCTGGGGGTGCTCCGCGGGCTCGTGGAGCGATACTGGGCCCAGGTCTACCCGCGGCTCGATCCGGAAGACGACAACGATCCGACCTTCCGAGTCAACGTTCTGATGGAACTCTGCGATCCAGCCGGCGTGTTGGACCGCGTGCGCACCCTGCCTCTCGTCAGTGCTCGGTCTTTTGGCCGGTTCGGCCTGCGCGACCTGGCCATCGCGAACGGTGAGATGCCGGCCCCCGCGGGCACCGAGCCGCCCACCGCATCCAACATCGATGGCGCCTTCGCCGAATGCGACGTGCAGGAGCTGGAGGGCGTGGCCAACGCGGTGAAGGGGGCTCTCGAGCACCTGACCACGATGGAATCCCTGGTGGGCAACCAGGTGGGGGCCGGGAGCGCGCCGAATTTCTCCAAGCTGGCGGAGCTGCTCCGCCAGGCGAGCAAGGTTCTGGCGACGCGCCTTGAACAGCGCGGAGTCGGCGGCGGCTCGGTGGTCGACGGCGTCCCGCTGGCTGCGACGGGCGGCGGAACGGGGACCGACGGACGCCCGGCGGCCAAACCAATCACGGGAGAGGTCAGCAGCCGCGAGGACGTGGTCCGCATGCTGGACAAGATCTGCGCCTACTACCAGCGCTACGAGCCGTCCAGCCCCATTCCGATCCTCCTGGAGCGGAGCAAGAGGCTCGTCGCTGCCAACTTCCTCGACATCATTCGCGACTTGGCCCCCGACGGGCTTGGCCAGGTTGAATTGCTGCGTGGCCGGCAGGACCAGGAGTAGCTGCGAGTCTGATTGAAAACTGGAGATAGGTGGACAAATGAGCAACAGCGGACAGAAGTTCGTGGCCCGCAATCGGGCGCCACGCGTGCAGATCGAATACGACGTCGAGCTCTACGGGGCCGAAAAGAAGGTGCAACTCCCCTTCGTGATGGGGGTCATGTCGGATCTGTCGGGCAAGCCGGCCGAGCCTCTGGCGCCGGTGGCTGACCGCAAGTTCCTGGATATCGACGTGGACAACTTCGACGACCGCCTGAAGGCCATGAAGCCTCGGGTCGCCTTCCAGGTGCCCAACACCCTGACGGGAGAGGGCAACCTCGCCGTGGACATCACCTTCGAGAGCCTGGACGACTTCTCGCCCGCGGCCATCGCCCGCAAGGATGCAGCCCTGGGCCAGCTCTTGCAGGCCCGGCAGCAGCTTTCGAATCTCATCACGTACATGGATGGCCGCACCGGGGCGGAGGATCTGATCGCCAATCTGTTGAAGGATCCCGCTCTGCTGCAGTCGCTGGCAGCGGCACCCAAGCCCGAGGACAAGTGAGGTAGCCATGGCTGAAGCACAGCAGAGTACGGAAGCTCAGGCCGCCGCAGTCGAGACGTCTGATTTCGCGGCGTTGCTCAACAAGCAATTCAAACCGCAGACCGACACGGCCCGCCAGGAAGTGGAGAGCGCTGTCCGCACGCTGGCGCAGCAGGCGCTGGCCGGCACCCAGCTCATCTCCAACGACGTTCTGCAGACCATCGAGGCGATGATCGCCGCCATCGACAAGAAGATGAGCGCGCAGATCAACGCCATCATGCACCACCCCGAGTTCCAGCAACTGGAGAGCGCGTGGCGTGGTCTGCACCACCTGGTGAGCAACACCGAGACCGACGAGATGTTGAAGATTCGCGTCCTCAATGTCTCGAAGAAGGAGCTTCACAAGACGCTCAAGCGCTACAAGGGCGCGGCCTGGGATCAAAGCCCCGTCTTCAAGAAGATGTACGAGGAGGAGTTCGGAACCCTGGGCGGCGAGCCCTTCGGCTGCCTGGTCGGCGATTACTACTTCGACCACGGCCCCATGGACGTGGAGTTGCTGGGCGAGATGGCCAAGATCGCCGCGGCTTCCCATGCGCCTTTCATCTCGGCCGCATCGCCGACCGTGTTCCAGATGGAGTCCTGGCAGGAGCTGGCCAATCCGCGCGATCTGACCAAGATCTTCCAGGTCCCCGAGTACGCGGGGTGGCGCTCGCTGCGTGAGTCCGAGGATGCGCGCTACATCGGCCTGACCATGCCGCGCTTCCTGGCCCGGCGTCCCTACGGCGCCAAGACCAACCCGGTGGAGGAGTTCAACTTCGAGGAGGATGCCTCGGGGCCGGACGCCAACAAGTACACCTGGGCCAACTCGGCCTACGCCATGGCCGTGAACATCAACCGCTCCTTCAAGCTCTACGGCTGGTGCTCGCGGATTCGCGGCATCGAGTCCGGCGGTGCGGTCGAGGGCCTGCCCACCCACACGTTCCCCACGGATGATGGCGGTGTGGACATGCGTTGTCCCACCGAGATTGCCATCAGCGATCGCCGTGAGGCCGAGTTGGCCAAGAACGGCTTCATGCCGCTCGTCTACAAGAAGAACACCGACTTCGCCGCCTTCATCGGCGCCCAATCCCTGCAGAAGCCGGCCCAGTTCGACGATCCCGATGCCTCGGCGAACGCCAATCTGGCCGCGCGACTGCCCTACCTCTTCGCCACCTGTCGCTTCGCGCACTATCTGAAGTGCATCGTGCGCGACAAGGTCGGATCCTTCAAAGAGGCGGCCGAGATGCAGCGCTGGTTGCAGGGCTGGATCATGAACTACGTGGATGGCGATCCAGGGCACTCCAGCGAGGATGTGAAGGCTCGCAAGCCGCTCGCCGCCGCCGAGGTCGTGGTCGAGGAGGTCGAGGGCAATCCTGGGTACTACACGTCCAAGTTCTTCCTGCGGCCGCACTATCAGCTGGAAGGTTTGACCGTGTCGTTGCGTCTAGTCTCTAAGCTTCCGTCGGCGAAGTCGGCGTAGTCCCTGAAGTGAACAACCTCTCTAGGAAGGAGTGATCGAATGGCGCTTAGTATGGTTATCAAGATCGGCTCGATCGAGGGTGAGTCGAAGGTGGGCGAGAAGGGCAAGGCAAAGCACGTGGGTGAGATCGACGTGCTGAGCTGGAGCTGGGGCATGACCCAGTCCGCTTCTTCTCACGTTGGCTCGGGCGCTGGCTCGGGCACGGCCGACGTCAGGGACCTGACCTTCACCAAGTACATGGACATCTCCTCTCCCACGCTCCTGTACGAATGCTTCAAGGGGAAGAACCAGGCCAAGGCCGTGCTGACCTGTATCAAGGTTGGCGGTGACGAGCCCGTCGAGTTCATGAAAATCACGATGGGCGGAACGGTCTTCATCTCGTCGGTGTCCACCGGCGATGTGGGACCCAACGACCGCATGACGGAGACCGTGTCCCTGAACTTCTCCAGCGTCACGGTCGAGTACACCTTGCAGGATGCCAACAACCTCAAGGGCAAGACCAACACCAAGGAATTCGATATCGCCACGCAGCACTGATATGCGGGCTGCCGATGGGATTCCCACCTGGGGATCCCATCGGTTTCGTACGGCAGGAATGGGAGAGCTGAACGCCATGGGCACCACGGAAGAATTCGTTCGACAAGGCAAGCTGGACGAGGCCGTTGCCAGTCTGCAGGCCGAGGTGCGCAAGGCTCCCGCGGACCCCAAGCTCCGCGTTCTGCTCTTTCAGTTGTTCACCTTGACCGGGGACTGGAAGCGCGCTGCCACGCAACTTGATGTCCTTAAGGACCTCGATGCGAAGACCGGGCCCATGGTTCAGACCTACGGCATGGCCTTGCAGTGCGAACGGTTCCGCAGCGAGGTGTTTTCGGGCGCGCGCACGCCGCTCGTCCTCGGTGAGCCGCCGCAGTGGGCGGCCTTTCTCCTCGAGTGTCTGAAGCTGTCGGCCGAAGGGCATCATGCCGAGGCCGCGGCTCTGCGCCAGAAGGCCTTCGATTTGGCGCCTGCCGTCTCCGGATCGGTGAACGGCGAGCCGTTCCAATGGATTGCCGATGCGGACACGCGGCTCGGCCCCATGCTCGAGGCCATCATCAATGGCAAGTACTACTGGTTGCCGCTCGGCAACCTGAAGGCGATCCACGTCGAGGCGCCCACCGACCTCCGGGATTTTGCCTGGACGCCCGCTCAACTGACCTTTGCCAACGGTGGTGAGAGCGTGGCTTTCATTCCCACGCGCTACCCCGGATCGGAGGGCTCGTCCGATCCCGCGATTCGCATGGCACGCAAGACGGAGTGGCTGGAGCGAGAAGGGGGGCTGTGGTGTGGGCTTGGCCAGCGCGTCTTTGCGACCGACGCGAACGAGTACTCGCTTCTCGATGTGCGTGCGATAGAGATGAACGTCAGTGCCGCACCGGCGGCCGCCAGCGAGACGGCTTCCGCTGATGGCTGAGCTGACGCCCAAGGAGCGGCTGCAGCCGTCCTTGCTCGACCGATTGACGGACGACGATCCCGAGCGGAGACAGGAGTCGCGTGATGCGCGCGTGCTGTCGCCGGCTCGACTGCGCGAGTGCGTGCGCCGGGATCTGACCTGGCTTTTCAACACGTCCCACCTGCAGGCGATGCAGAACGTGTCGGCGCATCGTCTGGTGGGCGAGTCGGTCGTCAACTATGGCATCCCGGACCTCTCCGGGCGTACGGCCTCCAGCGTGGATACAGCCGCCATGGAGAGGACCATCCGTCAGGCCATCATCGATTTCGAGCCGCGCCTCAACCGGGACACGCTCCGTGTGAAGCTCTTCGTCGATTCGCGGCAAATGGGCCACAACACCATGACCTTCGATGTGGAAGCGGAGCTGTGGGCTCAGCCCCTGCCGCTGCGTCTGTTCTTGCGGACGGCCGTCGACCTGGAAGATGGCAGCGTCGACGTTGTGGACACGGGCGGCCGCCGGAGCGCGTGATGGACCCGCGCATACTTGGGCACTACAGCCGCGAGCTGCAGTATCTCCGCGAGATGGGCGGCGAGTTCGCCCGGGAGTTCCCCAAGGTGGCGGGGCGGCTGGGGCTCGAATCGCTGGAGTGCTCCGATCCCTACGTCGAGCGCCTGCTCGAGTCGTTCGCCTTCCTGACCGCGCGGGTTCAACTCAAGATCGAGTCGGAGTTCCCGCGCTTTGCGCAGCATCTGCTCGAGGTGGTCTACCCCCACTACCTCGCCCCCACGCCGTCCATGGCGGTTCTGCAACTGCAGCCCAGCCTCAGTGAAGGCTCGCTGGCCGACGGGTTTCGCGTGCCCCGAGGGGCCGTGCTCAAGAGTCTGGTGGGCAGGGGAGAGCAGACCGCTTGCGAGTACCGAACCTCTCATGATGTGACCCTGTGGCCGTTGGAGCTGACGAGCGCCGAGTACTCGCCCGTGCTGGCGGACCTAGGGGCGGTTGGCCTTCCGCCCAAGGCGCGGGCCGCCATCCGGATCCGCTTGCGCGCCACCGCGGGCCTGGCCATTCGCAACCTCGCGCTGTCATCGCTGCCGATTTTTCTGCGTGGAGGCGACGAGATCGCGATGCGCCTCTATGAGCTGCTGATGGGGCACGCCGTGGGACTGGCGGCTCGCCCGATGGGGCCAGGCGAGCGCTGGGTGCAGGTGCTCAGCGAGGGCCAGGTCAATGCCATCGGCTTCGACGACGAACAGGCTCTCTTGCCGTACGGGCCGCGTTCGTTTCGGGGCTACCGGCTTCTGCAGGAGTACTTCGCCTTCCCCAGTCGCTTCCTGTTCGTGGAACTGAGCGGCCTGGCCGAGGTCGTGCGCAGGTGTGCGGAGCCGGAGATCGAGATCGCCGTGTGGCTCGACGCGGCCGATCCTCGCCTCGAACGCGCGGTCGGCGCGTCCCAGTTCGGGCTGCACTGTGCCCCTGCCATCAACCTGTTCCCCCGCCGGGCCGACCGCATCCATCTCGATGCCAGCGCCACCGAATACCACGTGGTCCCGGATCGGACTCGCCCCATGGATTTCGAAGTCCATTCCGTGACTCAGGTGGTAGGCCACGGGACCGGGGCTGACGAGCAGCAGGAGTTCTTGCCCCTTTACGCCACCACCGATCGCACCTCGCGCGCGGGTACGGCCTACTACACCATCCAGCGGCAGCCTCGCATGCTCTCCGCCAAGCAGCGGGCCCAAGGGGCGCGTTCCACCTACGTGGGCAGCGAGGTCTTCGTCTCGCTGGTCGACGCAGAAGAGGCGCCGTTTTCGCCCAACCTGAAGCAGCTCGCGGTCAACCTGATGTGCACGAACCGGGATCTGCCGCTGCACCTGCCGCTGGATCAGAAGTCCACCGATTTCACCCTCGAGACCGGCGCCCCGGTGCTCAGCGTGCGCTGCGTGGCCGGCCCCACCGCGCCACGGCCGTCGTACGCGCACGGGGATCCGACCTGGCGGCTCATCAGCCACCTGTCCCTGAACTATTTGTCGCTCGTCGATTCGGACTACGGGGGCGGGGCCATCGCCCTGCAGGAGATGCTGCGGCTCTACAGCGATTCGGGCGATGCGGTGGCGCGGCGGCTCATCGACGGCGTGAAGAGCGTGGCCTGTCAGCCGGTGACGCGTCGGCTGCCGCTGCCCGGCCCGGTGGCCTTCGCGCGCGGCCTGGAAATCGGCCTGACCTGCGACGAGGTGGCCTTCGAGGGTACGGGCGTTTTCCTGCTGGGTGCGGTGCTGGAGCGTTTCTTCGCCAAGTACGTGTCCATCAACTCATTCACCGAAACCGTGCTGAACACTGTCCAGCGCGGGGAGATTGCGCGATGGCCGATCAGGATCGGGCACCGGCCGACGCTGTAGGGCAGGGCGATGCCGCGCCCTCGCTGGCCGGCCTGAGCCTGAGCGAGGCGCCGCATAACCTCGACTTCTTCGACGTCTTGCGGCGTTTTGAGTGCGCGTATCCGCAGAAGATGCGTCTGGGCAGGGCCGCGCGACCGAGTGAGGAACCGGTGCGCCTGGGGCAGGAGCCCTCCCTGGGCTTCGCCCCTTCGAGCATCGCCTATTTCGTTCCCGCCAGCGGGGCCAAACCGGCCCGGTTGGGGGTGCATTTCTTGGGTGCCTTCGGCCCCAACGGGCCCTTGCCGCTGCACCTGACCGAGTACGCTCGGGATCGACTGCGGAACGCCAACGATCCGACCTTCGCGCGTTTCCTGGATGTCTTTCACCATCGCGTCCTGAGCCTGTTCTATCGGGCATGGGCCGATGCCCAACCGGTGGTGAGCCGGGACCGGCCCGCCGAGGATCGCTTCGCGACCTACGTGGGGGCGTTGCTGGGCCTGGGCTCGCCCTCGCTGCGCGATCGGGACGCCTTCCCCGACACGGCCAAGCTGTACTTCGCCGGGCGACTGTCGGCGCAGGCCCGCAACAGCGAAGGCCTGGAATCGATGCTGGGCGACTACTTCGGCCTGCCGGTGCGCATCGAGGAATTCGTGGGCGAATGGTTGCCGCTGGCCGAGCGGGACCGCTGGCATCTCGGGCGTGCGAATCGGGCAGGGGCGCTGGGCATCGGGAGCGTGCTCGGGGCGAGGGCTTGGCACCGCCAGGGCAAGTTTCGCGTCGCCTTCGGGCCCCTGACCTCGGAGCAGTTCCAGAGCCTATTGCCGGGCGGTCAACGCCTGCCTCGTTTGGTGGCGCTGGTGCGCAACTACGTCGGGGACTCGCTGGCCTGGGATGTTCGCCTCACGGTGAATGAGCGCGCCGAGGAGGTCTTCCGTCCGGGCCAAGCCCGCTTGGGCTGGACCACCTGGCTCGGGCGTTGTCCCGAGGGGCGGCGCCGGCAAGATGTGATCCTCAACCCCTTGCATGGTGATGGGATGGAGCCGTCTCCGCCGGGGGGTGTTTGATGTGCGCACTTGGTTTCGTAGATCGTCCCGAGAATGGCCGCCGGGGCCAAGGAGGAGAATAGAGAATGTCCGAGATCAGTCGAGTCGCCCTGTTCGGCAAGCTCAACAAGGTGGCCTACAACGCCATCGAGAGTGCCACCGTGTTCTGCAAACTGCGCGGCAACCCCTACGTGGAGTTGGTGCACTGGTTCAGCCAGATCCTGCAGCAGCAGGATTCGGACGTGCACCACATCGTGCGTGAGTTCCAGCTCGACCTGTCGCGTGTTGCGCGTGACATGACCGCGGCGCTGGACAAGTTGCCTCGCGGTGCCACCTCCGTCTCGGACCTCTCGGCTCACGTGGAAGACGCGGTGGAGCGCGGCTGGGTCTACGGCAGCCTCCTGTTCGGCGAGACCCAGGTGCGCACCGGACACCTGGTGGTCGGTATCCTCAAGACCCCCAACCTGCGCAACTCGCTCGCCTCCATGTCGCGCGAGTTCGAGAAGATCAAGGTCGAACAACTCGCCGAGAAGTTCGTCAGCATCGTGAATGGCTCGCCCGAGCATGGCCTGCTGGCCAGCGACGGCTTCGCTGCCCAGGCCGCGCCCGGCGAGGCCAGCGGGGCCATGGCACCCGGGGCCATGGGCAAGCAGGAGGCCTTGGCCCGCTTCTCCGTGGATCTCACCGAACGGGCGCGCAGCGGCGAAATGGACCCCATCGTGGGACGCGACGACGAGATTCGGCAGATCGTCGACATCCTCATGCGCCGCCGGCAGAACAACCCCATCCTCACCGGCGAGGCGGGCGTGGGCAAGACCGCGGTGGTCGAGGGTTTCGCCCAGCGGATCGCCTCGGGCGACGTGCCGCCGCCCCTGAAGGACGTGACCCTGCGCTCGCTGGACATCGGCCTTCTGCAGGCCGGTGCCAGCATGAAGGGCGAGTTCGAGAACCGTCTGCGCCAGGTCATTGACGAGGTCCAGGCGTCGCCCAAGCCCATCATCCTGTTCATCGACGAGGCGCACACGCTCATCGGCGCGGGCGGAGCGGCGGGGACCGGTGATGCGGCCAACCTGCTCAAGCCCGCCCTGGCGCGCGGCAAGCTGCGCACCATCGCGGCCACGACCTGGGCCGAGTACAAGAAGCACATCGAGAAGGATCCGGCGCTCACCCGCCGCTTCCAGGTCATTCAGGTCGGCGAGCCGAGCGAAGAAAAGGCGCTGCTCATGATGCGCGGACTCGCCTCGGCGCTGGAGAAACACCACCGCGTGCAGGTCTTGGACGAGGCCCTGGAGGCCGCGGTCAAGCTGTCCCATCGCTACATTCCGGCCCGCCAGTTGCCCGACAAGGCGGTCAGCCTGCTGGACACGTCGTGTGCCCGCGTGGCCATCAGCCAGCACGCCGTGCCGGCCGAGGTCGAGGATTCCCGTCGGCGCATCGAGGCGCTGACCACGGAGCTGGAGATCATCCACCGCGAGTTGGTCGTGGGCGTGGCCGATGCGCCCAAGCGCGAGAAGGTCACCTTGGACGCGCTGGCGGCCGAGAAGGACCGTCTGGTCGGCTTGGAAGAGCGCTGGTCCAAGGAGAAGGCCCTGGTGGAGACCCTGCTCGGCCTTCGTCGGCAACTGCGCGAGGGCTCGGCGCCGGTCGAGGGCACGGGCAGCAAGTTGGAGGAGAAGGCGGGTGAGGCCAAGCCGGCGCAAGCCGCCGCTCCGAAGCTGAGCGAGGAGGAGCGCAAGAAGCTGTTCGAGCAGCTTGCCGCCACCGAGGCCGAGTTGGTCAAACTGCAGGGCGATGCGCCGCTCATCCTGCCCACCGTCGATCGACAGGCCGTCGCCTCCGTGGTGGGCGACTGGACGGGCATCCCCGTGGGGCGCATGGTCAAGAACGAGATCGAGACCGTGCTCAGCCTGGCCGAGACGCTCAACAAGCGGGTCATCGGCCAGCGCCACGCCCTGGAGATGATCGCGCGGCGGATTGAGACCTCGCGCGCCGGGATCGAGAACCCCAATAAACCCATCGGCGTGTTCATGCTGGCCGGCCCCTCGGGCGTGGGCAAGACGGAGACCGCGCTGGCCTTGGCCGAGTCGCTGTACGGTGGCGAGCAGAACACCATCACCATCAACATGAGCGAGTTCCAAGAGGCCCACACGGTCTCCACCTTGAAGGGCTCGCCTCCCGGCTACGTGGGTTACGGCGAGGGCGGCATCCTGACCGAGGCGGTCCGGCGCAAGCCCTACAGCGTGGTCCTGCTCGACGAGGTGGAGAAGGCCCACCCCGACGTGCACGAGATCTTTTTCCAGGTCTTCGACAAGGGCTGGATGGAGGATGGCGAGGGACGGGTCATCGACTTCAAGAACACGCTCATCCTGCTCACCACCAATGTGGGCAGTGAGCTGATCATGAACATGTGCAAGGATCCGGAGCTGCTGCCCGAGCCGGAGGGCATCGCCAAGGCCCTGCGCGAGCCGCTGCTCAAGACGTTCCCCGCGGCGTTGCTCGGTCGCATCGTGACCATCCCGTACTACCCGCTCAGCGACGAGATGGTGGGCAACATCGCGCGCCTGCAGCTCGGTCGCGTGGCCAAGCGCATCCAGGCGGGGCACCAGGTGCCGTTCACCTTCGATGACGACGTGGTCAAGCTGATCGTCAGCCGCTGCACCGAGCTGGAGAGCGGTGGCCGCATGATCGACGCCATCCTGACCAACACGCTGTTGCCGCGGATCAGCCGCGAGCTGCTCACGCGCCTGATGGACAGCAAGCCCGTCACCCGCGTGGCGGTGTCGGTGGCCAACGGCGAGTTCTCCTACGCGTTCGATTGAGAGGCCGCTGACCTGACGGCGGGCCCCGGCGCGTCTGCTCCGGGGCCTACCGCTGGTCGGTGGGGGGCAGCTCGATGAGCGGGATCTGGTCCTTGCGCTTCGGGCCCAGGTCCACGCCGATGAGGTCGGGCAGCCGCAGCTCGCCCGCGTCGGGGGGCGCGGCCTTCAGCCAGTCGTCCACGGGCACGTAGGCGAGACGGCGAGGCTCCAGCCCGCGTTCACCCAATCCCCCGCGTGGCCAAGGCAGATCCACCTGCGCCGCGTGCGCGGCGGCCGAGAGCAAGAAGGTGAGCGGGTTGTAGGAATAGATGACCTGGCTGGTGGGCAGCCCGGCATGCGTGGCCAACTCGTCGGTCCAGAAGATGTACGGCTTGATCGCCACGTCGTAGAGCTTCTTGCGCTCGCCCTCGGGGAGTCCCGAGAGTTCGCGCAGGGACATGAATTCGGCCAGCGTGGTCCGATCGCCCCATTCGTGGCGATGGAGGACGGCCAGGCGACGGAGGTCCTGGCGGCGTTCGCCCGAACGGAAGAGCGCGCGCAATTCGGCCGCGTCGACCTGCAGATCATCGTTCTTGTCGGCCACATTGACCAGGCTGGCGCGGCGGACGATGGGGCCGTCGCCCGCCGCATTCATGTGCTGGAAAACCCGATCCAGCGCAGGTGGCAGTTTCTCGGCACTGAAGATCTCGAAGTGAACCTCAGGCCCGTGCTCCGCGCCGCGGTTGACCCGGCCCACCAGACCGAGCAGGTCGCCGGTTTCGATGCGCTCGTCGAGAAGGACCACCGCGCCGGACTCCAGCCCCACGCGGGCCTGGGTGCGCTCCGGGGCGGCCAGCGCATGCAGCCAGGGAATGGAATTGCTCTCCGAGGGCGGGGGCAGGGCGAGATGGGCCAGCAGCGAGAAGAAGGTGAAGGGGTGCCCATCCACGTCGAGCTCGTGACGGATGAGCACGAAGGAAGTGGAGCTGCCGTTGACCTCACCCCGGCGGGCGGCGACCAGTCGTCCGCGGATCGGAGCCGTGACGGGCGCCCCGGCCAGGCCACGCAAATGAACGCCCGAGTGCCACAGCCGAGCGGCCGCCATGGGGAAGAACCCTGTGACGCGCTCCTCACTGCTGTAGAAGGCGGAGCGGCGCGCGGCGAGGAGCTCGTCGTGGGTGCGGGGCAGCTCGCTGAAGGCGCGGAGCTGCAGCGGAAACGCAAAGCCCTGCAGGGCGCGGGTGAGCCAGTTCCAATTGAAGGCGCCCGGATCCCACTTCTGCTTCTGCAGGTCCACGTGCAGGTGGCCCACGATGCCGTGAAAGTCGAGCGGATTGGCCAACGTGTTGAGTGTGGGGAGGCCGTGCTCCTCGGGGATGATGGGCTTCATCTTGGGGAAGATGCGCAGCAGCGTGCGGGTCAAGGCCAGCACGGCTTCGTATTGCTCGGGCCGAAACTCATACGCATCGTAGGCGAAGCCGTTGACGACCACCTTGCGCCGGGGCCGGGTGTGGTACTCGCTGGGCAAGCGGTTCATCTCGCTCGGGTTGTAGCGACCGCGGTTGCAGATCTCGACGCCCACGGAGATGGAGTTGGACTGCTCGGCGTGGTAGGCGCGCTCGGCGAGGTCGAGCGTCTGATAGATGGTCCCGTCCGCGTCGATCATGAAGTGGGCGGACAAGCCGCAGCCTCCCCCGGGACGGGTGCGGTTGTGCATGGATTTGAAGCACGACCGGGAGTTCACGCATCCGTCGAAGTGCAGGACGAATTGCGAGATCACGTTCTGCAGATCGGCAAGCGTGCGGTGGACGAGGCCCTTGCGCGTGCCGAAGCGCTCCCAATCCTGGTCGCAGCAGCCACCTGTCTGGTCGATGCAGTGCTTCTCGTAGCCGTTGAACCCTTGTTCGTCGCTCCACAGGACCACCGTGCGTCCCACGTCCACCGGCTGGCCTGCTACGATGATCGCCGTGCCGCGCCCCGTCGCCGCACCCGACGGTTGGGTCGCCAGCAGGGCGGCGAAATGCAAGGCCATCCACATCGAGCTCACGGGCCGCCCATCATACTTCAGTCGACCTAAGTGGTTTGACCGTACCCGCGGCCGCCCCTATGATTTCGCCGGACGACCGTGATTGACAGATTCAAACAATGGTTGGCCGGCGATAGCTCTCGCGAAACGCGCGGGCCCGGGAAGACTGTGCCCACGGCGGTCCGGCGGCGTACGTCGCAGCCGCGCCGAATGAGCACCGGAGCGGTACCGATGACCCAAGCGGAACGTCCGTCATCCCCAGCCGCACCTCCGCCTGAGGCGGTCGAGCAGTTCTGCCCCAACTGCGGCGAACCCATGCTGGCCGGCTGGGGATCGAGCTGTGGGAACTGTCGCCCGGCCCTCTCCGCACCCAAGACCGTGCACCTGTCCGCCACCATGATGACGGGCATGATTCCCGCCCCTGGCCTCAGCCTGGGCTGGTTCGTGGTGCTTCACTCGCCCGATCAGAACCGCCGCGGCAGCCTCATCGAATTGACCGCGCCCGTGTCCGTTCTCTCGCGCGGCGTGCGTCGGGGGCAGCCCAACGAGGAATGGTTCGACGTTCAAGACGAATTCATGTCGGGCGGTCACGCTCTGGTGCACCGACCGCTCGGCACGGCCATCGGCGAGGCTTTCACGATTCGCGATCGCGAGCAGCCCGGGCCATCGGCCAACGGCAGCTTCGTCAACTCCCAGAAACTGGGCCCGGGTGAGGTGGTGCAGTTGAGCGATGGCGACGTGGTCCGACTGGGCACGACCGAGATGATTTTCAAGTCGCTTTGGCTGCCCCCGGGCGCCGCGAGGCCGGAATGAAGCGCGCGGCCGTGGGCGCCTTCCTGGCGCTGCAGATGTGGACCGGCGTTGCCGTGGCCGGACCGGCGTTCCTGGTTTCGCCCCCCAAGATCGACCGGGAGGGGGCTGTCCTCAGCATGTTCGTCGGCGGCATCTCCGAGGACGGTGCCACGCTCAGGCCATCGGCGGTGGAGATCGAGATCGATGGGGCGCCCGGCCCCAAGCCCGAGATGCCGGGGACCTTCTACGACCTGGCTCAGAACGCCGCCGAGGCCGATTCGGCCTGGAAGTCACCCATGGCCGTCGGGCTGGTCTACCTGTGGATTAAGGAGACCCCGACCGCTTTCTCTGATGCCATCCTGGAGGGCCTGCAGGGGTTCTTCAGGCGTTTGCCTGCCCGCACCAACGCCTACGCCACGGTCTACGGTCGCAAGCGCCAGCCCATCCCCATGCTGAAGGCTTCGGAGATCGGCGGCTATCTGCACGACGTGGGCTACCTGGGCGGGGATCGACCCAATCTGGGCGATGCGCTCGCCCTGGGCGCCAAGAGTCTGGCCTCGGTCGAGAGCCCATTCCGCGTGCTCCTGGTGGTGACCGACGGGCGCGACTTCGACGATGCCACGGGCGAGAAGTCGGCCGATTTCGTCGGGCTGGCCGGCGATTTGGCCAAGGCCGGCGTGCGTCTGTTGCTCGTGTCTTTCCCCCCGCCCGAGGCAGACGCGGAGCAGAGCGCGAAGAACCTGGCCGACCTGTCCGGGTCGAGCGCATTCTTCCGCGCCGTCGATCAGCCCATGGACCTGCAGACCAGCCTCGAGTCGCTGGGCCAGTCGGTGGCCGATCTGCGGCGGGTGGAGATGGCGCTGCCGTGGACGTGGCGGACCTTCGGCGGCAGCCACAAGGTCCGGCTGTATGTGACGACCGATGGCCGGCGGCGCGCCGTGGAGTTGGGCAAGCTCGAGTTGCCCGCCCAGACGGGCAAGCTGCTGGGCATGGGGGCCGGGCTGCTGGCCATCCTGCTCCTGCCGGTGGGCATCCTGTTGGTCGTGCGGCTGCGCGGGCGGAGCCAGCCCGACCGTGACGAGAACCCCGTGCTGCCCGCGGTGCACGCGCTCATTCGTCGCGGCATGTCGGCCCGCCGCGCCCTGCTGGAGCTCACGCGCTCCTTCCCGGAACAGGTGGCCAGCCTGACCCGGCTCGACGATTCGGTCTACTCCGATCCGCGCTATCCCCTGCTTCAGACACGGCCGGGGCGGCGGCGTTTCGACGAGATCCGCGCGCTCCTGTCCGAAGAGGGCCAGAGCTCGCTCATCAGCGACGAGCTGGCATCGGCCCTCGCGGATGCCATCTCGGGGCAGACGCCGCCCGCCAAGGCCGCCGAAATGATCGCCGCGCGCCTGCCCGACGAGAAGTGGGGCGCGTTCTCTCGTCTGAGTCTGGAAGAGCTGGCCCAGGCCCTGCGCCAGGCGGGGGCGTCCTATCCCGTGCTGGCGTTGCCGCGCTCTCGGGGCGCGGCGCTGAAGATCCAGGATGCCCTGCGCGGCCAGAAGGGCTCGTCGTTGGCCTTGGGCTGGCTGGTCCGCGCGTCCGGGCCGGGGCGCCGAGGCGAGACCCTGCGCCTGCAGAGCGGGCGGGCGGTGCTGGGGCGAGGGGCGGGCTGTGAGTTGCCCCTGGGGGCCGACGCGGAGATCGCCGAGCAGCATGCGGTCATCACGGAGACGCGTGGCGAGTTCGCCATCGAGGCCGTGGGAGGTCCGGTCAAGGTCGAGGACCAGCCGATCGGCGGTTCCCGGCCGCTCAACGATGGCGACACCATCGAGATTGGCCCCGGTCGCTACGTCTTCAAATGCGTCGCGTCCGGGAACCTGCGCAGCCTGTCCGGCGCAAGGCGCTCGGGAACTCTGGGCTGAACTTCACGGCCGGGTGGCTGGCGGCTACTGGGCCGCGCGGCGCGCGTTGGCCCAGCGGTCGAGCAGCGAGGGGGCACTGGTCTGTAGGGCCGCGCCTTGCAGGTAGATCATGCGGTCACTCTGCACGCGGCGGAGGAAGGTCCCGCCCCCGTCCGGCTGCCGCTCCTCCACGGCCAGTTGCTCGTGCACGGCCAGGCCATCCGGTCGGAACGTCAGGCCGCTTTCGAACTGATAGGCGCGTCGCCCGTGCTGCAGGTTCTTCCCCTGGCCCTTGAGCAGCAGCAAGGTGGAACCCTGGCACTTGCTGGCCCCGTCGGTCAGATCCACCGGAACGAAGCGGTCTCCCACGATGGGCACCAAGCGAGCCGTACGCACGCAGGACGTCGAGTCCTGGGGGACGGCGCAGGATTCGCCCTCGGCGACCAGGATGGCCCCGCTGTTGAGCGCCTCCAGGCGCAGCTTGGGGCGAATGGCGTGGGCGCGCAGCGTGCCTAGGGTCACGACGCGAATGCCCTGGGGCGTGAATTGGGTGAGCGCCACGGCGCCTTCGGCCTGCCCGTCGGAGTACCGTTCCGTGATGGCCCACACGAGGCGGCGGTCGTCGCCCAGGCTTTGGATGACCAAGTCGCTCGGACTCTGGAGCTGCAGCGGGAGCGTGGTCGCCGGCTCGGGCCAGGCCGCGCAGCGGTCGGCGGTCCATTCGATGCGCCGCCAGGAACAATCCGTGGCCGGGCGGGTGATGGCCCCCGTGGGCTGGTACCCGTAGAGCATGAGCGTGAACCACTGGGAGGCGGGCAGGGCGCGCTCTGCCTCGGCCTGTGAGGCCCCATACTGGGTCATCAGGAAGCAGCGATCCGGGGTGGAGGCGGCGGGCTTGCCCCGCTCGCCGCAGCCGACGGCGGCGCAGGTGAGAAGGGTCATGCCGGTGAGCGCGAGTCGGCCTTTGTTCACTGATCCTGGTTTCCTTCCGGTTCGTCGGCCTGAGAGTCAGAGCCGCCCAGGGCGACGCTGGCGTAGGCGCGGGCGAACTCCTCGCCAAACACCTCGGCGTGCAGCGCGGCGTCCTCGGTCAGCAGGTTGGCAAAGCGCTCAACGTATTCGCGCCACTCGGCCTTGGACCGGGACGAGGAGAAGAGGCCTGGGCTGGTCGGCGTGGACTGGGCGGAGGGGTCCAGCGACTCGAGGAGGGAGCGCACGCTCTGGGTGAGTCCCTCCATGAGAGCGATGTGATGGATGCCCATGTCCGCGAACACGGCCTTGAGCTCGCGCGCCCGCGCCTCCATGTCGGCGTGCGGATCCAGCAGGTAATCCATGACCTCGCGGCTGGTGTGCGCCCGGTGCAAGGGCGTCCCGCCGCTCAGGGGACGGACGCCCACCTCCGCACCGAACTGCTCGTAGCCCTTCTTGAGGCCGATGAACGCCTCGCTGAAGTCTTCGAGCAGGCGCAGATGACGCGAGGGGGCCGCGCCTTCGTCGCCGGACACCGGCGGCGCGCCCAGCGGAGCCAGAGGCCCGCGCGCCCCACCTCCGCCGGTCTGATGCGTGGACAGAGAACCCGATCCGGTTGGCTGGGGCGAGCTCAGCCCGGGGCCCGTCTGGGGTGGCGCCGGGGCCTGCTCCACTCCCGTGCCGGCCGCCACGGGGCCCGAGCCGCCGCTGCGCATCGGCGTGGGCACGCCCACCGATCCCGCGGCGGTCGGTGTGGATATGGCGCCCGAGCCCGTGCCGCGTAGGGGGGTGGGGATGGGCGCCGTCGGGAAGACCGGGGCCGTGGCCGGCCGCTGTGCCACGCCCCAGGAGATGGTCTTGTCCGATGTCGGCGCGGCAGGCGCGATGCCGTCGGAGGCGACGGTGATCTGCATGGGCCAGAGGCGCAGTTGAGATTGGGGCGTCAGCGGCGTGGCCGTGTTCTTCGCCAGCCGTTGCCCTTCGAGCTGGGTGCCATTGGTGGAGCCCAGATCGAAGTAGAAGATGCCGTTGCCGTCGAAGCGGATGATCCCGTGCCACTCGGAGACGTGGCTCTCGGCGATGACCACGTTGTTGAGCTGATTGCGGCCGATGCGAATGGGCGACTGCTCGAACCTAAGGGTCCGCTCTTCGCCCGTGCGCAGATCTTTTAGCTGAAGCTGGACGCCCATCGGGAACCCGCGCAGCAACATAGCGCACTCCGGGAGGACCGCGAAGCGTGCTGTTGGGATGACGCGGCCTTGGTCCCGGCGCGGCTCCGGTATTGCGCGTGACAGCCTATGCTGGCAATCTCGGCGCTTCCCGACGATGCTCACAAAGTGTTTGTTTTCGGTGGTTTTTCTTGGCGCGACAGCGGCGGCGAGCGGTTGTGCGCACGCGCCCGCTTCCACCCCGTGCACGTCTCCCGAGCCCATCCCGGTCACCATCCGGGCCTCGGCCGGTGTGAACCCGGACGATAAGGGCCAGCCCCTGGCCACGACGGTGCGGGTCTACCAGCTCAAGGAGACGGTCCGTCTGGCTGATGCCAGCCTGGAGCAAATCCTGGACGACGACAGGGCCGTGCTCGCCGACGACGTGCTGTCGGTCAACGAGCTGACGCTCTACCCGGGCGAGACCAACCAGCCGCCGCTCCTGCGCAAGGAGGGTGCGGCGTACGTGGCGGTGGTGGCTTTCTTCCGCAACCCGGCCGGCTCAAGCTGGCGCGCCATCACCAGGCTGGGGCCGCCCGATCCCCAGCACTGCGGGGCCGATGGCAAGGGCGCGCCCGGTTCGGCCAAGCGTGGCCTGCTGGTGGAGCTGAACGACAACCGTATCGAGGTCAGGTGACACCATGGCCATGAAGGTTCCCCAGCGAGTCGTCTGGACCGAGGGCATGCTGGTCTCGCCCCAGCACCTGCAGCAGGCTGATGCCTATCACGAACGCATGCTGGACAGCCGTTTGGCCGCGGCTGCACCGCTGCCTTGGGGAATTAACGCGGTGGAGCTGGACCTGGGCGCCCTGGGCTCCGAGCAGCTCCGTGTCGCCTCGTTCGCGGGGGTCTTGCCCGACGGGCTGGCGCTCGGTTTCTCGGCCGGGGATCCAGAGGCGCCACCGGCCCGACCCATCGGTGGACATTTCCCGCCGACCCAGGCCTGCCTGGATGTGTACATCGCGGTGCCCAAGGAACGCGACGGCCTGCCCAGCACGGCGCCCGATCCCGTGGCCAAGGGCAAGGCCGCGTCGGCCGACGAGAGCCGGCGTTTTCGCTTCCGCGCCGTGGAGCGTCCGGTGGCCGATGCCACGGGCGGGGCGGCCGACCTCAACATGTCGTTCGCCCAGCGCAACGTCTGTGTCCTGTTCGGCGATGAGGCGCGAGACGACTTCGAGACGCTGAAGATCGCGGAGATCGTGCGCAACGCCAGCGGCGCCCTCATGGTCAACGAGGCGTTCATACCCTCTGTCCTGTCCATCGCCGCATCGCCGTTCCTGATGAATGGCGTGCGCCGGCTGCTGGCACTCATGGTCGCCAAGCAGCGCCAGGTCTCGGACGAGCGCCGGCAGCGCGATGCCGCCACGGTGGAGTTCGCCGCCGCGGACGTGACCCGCTTTCTGCAGCTCTCCGCCCTGAACGCCTTTATCCCCATCCTGGTCCACGCGGGACGGGACGGCGACGTGAGTCCGCGCGAGCTGTACCTGTACCTGATTCAGGCCGCCGGTCAGATGTCCACCCTCTCGGTGGAGGCGGATCCCTCTGCCTTCCCGGCCTTCACGTTCACGGACCTGCGTTCGACCTTCGAAGAGCTCTTCGCCATCCTCACCAGCCTCCTTGCGACCAGCGTGCGCCAGGCCTGCGTGGTGGTGCCCCTGGAGGTGCGCGACGGCGTGTACATGGGCAACCTGGACGACGAGCGCATCATGCGCTGCCAGCAGTTCGTGCTGGGGGCCCGGGCGAACGTCTCGGAGGACGTGGTGGCGCGTGAGCTGCCCGGGCGCAGCAAGATCGCCTCGTGGACACAACTGCCCTTCCTGCTCCGTTCGGCCACGCGCGGGGTGGCCCTGCAGGTCACGCACCGTCCGCCCCAGGAGGTCCCGGTGCGCCCGGGCGTCGCCTACTTCGTGATGGACACGGCCTGCGACCACTGGCGGCAGATCATCGTGGAACGCAAGGTCGCGGTCTATGTGCCGCCGCCCTTCGATCCTTCGCAGCTCAAGATCGAAATTTTCGGAATTCCGGCCAAAGGCTAAGGAGTCGATATGTCCGACCTGATCCGGCAACTCACCAGTGAGTGCTTCAATGCGGTGGGGCGCCTGCGCGAACTCGACTCGCCGGTGTCTTCGCCGGAGATG
The DNA here is from genome assembly GCA_023438785.1 of Pseudomonadota bacterium. Classification (GTDB taxonomy): domain Bacteria; phylum Myxococcota_A; class Polyangia; order Fen-1088; family Fen-1088; genus Fen-1137. The sequence goes on from JAEXQJ010000105.1 coordinate 20,895, forward strand.
GTCCAGGTCCACCTGCGTGGCTACCTGGACACCTTCAAGCAGCGGGCCCTGGCCCAGGGGGTTACGGAGCGCGATGCCCAGGACATCGTCTATGCCCTGATCGCGCTCATCGACGAGGTGGCGTTGGGCGCGCCCGAGCCGCTGCGTAGTTACTGGATGTCCAACCAACTCCAGCTGCGGTACTTCGCGGAGAACGTGGCCGGCGAGGGTTTCTTCGTGCGCCTGCAGGCCCTCGTCAACGACGGTCGCCGCTTGGACGCCCTGCGGGTCTACTACCTGTGTCTGCTCTTCGGCTTCCAGGGCAAGTACGGCTATCCCGGCGGCGACGTGGAGCTCATGCGCATCACCGACATGGTTCGCCAGCGGGTCGAGCGCGATGCCGAGGTCCCCGAGACCCTGTCGCCCGCCGGCGAGGTCCCCGACGAGCCCATGGTTCGCCGGGCGAGCAGCAACGCTCCTTTGTGGATCGCCCTGGGGGTGGCGGCTGTCGCGCTGGCCGTCTTCGTGGGTTTGCGCGTGTCCTTCGATCGGAACGTGAGTGACCTGGAAAACCGGGTCCAAGAGACGGCTCAATAGAGGGTGGTCGTGCTCAAGTACATCTTCGGTCTCATCTTCATTCTTCTGGCGTGGGCCGCGGCCCTGGTGTTCCGGGGCGTGTCCGCGCTCTTCTGGGTGGCCATCGCCGTCACCGTCCTGGTCGTAGTCGGATTGGCCGCCCTGGCCGTCTTCCGGGCCTTGTCCTCGCGCCGGGCCGCGCAGGCGCTGGAGAGGGGCATCAGCGATCAAGCGGACCGCGACGGCATTCGTCCCGACCAGCAGGCGGAGATCGCCGCCATGCAGGCCGAGTTCCACAAGGCCATCGCCAGCCTGCGCTCGTCGCGGCTCGGCCAGCAGGGGCGCGACGCCCTGGGCATGCTGCCCTGGTACCTCATCATCGGCCCGCCCGGCTCGGGCAAGACCACCGCGCTCCGCAACTCGGGCCTGCAGTTCCCTTACGCCAAGAATGGTCGGGTCAAAGGCGTGGGCGGCACGCGCAACTGCGATTGGTGGCTCACCAACCAGGCCATCATGCTGGACACGGCGGGCCGCTGGTCCACCCAGGAGGACGACCGCGACGAGTGGTTGGCCTTCCTGGATCTGTTGCGCAACACCCGCCCCACCAAGCCGGTCAACGGCATCATGGTGGCCATCAGCATCCAGGACCTGCAGGGCAGCGAGGACGAGATCGTGGCCCTGGCCAAGGCCCTGCGCGAGCGCGTGGATGAGGTGATGGGCCGCCTGGAGATGGTGGTGCCGGTCTACGTCCTGGTCACCAAGTGCGACCTCATCCCGGGCTTCGTGGAGATGTTCGGTGATCTGCGCGACAAGGAGCGCGGTCAGATCTGGGGCGTCAGCCTGCCGCTTCTGGCCAGCGCGGAGGAGCGCAACGAGACCTTCGTGGCGGCCCTCGACGAGCTGTGCGACGTGATCGAGCAGAAGTCGATGGCGCGCATGAACGAGGAGCGGCGCGTGGATGCCCGCCTGCGCATCTTCGAGTTCCCGCAGCAGGTGGCCGCCATCCGGCAGAATCTGACCGATCTGGTGGGCGAGCTCTTCGCCGACAACGTCTATCAGGACGCGCCCATCATGCGGGGCGTGTACCTGACCAGCGGTACGCAGGAAGGCCGGCCCATCGACCGCGTGATGAAGAGCATGGCCGACGCGTTCGGCATCTCTGACCGTGCCGTGGCCTCGGTGGCCGTGACCCGGCCCAAGAGCTACTTCGTGCGCGACGTCTTCACCTCGGTGGTCTTCCCGGACAAGGACGTCGCCATCCGCAGCACCCGCGTCCTGCGGCGGCAGCGCGTGATCCGCCTGGCCGTGGCCGGCTGTGCGTTGGCAGCGGCGGTGGGCGTGCTGTGCATCCCGGTGCGTTCGTACAGCAACAACCGGGCGTTCGTGCAGGACGCCAATCAGTTCCTCGACCGTCTGACGAGCGGTCGCTCCGGCCGGGGCGGCTCGGGCCTGCCCACCGCGCAGGCCCTGGAATCGGTGGAGGACATGGCCAAGTTGTTGGCCGAGGGAGGGGGCGGCGGCTCCGTGCTCTTCCCGCGTGAGGACATCATTCGCCAACTCCACGTCGCCGTGGAGCGCGTGGTCGTGCGACCCATCCTGCGTTCCGACCTGGGGCGGGCCGCGGTGGCAGGCGGTCTCAACGCTCCCTCGCTCATGGACGCGTTGGTTTTGCACCTGCTGCTCACACAGGAAAAACAGCCCGACGAGCCTACGCCGCGCACGGATCGCTGGAAGGAGGCGACCACCCTGGCCGGGCAGAAGGCGGCTGCCCGTTGGGAATCGCTCACCGGCCAGCAGGCGGCCTCGCGCGCCCCGCGGGTGGTGGAGAACCTGGTCCACTTCTACGCCGCGGGCATCGAGGACCCGGCTGACCTGTCGGATCGGGATCGCAAGTTCGTCAGCGCGGCCCGCAGCTCGCTCATCGGGGCGGGCGACGATCCCTTGCAGGAGATCATCAACGATCCGGCCATGCCGCGCGACCTGAAGCTGGTCGAGGTTCTGGGCAGCGCCGTCGTGCTCTTCCAGATCGACGGAGGCACGCGCAAGCCGAGCGTGGCCGTGCGCGGGGCGTTCACCCCGGCGGGCTACAGCGTCGTCAAGAAGCGCCTGGGGCAGATGGAGAAGTCCCAGGAGTCGGATGAGAACGATTGGATCCTGGGGCGCGAGCGCAAGGTCAGGGACGCCAAGACCCTGGCCCGCATCAAGACCGACTACTTCACCCAGTACGTGAACGCCTGGAAGAACTTCCTGCTGGCGCTCACGGTGCGCGAACCGACCAGCTTGGATGAGGCGCGCGTGGTCGTGAAGAAGCTGGCCGCGGACAAGCCCTTCGAGGCCATTTGGCGCAACATCGCCGAGAACCTGGAGCTGAAGGACGACTCGCTGTTGGGCCAGGGCCTGGCGCTGGCCAAGGGCTCCAAGAAGGCCAACCCCAAGTTGGTCGCCGCCGCCGAGGGTGCGGTGGACGATCAGGATCCGGATTCGGCCCTCTTGCAGACCGAGTTCGAGGGCCTGCTGCGCTTCGGCTCGGTCAAGCCCACCGGCTTCGAGCAGTACAACCAGATTCTCGTCGAGCTGGGCGCGGCCATGGGCGATCAGGGCACGCCCGATCCCAAGCAGTTCCAGTCTACCGTGCGCACCCAGCGCACCAACCTCTCCAATCTGATCGCGCGCTACAACGAGCGCGGTTGGGAGCAGGGCATGTTGGAGCGCATCCTCATGCCGCCCTTGCGGGGGGCCGAGACGGCCATCGTGGGCGCGAGTGGCGATCTGGCCAACCGCAAGTGGTGCGAGACCGTGGTCGTCACCTTCGACCAACTGTTGGCGGGCAAGTTCCCCTTCGCCACGGGCAAGAGCTCGGGCGACGTGCGCATCGCCGATCTGGAGAAATTCTTCCAGCCTGCTACGGGCGTGCTGTGGCAGTACTACAACGATTCGTTGCAGGCGGACATCGAGCGCACGGGCGCCGTGTTCCGGGCCAAGGAGGGGGCGGCGGTCCGCTACAAGGACGACTTCCTGAAGTTCCTCACGCGCGCCCAGGAGCTAACCGGCCGCCTGTTCGCCAAGGATCCCGGCAAGCTGGGCATGCCCGTGGAGGTCCGCATTCGGTCCTCGGCCCAGTACTCCAAGATCGTGTTGGACGTGGGCACGAAGAAGATCGTGGGCCTCAACGCGCTCGAGCGCTGGGACGATGTCCCCTGGCCGTCGCGGCGGGCGGTGCTGCGTCTGTTCGTGAAGACCGACGAAGTGGAGTCGTTGGGGCCGCGCGATGAGGGTGATTGGGCCCTCTTCCGGCTGCTGAGCCAAGGACAGTCGACGGGCAAGAACGGCGATTTCGTGTCCCTGTCCTTCGTGCCCACCCTGGGCCAGGGCAAGGTGCAGGTCGATGTGCGGCCCGAGGGCGTGCGGGATCTCTTCTCCCGATTCGTGCTCCCGCGGTCCATTACGACCGGCGGGGGTAGCTGCCATTAGGCCGGAAGCGTGATGGAGTCCACGGTTGGGATTTACGGCAAGATCCGTGCAGAGCGCGACTTCGTCCGAGTGAATGCCGGGGCCTTTCAGCGAGCCCGGCTGGACGGGTGGTTCCAGGACGGCCTGGGCCACCTGCATACGGAGGGAACGCGGCTTCCCGAGGAGCCGGTTTGCTTCGTGTTGGGCGCACCGGTCAGTCCGCCCATCGCCGGCGTGTTCGTCCCTGGCGAGGACGCGGTGGGGCGACGCTTTCCCCTCATCATCTTCACCACCTTGAACGGGGCGGCCCTGCGTCGCGGGCTGCGCGCGGTGCCCGTGGTCCTGTCCTCCTTCTTCGAGGCGGCCAGCCATCTGGCTCAGGCGGCGCGGGATCTGTCGACCGCCGATCTGGGGGCGCAGGTCGCCGCCCTTGACCAGAGTTTGCACCAGCCGAGCGCGGGCCTGGATTTCGAGACCTTGCTTTCCCTGTCCAGTTCCTTCGAGCTGCGCGCGGTGCTGGGCGGTCTGGGGGAGGGTGCGGCGTATGCCATGCAGACCCTGGTCTCGGCTTGTGCCCAGACCAGGGCGCGGCCTCCCCACAGCCCCGGCCACGTGCTGACCCTGGATTGCCCGGCGCCCACCGACGGGCTGAGGGTGCTGTGGATCGATCTGGTGCAGCGGCGCCTGGCCGACGTGGCCGTGCCCTCGTTCTTCTGGACGCCGCAATCGGGCCGCCTGCTCGTCACCTTGGGCGCGGCCCCTAGCCTGGTGCTCGCCTATCTGGCGGATCGCGGCCACCGCGGCGCGCGCCTGTGGCCGCTGTGGACCACCAGCACCACGGCACACCAGAGCGCCGTGCAGAGCCTCACGCCCACCCAGCGCCAGGCCCTCGACTCCACGCAAGCCTCGCTGGCCAACATCCTGGCCGCCTTCGCCACGGACTAGGCCTCGCCAATGATCGCCGGGGCAGCCCGACGGATACGGCCGAGACCGCGGGGATGAGGCGGGCGGTTCGTTAGGTCACTACCCGAGGAACTCGCTCAGCTTCAGGTACACCGTTTCAGCGTCCCAGAAGGCGCTGAGCTCCTCGGGTGAGCTTGCGAGGTCCCCATTCAGGACCTCCCTCGTCGTGCCGCGGTTCTTCTTGGACCAGAGGTCGCGGACCGAGTACGTGGTGGTGGCGAACCGGGCGTCGCGTTTGGTCAGGGGGTCGGCGGCGACCTGCTTCTTCCAGTCGAACTGGTACTTCTGAGGGCGGGCGGTGCGGTTCAGCGCGGACAGGGCCCACGCGCCGTCTGCCAGAGGCAGGTCGGATTGTCGTGGTGGCGGGTACGACGGCTCGCCCGGCACACGTCAGCTTCCGTCACCCGTCGCTGGATGTGCGATGCAAAGCGGTCGCGCTGGCGATGCCCGGGACCATGCTGGCCAGGCGCCGGTACCTGTGGACGAAGACGAGCCACGCGGATACACTGCGTTGCAGTGGGGAGTCACGATCGTCCGGTCCGACGGGCCCGCGGGCCGTGGATTGTGACTCCATTGAGGGAGTGAAGAGAGAAGGAGGAGAAGAATGGAGAACTTTCGTGTTGTCCGTTTGGCGGTGATTCCGTTTGTCGCAGGTTTGCTTCTCGGGGTTGTTGGATGTGAATCGGATCCCGAGGCCGAAACGTCGACGGCCAGTCAAGCATTGCAGAGTCCTGGTGCGACCTCCGACGAGGCGACTGTCGCGGGCGCCCCAGCCGGGGAGACCGAGGAGTTGCAGGCCTCATCGCAGGTCAAGGCGCTCGCCTGTAACGTGTGGGGACAGAGCTGTGTGACCACCGCCAACTGCTGCCCGAACATGGGACTCAGATGCCTCACGACGAACAGTGGATACAAGGCGTGTTGCCGCAAGCTCGACAGCTTAGGCTTCTGTGATTAAGGCATTCAGCCGTCCAGAAACGCCGTAAGCAACACAGTCGCCCCGCCGGGCGCAGGTGACAGGTGTGAGGCTAAGAGCCTCCTGTGCGTCGGCGGGGCTACGGTCGTCTGGGGTGACGGGCTTGGGAGGGCGGTTCTTCCGCTGCTGCGAAGGGAAACCGCGTGCGCGAGCCGGAGTCCCAAGCGGCTTGTGCTTGTATCCGGGTGCCAGCACCACGTCCCTGATGATGCCGACCTCACCGGCGGTGAGCTGTGCCTGCTTGCGCAAGTTGCCCCGCAGCTTGATCGCTTCTATCATCGCAAGGGTGTCAGAAGTGGGGCGTTGAATGTTTACTCTCGGGCGTTGCCCAATTTGCAACAAGGTCACGCTCCACGAGCGGAGAGACTATCGCGGTGAGCGGTTCTGCATCTTCGAGGCAAGGAAGGTCTTCTTTGGCCAGAGGCCGCCCTACCCAGTCGTCCGCGTGCCCGTTGCAGTCTGCACCATCTGCAACAGCGCAAACGAATTCGGCGCCAAAGGAAAGGAGGTTATCTCGTACGGGATTCGGTACGTGGACTCCTTGAGAGACGGGCTGCCCAAGCTTCCCACCCCCGTGAGCGCCGAAGTGTGGTCAGGGAGATGCGAAGGAGTGGTGCGCACAATTCCTGCCCTGCTGCACGCATATTGGTGTGGTCCCAGGTTTCCAGACGAACACGTGGAGGCATTGACCAGGTGGGTGACTCTCAATCGGCACGTCGGGCTGCAGGCAGTCCTGTGGACGGAGGACCGTGATCTAAAAGCGCTCGTCTTGGCCTTGAAGGCGACCGAGATTCACGTGAAGAGCGTGGCCTCTATCGACGACTCAGCCGCCCTACTGAGCGCGATAGAGTCAGAAGCGAATCCGGTCGCGCGGTCGGATGTGCTGAGGCAACTCGTGCTGCTGCGCTTCGGAGGGATCTACGTCGATTGCGGCACCCGACCGTCCGGAAAGCTTCCGAGCAAGATGGCGTTCGTCTTCCACCCGGGCGCCGCGATACTCGCAGGAAAGACGCACTATATTGAGAACCGAGTCATCGTCATGGACAATACCTGCCCTGGTGCGCGCAAGATCGCGGAGCGATACCTCGAGGCGTCTACGAGGTACTATTCGCAGTCGAGAACCGTCGCGACCCTGTACGACGAGAGCTTGAAATACAAGGAAACGCAGCTGATCCCGCTTTCGCGAAAGGCGCTCCTAAAGTCCGATGCGTTTTCGGAGATTCTGCAGCTGGCTTCGTACTTCCTGGACAGGGACTCGTCGGGCGACCACATCTAGCACGCGACGAGTGAGGCCTCGAGTCAAGACGGCCGCCTGAGCGGTGCATTTGATTCCATTGGCTACCGGGGCTGGCGGGAGGCACTGAGCGAATTGGTCGGATACTCCAGCAACGCCATGCACGCCTATCTCATCAATTTCGTCGATCCCACGGCGTTCGTCTCTCAACTCAATAGCTGGCGATACCCGCAAATGAATAGGCTCATCGGCCTCGGGCGAGAGGTCAACGACTACTGCGTTCGCCAACGGGAGCGACGCCTGGCGCAGCATGAATTGGCCGTCACCGTGCGCCCGCTAGTCAGACAGAGCCCGCTGCGCCTCATCCAGGCGGAGTTCGAGCTGCTCTTGGGGGGGCCCATTCGAACCGCTGAGTCGGCTCGATCGTTGCTGCGGGCCTTCATCATCGAGCACGCCCCACAGCACACCCGGGATCCCGAGAAGATCGCGAAATTCGAGCGCGGCCGTGCCCTGTTCGAGCTGCTCTGTCAGCTCTGGCGAGCAAGCACGAGTCCAAGGCTCTCGCTGGAGTAGAGCCCCCGTTGTGCGCTGCAGGCGTTCCATCAGGGCCGCCTGCGGTGTCCGTCCGCCCGTCAGGCCCGGGGTGTCGGTGAGGGCCGCCACCCTTCGCCGCGTGTTGGAATGGCGCCCGGCCGCGGGCATCTTCGGCCGGAACAGCTCGCGCCTTTTCGGGGCCGACCGGTTGGGGGTGGAAACGGCATTGATGATCGACATCCCCCTGACGGCCGATCTGCTGACGCCCTGCGGACGACACGCGCCTGGTGCTGGTGGGCGAGGTGGGCCAATTGCCGTCCGCGGGCCCAGGCATGGTCCCGCGGAACGTGGTCGAATCCGTACGCCAGCGGTTCGGGCATGCGAGCGTCGGCCGCTGCTCGGGGCGGGGTTAGGCTCAGGGGGCTGCCAGGGCTTGGATCTCGCTGCGGCTCAGGGCCCGGTTGTACAGCCGGAGCTCGGCGACGCTGCCCTCGAAATAGGCATCCGCGCTGAATTGGGAACGCCCGAGCCAGTTGTTGGGCGTGAGGCCCAGGGCTGACGGGCGCAGGGTCAGGCTGGCGTTGGTTGCCACCTCTGCGCCGTTTACGAACAGGTGGCCGCCATCGGCGTCCAGGACCACGGCCAGGTGATACCACGTGTCGGTGGCCAAACCCGGGCCCTCCAGGGCTTGTTCTCCCGACTGGCCATTTCGGGAAATAGCGAAGCGCAGGCGGGCGCTCTGGTTGTTGGGCGTGAGGAACATATAGGTCTTGGTGCCCGTGCCGAAGTCGAAGACGCGGTTCCACGACGGGTTGTTGTTCAGGCGGATCCAGACGGCGATGGTCATGTCGTCCACCGCGCTGAGGAGGTTGGCGGGCAGGGCCACATAGCCGTATTGGGTGCCGGCGTCGGTGGCCTGGGTGCGCCCGAGGACGACGGCATTCCCCAATGCACCCGCGGCGAAGCTCACCGGGGCCATCAGCGTGGCCGAGCGCCCGTTGCCGGATTCATCCAGCAAAAGCCCGCCCACGTTGCGGTCGCAGGCGTAGTACGCGAGGAGCCCGCTCGTACCGGACACGTCGGTGGGGCGGCTGTCCGCGACCGTATCCAGGGGCGCATCGGGGGCCACGTCAGCCGGGCGGCTGTCCGTGGGCTCGGGTGCATCCACGGGCGCGTCGAGCGCCGGGCCCAGGTCCGCGCTGCTGTCCATCCGCACTGTGGCGTCGAGGGAGGACGCGTCGGGGAGGGAACCCGCATCGGCGCGGTCTCCGCCCGCGTCGCCGAGGCTGGGGCCATTGTCACGCCCCCCATCCGCGGGGCTGGTGTCAGAGCCCGCATCAGCCGGAGGCTGATTCAGGACGTCGGGGGCCGCATCGAACCCGCGGCCGGTTTCGGTAGAAGGCCCGTCGGTGCTCGGGACGCCTCCCCCCGACGGAACGACTTCGTCATCTGGGCCCTTCGTCGGACCGCAGCCCAGAAGCAGACAACAGGCGAGGATTGCGAGCGTCGGGCGGACAAACGTCATGGGGCCTCGTTGAACCAGCGCGATTGTAGTCGCTCTCGCCCTTGACGTCATCTGCAACAGTCACGGCTATCCGGTTGCGTCTGACGGCCGCTGCTAAGGAGAGCGCTGACGCTGATCGCGCAGGCCGATGGGCGCGGGAGACGGGGCCGTCCTCCGAGCCGTGCAGGCCCGAGGGCGCCTGTGCCCCGTTCCGCGTGACGGCTCTGTCCTGCGCTCTGCTCCTATCGGTGCTTGTACGTCTCGCAATCGGGATGGGTGCCGTGGGGGGCGACGCGAATGCCGGGCGCTGAGCACTCGAACGCGTCATTGTACTGGCACTCGCTGACCTTGCAGGCGCCTACCCCGCCTGTCATGTCCCTCACGCCCCCCTTGCTGCTGGCCGGTGAGAAGTACGTGTCGCACGTGGGGCAGGCACCGTCTCCCACGGTGATGGCCATGGCGTGGCAAGCGCGCTGTTGGTTGTACGCGCAGCCGGTCATTTCGCACTCATTGATCACGGGCATCTTCTTGGGCATCTGTGCACCTCCGTTGTGTCGCAACGTGGGTCCAGGTCGCCGGATGGCAAGGCCTTGCCGGCACCATCGCCGTGGAGTGAGAGGTGCGCGCGTTTCTGGTCCTCGGCTTGATGTCACGTGCGGCTCGAGGCGCTGGTGGAGGTGAGGCCGTCGGTGTTCTCCTCGCTCCTGGTGATCGCGGTGGCCTTCGCGCCGGTGTTCACGCTGGTGGACCAGGAAAGCCGTCTCTCAAGCCGCTCGCCCACTCGAAGAACCTGGCCATGGCCATCGCGGCGCTCCTGGCCGTGACCCTGGATCTGCTTGGGGTGCGCGAAGCCGAGCGCAGGAATCTGAGCCGCTTTTTCTCGCTCGCGCCATTCTACGGGCATGCGCACTGCGACTCACCTGGTCTGTGGCTGGCTCGCCTGGTCCCTGCTGGCCTGCGGGACCGACCCTTCGACCAGCGCGCCCGATGCGAGGGCGCAGGAGTCGCGCGACGCGGCGGACGGGCGTCTCCTCGACAGCGCACGCCTGGACGGGTCCGGGGCGGACGCCCGCCCGGTGATGGACGGCAGCTCGCTCGACGGAACCCGGATGGATGTGGGCGGAGCAGAGGCGTCGCGGACCGAGGCCGGAGGCCCGCTGCCCGACGCGGGTTCCGGCGCGGATCGACCGAGCGATCTCGGCCTGGATGCGCGTTCGGACGGGGCCGCCCATCCCAGCGATGCGGGTAGCGGAGCTGAGGCCGGGGGCACGGTGGTGTCGTTTCACAATGGCGGCTTCTGGAACGACAGCTCTGGCAAGCGCATCGAGGCGCACGGGGGCGGCTTGCTCAGAAGTGGCGATACTTGGTACTGGTTCGGCGAGGACAAGTCGCACAACTCGGGCGGGTTCAAGGCCGTGAACTGCTACGCCTCGAAGGATCTGTCGAGCTGGGAGCTCCGCAACGCCATCATCACGCCGGCCACGGCCCCCGAGTTGGCGGCGGCCGACCGGATCATCGAGCGCCCCAAGGTCATCTACAACGACCGCACCAAGCAGTACGTGATGTGGCTGCACTGGGAGGGCCAAAGCTACGCCACCGCTGAAGCGGGTGTGTTCACCAGCCCGACCATCGACGGCAAGTACACCCTGCGCAGCCACCTCCGACCGAACAACAACATGTCCCGCGACGACACGCTGTTCAAGGACGACGATGGCAAGGCGTATTTCATCTCCGCGGCCAACGAAAACGCCGATCTCATGCTCTATGAGCTGACCGACGACTACCTGGGCATCAAGCGTCAGGTCATGCGGATTTGGACCACGAAGCGCGAGGCGCCTGCCCTGTTCAAACACGAGGGACGCTACTTCCTCATCACGTCGGGGTGTACGGGGTGGGATCCCAATCAGGCCCAGTACGCGTCGGCCACCAACCTCGCCGGGCCCTGGACGGCGCTGGCCAACCTGGGGAACAACACCACCTTCGACACGCAGCCGACCTTCGTCATTCCGGTCGTCGGCTCACAGGCGACCACCTACATCTATGCATCCGACCGCTGGCAGGACCCCGACCTGCTGGGCTCCAAGTACATCTGGCTGCCGCTCAAGGTGGATGGAAGCTCGTTGTCCCTCGATTACTACACCGACTGGCAGCTCGATCTGGCGACCGGCGTGTGGTCGGCTGATGACGGCTATTTGCCACAGACGGACTGGAAGCTGCTGTACGCGGACAGCGAGGAGACCGCCGGTGAGGATGGGCGCGCGACCAACGCCTTCGACGGGTCACCGGCGACCCTCTGGCACACGCGCTACGAGGACAGCCCTTACCCGCACGAGATCCAGATTGACCTGGGCGGCGACTCCGCCGTGGAGGGCTTTCGCTACCTGCCCCGCCAGGACAAGGATGACCACGGCATGGTGGCGCGTTACCAGTTCTACGCCAGCCGCGATCGCGACGACTGGGGGGCCGCGCTGGCCTCGGGCACCTTTGACAGCACGCGGGCAGAGAAGCGCGTGACCTTCAGCCGCAAGGTGGCTCGGTTCATTCGCTTCGTCGCCTTGAGCGAGATCAACGGCGAGGCCTGGACCAGCATGGCCGAGCTAGACCTCATGGGCTCGCGCGCGCCCTGAGATCAGGGCTCGAATCGAAGGTCATCGAGCCAGATGGCGGTCGGACGGCTCGGCCAGAAGAGGAGGCCCACCAGCTTGTCTCGCTTCATGGGCGTGAGGGGAGCGCCGAAGCCCTCTTGCGCGAGTTGGTCGAAGCGAATCTCGAAGCGCTCCCACTTGGAAGTCAGGTGGACCGTTGTGCCGTAGTCGTCCATGCACTTGCCGGCGGCGTGGTTGCACACGCCGCCGTTCCAGGCGTTGTCGATGGTCATGATGCCCACCGGCAGATCGAAGGGAGCCCTGTCCGCGGGCAGGGCGGCCCAGAACGACACGCCGCCGTAGGCCCGTCCATCCCACGTCGCCGCCAGACTGGAGGCTCCCCGAAAGAGGGCCGTCAGATTTGCGCCCCAGCCCGTGTACCCTGACCAGGAGAAGAATGCGGACTGGCGGCCACGGGCTGAGCAGTCGGGGGAATTCCTGTGGGGGGAGACCTCGAAGACCGTGGCGCCCTGGGTGTCATCGTGGCCGATCACCCACAGGCCGTCGCGCCCCTCCAAGGCCTGGATGAACCCGTCCCCGTCCTCGAAGTCGTCGATGAGCTGCGTGGCGGGCCCGTTCGCGAAGGCTTCCGGTCCGCGCTGGGGTTGATCGGGGCACCCCGGGGCGACTTCGATGGGCGTGAACGTGGAATCGCAAGCGCCCAGCGTCAGGGTGGCGGTCAGCGTGAGGACCAGCGTATCGAGCCGCGCGAGCATGGGCCGTCCGGAAGATCATCAGTACCACGGCTCTGTTTGGCATGGCGAGCCCGCTGCTCGGCGCGCCTCGCCGACGCTGGACAGGGAGCCTGGTCTCCTTTGTGCGGCGAGCCAGACACGGCGTCTCGCGAAATCGGCTTAACGGTCTGAGCCGGTCGGTGGCGTGCATAGCGACTAGGACCCGGCAGGCGCCTCACAGCTCTCGCGGAGAACCTCGGCTTGACAAGATGTATCCTCCGCCTTCTCTGACTGTGGCAACACCAGGTACAAACCCATGAATCGAATCGCAAAAGATGTCCTCAGCGTGGCCTCGATCTCCATCGGTCTTCTGGGTGCCGCGCCGGCATACGCGGCCTCGCTGACGAAGGTCGACCAGAGCGTTTGGCAGGGGGGAGTCACCCTGCCCAAGTACGTGAACATGTACATCTACGTTCCGGACAAGCTGGCGGCCAAGCCGCCGATCCTGGTGGCCAACCACCACTGCCAAGGGACGGGCACAAGCACCTACAACGAGACGAAGAACAACCTGGTTCCGCTCGCTGACAAGAACGGCTTCATCATGATCTTCCCCGAGGCCACTGGTCAGAACTGCTGGGACGTGGGGTCGTCCCGATCGCTCAAGCACGACGGCGGTGGCGACACGCACGCCATTGCACAGATGGTGCGCTACGCGCTGACCAAGTACAGCGGTGATGCCGGCCGGGTCTACTCCTTCGGCGGCTCGTCGGGGGCGATGATGACCCAGGCCCTGTTGGGCGTCTACCCGGACATCTTCATGGCGGGTGCAGCGGTTTCGGGCGTTCCTTGCGGGTGCTGGGCCCAGGGCTACAACGACGTCACCGGCACGGGCGGGTCTGCCCAATGGAGCGGCCCCTGTGCCGGGGGCAACGTTTCCAAGACCGCGGAGCAGTGGGGGGAGCAAGTTCGGGCCATGTTCCCGGGCTACACCGGGCACCGGCCGCGCGTGCAGCTATGGCACGGCAATCCGGATCCAACCATCAGCTACAACAATATGGGCGAGGCCATCAAAGAGTGGACGAACCTGCTCGGCCTGAGCTCGACGCCAACCACGACCAACACCCCTAAGACGGGCACCACACATCAAATCTGGAAGAACACGTGTGGCTTCACGGTGCTCGAGACCTTTGCGGTGGCGGGCGCTGGGCACGCCGTGCAGTGG
>JAEXQJ010000128.1 GCA_023438785.1 Pseudomonadota bacterium
CGCTGGCGCGCCACTACGGCGCGCCGACGCCGCTGCCCGGCCTGACTGCCGCCGCGTAGCGGGCCGGGGCCAACCCAGTGATCGATGGGCAGTTGGGCCAGGGCCGACGGCTCCGCGCTCAGCAAGGCCGCGGAGGCGGGCGGCCAACCCAGGGTCACGTCGTCGGGAAGGCGCGCCAGGCGCGGCAGGCGGAGGCCCCGCAGGGGATCGGGCGCGGGCCCCGACTGCAGGTGGTGCGCCAGGTTGGCCTGCAACCACCGCCGAAACGACAGGGCGCTCGTGAACACCTGCTCGACGGCGCGCAGGGGAACCAGGCCGTTGCCATCCACTTGCTCCACGCGCACCGGCGACCCAGGCGCCACCTCGGCCACCAAGGCCGGCTGAATGAAACTGGGGAACTCGTCGACCACGGCCACGCAGGCCCGCCCCAACAACGCCGGCACCAGCCCCTGCTCGGCTCCTGGCCGCGGCGCCACGAAGGGATGATGGGCCACGCCCGCCCGCGCAAACCGGCGTGCATTGTCTGCCATGCCTTGCAGGTAGAACGCGTGCAGGCGTTCCGAGGCGAAGGGATAGTCGGCACGCAAGCACTCGACGACCAGCAGCGGCTTGCCCAGCGCACGCGCCCAATCCAAGGCGCGATCGAGCGCGAAGTTGAAGCGGGTACGATGGGCCGAGGTCATCCAGTACAAGACCCATTCCCCGTCGGGGCGCACCGGCGCCGCCCGCGCGCAGTCGACGCGCAACCCCGGCACCGCGCCCCCTGGATCCTCGAACGCACTCACCCCCGCGTCGGGTGTGCTGCGGTCCAGCCGTTCACCCGACACCGGGTGCCGCAGGCCCGGCTCGGCCACTTCGGCCAGCGGGATGCGCACGAAGGGCCGCTCCAGCAGCCGCGGGTGGGGCACTGTCAGGCGCGGGCCACGCAGGCAACGGTTGCCATACAGGAGCACATCGATGTCGATGGGGCGGTCGGCGTTCACCTCGCCGGGGGCGCGCCGTCGCCCCAGGGTCCACTCGATGCGCAGGCACAGGTCGAGCAGGGCTCGCGGTCCCAGGCGGGTTTGCAGGCGCAACGCCGCGTTGAGGTAGCGGGGCTGCGGCCGTCCCCCTTCGGGCCGCGTGTCGTAAAACGAGCTGCACGCGCTGACCCGCCCGGCCTGATTCAGCGCGTTTATGGCCGCGCACAAGGTCTTGGCCCGATCACCGAGGTTGGCGCCCAGGGCGAGATAGGCGGTCTCCACCCCCGCAGCATACCTGACACTCGCTGCTTTCCCGGGGCTCGTGGTAAGAAGCGGCCCCCATGTCAGAGGCCCTTTTTGCAGCAGCCGTGACTGGCCTCGTGACCGGTTTGGGAGCCTTTCCCTTCTTTTTCATCCGGGAGCTGCCCCGGCGGGCCTACGACGCCATCTTGGGCCTGGGCGCCGGACTCATGCTGGCGGCGGCCACCCTCGGCCTCCTCCGCGAGGCCTTGGAGGGCGTGCGCACGGCCCATGGTTTGGACGGCGGCCGCCTGGCCTTGGTGGTGGCGGGCTTCGTGGCCGGCGTGGTCGTGGCCAAGCTCATGGATCGCTTCATCCCGCACCGGCACGCTCACGGTCACCGCCAACACATCGAGCCCGGCGCGCACCCCGACCACGACCATGAGCACGCCCACGACGTGGATGTCCGCCACAGCTACGCCATCGTGGGCGCCCTCTCGATCCATCGCATCCCCGAGGGCTTGGCCATCGGCGCCGGGTTTGCCACGGGTGACGGCCACGCCTTGGGCTGGCTGCTGGTGGCCGCGGTGGGCATCCAGAACATCTGCGAGGGCGTGGTCATGGGCGCGCCGCTCCGCCTGTCGGGCGTGTCCCCCGTGCGCGGGCTGGTGGTCGTGGCGGCCAGTGGCCTGGCCGTCCCCCTGGGCGCCCTGGTGGGCAGCGCGCTGTCGGCAGCCGCCCTCGCGGCCATGCCGCTCATCTTGGCGCTGGCCGGCGGGATCCTGATCTACGTGACGTCGAACGAGATCATCCCCGAGTCACACAGCCACGGGCACGAAAGCATGGCCTCGGCGGGGCTGGTGGCCGGCTTTCTCCTGACGATGGTGTTGGGAGCCGTCCTGCATTGATTCCGGTGCGAACCGTGGCACATACTTCGGCGGTGAATCGACTCTTCTTCGCGTCGCTGCTGGCGATCGGCGCTCTGGCTTCGGCCTGCGGCAAAGAGATCGGCGACGACTGCCAGACCAACGTGGATTGCGCAGAGGACAACTCCCGCATGTGCGACCTTTCGCAACCGGGCGGCTACTGCACGGTGGACGGCTGTGATGAGAAGTCCTGTCCCTCCGAATCGGCCTGCGTGCGCTTCTTCCCACGCAAATTCCCCACCGGCTCGTGCTTGAACGGCCAGGGCTGCTCCGTGGATGACATCTGCCTGCCCGAAGGAATCTGCGTGCCCCGTACCTCGGAGCGCCGCTACTGCGCCCGCAAATGCAGCGACAACGGCGACTGCCGCGATGAGTATGAGTGTCGCGAGGCCGGCAGCAACGGCGCCATCGCGCTGGTGGCGGATCCGACGACCAGCGCCCCCGTCAGGTTTTGCGTCGCCTCCGGCCAGTAGCGACGGCTCGGCGAGAGGCCGGGGAGCCGTCCGAATTCAGCGTTTGATGCCGAGGAGCAGATCCGTGGTGGCCTGGTCCGCGGCGGGGAAGGGATACTTCTCGAACTCCTCGGAAGCCACCCAGCGGAACTCGGCCACGCGCAGGGCCCGCAGCTCCTGATCGGGCTGGATGGTGGCGCTGTAGAGCTGCAGGTCCACCGAGTAGCCCTGGTAGTGGTGCGTGCGCTGGGCGATGCGATTCTTCACCTCGACCTCCACACCCACGCGCTCTCGCATCTCCCGCTTGAGGGCCACCTCGTCGGTCTCGCCCTCCTCCACCTTGCCACCCGGGAACTCCCAGAGCCCGGGAAGGACGGCGGTTGGCCGCCGCTGGGTAATGAGATAGCGACCACCGTGCTCGATGACAGCGGCCACCAGCCTGACATGCGGCAGGTTCTCGGGACTCATATGCGGGTCGCGTAGTGTAGCACGGGCTGCATAGGCCGTGCTCGATCTGCCGAGAAAAGGCCCCCCGGTGCCCAGCAACCAGCACCGAGGACGGACAGGCACCTACAGCGATATGCCGTTCTTCTGGCAGACCGACCTGACCATCTGCTTGTTCCGATCGTCCAGCTTCTCGTAGGCCCGGGCCGCCGCGTCGGCGTCCTTGAGCGAGCAGGAACAGATCGCGATGATCTGGTGGGCGCTGGCCATACCCGGCTTGACGCGCAGGGCTTTGCGCGCGGATTCCACGGCGCTGGAGCACTGACCACGCAGCCAAGCCTCTCGGGCCTGCTGGATCAACTGTTCGGGATCGGCTGCCTCCGCGGGTTCGGCTGGCTCCGCTTTGGCCTTGGGCGCCGCCGCGGGTTTGGGCGCCGCCGGCTTTGCGGCGGCCACGGTCCGTGGCCGTGCGGCCACGGCCTCAGCCCTGGCTTGGGCCTTGGTCAGGGCCAGACACTTGGTGGACAGGCCGCGGGCCTTCTGGTTACCCGGCTCGGCCGCCAGAACTTGCTCGATGTGTGGCCCCGCCTCCTCGCAGTCCTTCTCCGCAAGCGCCGAGGACGCGGCCTCCAGGTGCTGGGCCACGAACTGGGTTCGCGTGGTCTTCTCGAGGGCCAACGCCCGCTCCTTGTACACGCTGTCTTGGGTGATTTCCGCAGCGCCGCGGCTCAAGGCGTCCAGGTCGTTGGCTTCGGCCGCCTGCCGAAGCCCCGCGAAGCGCTCGGCGTTGCCCTTCTCCGCCTCGACC
>JAEXQJ010000144.1 GCA_023438785.1 Pseudomonadota bacterium
ACCCGCCCCACGGCCGCGGCCGGGTCTACTTGCCGGCCTTCGACTCGCGGCGCTGGGCCCGGTACTTCTGGATCTTCGCCTTGGACACGTTCTTGTGCGCGGCGCACACCATGCCAAAGACGGGGGCGGCGACGCCCGTGCAGCCGGGAACCGGGCAGAGCTGCTTGGGGCGCTTCTTGGCCGGCTCCGCCGGGGCCGGGGCGAGCGGCGCCGAGACCAAATAGGCCGCCTTGGGCGGACGGCCGCGGCGGCGGGGCAGGGCGAGGGTGCCTCCACTCAGGGCAGAGGCGATGGCCGTCTGCACCCGGCGGGCGGTGGCCGCTTCAACGCTGGCCACGATCTGCTTCACGAAATTCTCGACGAGAGCCTGGATGTTGTTGTCCATTTTCGAATGCCCGTTACAAAATACGGTCAGCGGATGATGCCCGCGGGTGCGGAAAAGTAAAGGTGTTTTCCGCGTTGACCAACGCTCTTTGAGCCTTTTTGCCTATTGTTCTTGACGCTCAGAGCCAGCCTCGGGATTATTTCCGCGGCATGAGGACGGAGCGACTGGCGAGTGTGGGCGCGCTATTGAAATCCGGCAACCTCCGGGAATTATTCACGCGCTATTCAGATCTGGCCCTGGCCGGCTTGGTCGCCGTCATCGTCGGCATGATGATCGTGCCGCTGCCGACGACGCTGCTCGATCTCTTCATTACGGTCAATGTGGCGGCGGCCGTTACGCTGTTGCTCATCGCCATCTACGTGAGCGAGACGCTCAAGATCGCCACCTTCCCCACCCTTCTGCTCCTGACCACGCTTTATCGGCTGGCGATCGAGGTGTCGGCGACCCGGCTCATCTTGCTCAAGGCGGACGCGGGCGAGGTCATCCACGCCTTCGGCAATTTCGTCGTGTCCGGCAATTTGGTGGTCGGCGCGGTCGTATTTTTGATCCTGACGATGATCCAATTCATCGTCATTTCAAAGGGATCCGAGCGGGTTGCCGAGGTGGGGGCGCGCTTCACATTGGACGCCATGCCGGGCAAGCAGATGTCCATTGACGCGGAATTGCGGGCCGGCCACATCGATCACAATGAGGCTCGGCGTCGACGCAGCCTATTGGCGCGGGAATCCCAATTTTTCGGGTCGATGGATGGCGCCATGAAATTCGTCAAGGGCGACGCCATCGCGGGCATCGTTGTTCTGCTGACCAACATCGTGGGCGGCTTGGTCATCGGCATCGTGCAAAAGGGCATGGACGCGGCCACGGCGGCGCGAACGTATACGGTGCTGACCATCGGCGAAGGTCTCGTGTCCCAGATCCCCGCGCTGGTCGTGTCCACGGCGGCCGGGATCATCGTGACACGGGTCGCGTCCGAGGATGAGAACAGCCACCTTGGCCGCGACATCGGCCAACAGGTATTGGCCCAGCCCAAGGCCCTGGCCATCGCGGCGGCCCTGTTGGGGGTCTTGGCCGTGGTTCCCGGGCTGCCCACGATCCCCTTCCTGCTGCTGGGCGGTCTGCTGGGGTTGGTTGCCTATCGACTGGCAAAGAGCGATCGGGCCGCGCGCAACCAGACGGCCGGTGACGGGGCCTCTGTCGCGCACACACCCGCAAGCGCCGGCTCGCCCGCCGCGGACGCGGAGGCGCCTGCGCCGCTCCTCGTGCCCATCGCCATCGACCTGGCGCCTGCCTTGAGCACCTCGCTGCTCCCGGCCGAGGGGCCCAACCGCATCATGAGCGAGCTTCTGCCCGCGGCGCGCGAGCAGTTCTTCGCCGAGACGGGCATCACCATCCCGGCCGTGCGCCTGCGGCCCCATTGTCCTGGCCTGACGCCGGGGGGATACGTGCTGCGTTTGAATGAGGTGCCCATGGCCCGTGGCGAGGTCGTCCCGGGAGGCGGACTCGCCCTGAGCACGCCCGACCAGCTCCTTGCCTTGGGCATCGCGGCCGAGGCGGCCACCCACCCGGACGGGCAGCCTGCCTCGTGGATCGCCCCCGCAGACTTGGTTGCGGCTCGACTGCGTGGTGTGGCCACGCTGGCCCCCGAGGAGGTCATCCTGGCCCAGCTCATCCAGTTGCTGCGCCGATTCGGTCACGAGTTCATCGGTATTCAAGAGGCCCAGACTCTCCTCGACGGCTTGGAGCGCAGCCACCCGGCGCTGGTGCGCGAGGTGGTGCCCAAGCTGGTGTCCCCCGCCCTCCTCGCCGACGTGTTGCGCCGGCTGGCCGAGGAAGGCGTCTCGTTGCGCGGCCTACGGGACATCCTCGGCGCGCTGGCCGAATGGGCCCCGCTGGAGCGCGATCCCGTCGCGCTCACCGAGCACGTTCGGGGTGCCTTGCGCCGGCAAATCACCTTCAAGCACGCGAGCCCCGTTGGCGTATTGGGCGTGCTTCTGCTGGACCCGATGATCGAGGACACGGTTCGCGACGCGATTCAGCGCACCCCCACGGGCAGCTATTTGGCGCTGGAGCCCGTCCTGTCGCGTGACATCATCACGGCCGTGGGCGGGGCCGTGGCCGGGCACAAGTCGCCTGTCATTCTGACCGCCGCCGATATCCGGCGCTACGTGCGACGCCTGGTGGAAACCGAGCACCCCCAGGTGACGGTGCTCTCCTATCAGGAGCTCGCGCCCGACGTGAAGCTGCAGCCGCTCGGCCGTATCAGCGTCTGACGATCTATTCGTCGGGGCGGTTAGTCCGTCGGGAGATCTTTGTGAATGTAGCGGCGGCCGCCGGGTCCGTACTCGGTGGTGGCTTGGCCGCGTCCGTGGAGGAGCCAACGGTAGGTCAGCAGGCCCTCCACGCCCACGGGACCGCGGGCGTGAAACTTCTCGGTGCTGATGCCCACCTCGGCCCCCAGGCCGAAGCGGTAACCGTCCGAGAAGCGGGTGCTGGCGTTGTGGAACACGCAGGCCGCGTCCACCTCGCTGAGGAAACGACCTGCGGCGATGGAGTCGGCGGCCACGATGGCCTCGGTGTGGCGCGAGCCGTGGTCAGCGATGTGGGCCAGGGCTTCGTCCATGTCGGCCACGCGCTTGATGGACAGGATGAGCGCCCCGTATTCGGTGTCCCAATCGGCATCCGTGGCGGGCTTGATTTGCGGGTGGCGCTTGCGGGTCTCGGCGCATCCGCGCAGCTCGACTTTCTGCGCCTCCAGGGCGGCGACGCACGCATCCAGAGCGGCGCCCGCCTCCCCATCCCACAGCAGGGTCTCCACCGCGTTGCAGGCGGCGGGGTAGCTGCACTTGGCGTCGACCAGGATCCGAGCCGCCATGGCGGGGTCGGCGGTGGCATGCAGATACACGTGACAGATGCCGTCGGCGTGGGCCATCACCGGGATGCGGGTGTGGGCGCGTACGTGGCGGATGAAGGACGACGAGCCACGCGCGATCATGAGCTCCACGAGATCGTCCATGGCCAGCAGCGCATCCACCTCGGCGCGGTCCTCGAGCAGAACCATGGCGCGGGTGTCGATGCCGTGCGCGGCCAGCACCTCGTGGGCCACCGCGGTGAGGGCGCGGTTGGTGGCGGCCGCCTCGCGCCCACCCTTCAGGGCCACGGCGTTGCCGCTCTTCCAAGCCAGGCTGGTGATCTGCACGAGCGCATCGGGACGCGCCTCGAAGACCACGCCCAGCACGCCCAGCGGACAGGACACGCGCTTGAGGATGAGGTTGTGATCCAGGACGCGATGGGTGAGCGCGCGGCCGACCAACTCGGGCATGCGCGCCAACTGCTCGATGCCGTCGATGGTGGTGTCGAGCTTCTTGTCGTCGAGGGACAGGCGTTTGACCAGCGCCGGGTTGAGCCGGCCGGCAGCCTCCTCGGCCTTGGCCGCGGCCAGGTCCTCGGCGTTGGCCGCCAGAATGAGCTGACGCGTCTCGGGCCGACCCAGGGCCGCGCCGAAATCGGAGAGCAGGCGGCTGCGCTCGGGTCCGGTCAGCGTAGCCAGCCGCCGGGCTGCCGCGCGTGCCGCTTTGAGGCTTTCTCGCAAGTCCATCTTGATGGGCGCAATTCTACTCGCAAACGGGCGAGTTGGCTGGGGCGCGCGCCAGGCCAGCCCCCGAGAGAGGCTCAAAGCGCGGTGGCGATGATTTGTGCCGCCGCCTCGCAGGCCGCGCGGTCCACGTCCAGGTGAGTGACCAGGCGCAGGCGACGCGGCCCGAAGGCGATGCACATCAAGCCCCGCGCGTGCAGACGCGCCACCGCCTCGGCCGCGGCCGGGCGCGGTGGGTCCATGTCCACCATGACGATGTTGGTCTGCACGCGCGCCAGGTCCACGCGCAGGCCCGGCACGTCGGCCAGGCGCTCGGCGATGAGGCGCGCGTTGGCGTGGTCCTCGGCCAAGCGGTCCACGTTGTGATCCAGGGCGTACAGCGCGGCCGCGGCCAGGATCCCCGCCTGGCGCATGCCGCCGCCGAGCATCTTGCGAAAGCGCAGGGCACGGGCCACGAGCGGCCGTGAGCCGGCGATGATCGAGCCGACGGGCGCGCCCAAACCCTTGGAGAAGCACAGCGTGGCGGTGCCGAAGGGCGCGGCGAGTTCGGCGGGGGATCTGCCGGTCGCCACGGCGGCGTTGCACAGGCGCGCGCCGTCCAGGTGCAGGGATAGGCCGCGACGGCGCGCGAAGGCGGCCACGTCCAGGACCTGCGCCTGCGGCCACACGATGCCGCCGCCCCGATTGTGCGTGTTCTCGACGACGATGAGGCGGGTGGGCGCGTTGTGCACGTTGTCCGTGCCCTTGAAGGCCGCCTCGGCCTCGGCGGCGGTGAACAGACCGCCCTGCCCGATCACCGAGAGCTGCACACCCGCCAGCGCGCCCGCCGCGCCCGACTCGGAGCCCATGCTGTGCGTGCCCTCGCCCACGATGACGTCGTCGCCGGGCTGGCAGTGCACCTTCAGACCGATCTGGTTGGCCATGGTCCCCGAGGCGACGTACAGCGCGGCCTCCTTGCCGAGCAGGGCCGCGGCGCGTTCTTGCAGGCGATTGATCGTGGGATCCTCGCCGAAGACGTCGTCGCCCACCTCGGCCGCGGCCATGGCGGCCCGCATGCCCGCGGACGGCCTGGTCACGGTGTCGCTGCGCAGATCGATCATCTCTAGATCGCCCCCATGACCAAGTTGTCGCGGGTCACCAGGGCGTCGTAGCTGCGGTAGCCAAGGATGGCGTCGATCTCGTCGCTGTGGCGGCCGGCCAGTTTGCGGCACGCGTCCGCGTCGTAGTTGACCAGGCCGCGGCCGTGCACGCGGCCGCTGCCGTCGCGGATCTCCACCAATTCGCCCTTGTCGAAGTCGCCCTCCACGTTGACCACGCCGATGGGCAGCAGCGAAGCCTTGCCGCCCGCAAGCGCTTTGAGCGCGCCCTCGTTGACGATGAGGGCGCCTTGCTTGCGGCCCGATACGGCGATGTGGCGCCAGCGCGCGCGACGGCGTTCGGTGGGCGGGATGAGGGTGCCCACGTCTTCGCCGGCCAGGATTTTGTCCAGGATGGCGGGCGCGCCGCCGTTGGCGATGACCACGGCCGTGCCCTCGGCGGTGGCCAAGCGGGCCGCCTCCAACTTGCTGCCCATGCCGCCCGTTCCGCCGCTCGACGAGCCCATGGCGCGCGCCAGGGCTTGCTCGTCCACGCCGCTCAGCTCGGGGATGCGCGTGGCCGTGGGGTCCAGGTTGGGATTGGCGGTGAGCAGGCCGTCTACGTTGCTGAGCATGACCAGCAGGTCCGCACCCAGTGCCACGGCCACGTGCGCCGAGAGGCCGTCGTTGTCGCCGAAGATGGGCGGCTCGGTCTTGGCACCTTCGCGGCGGCGGTAGTCCACCAGCTCGCGCACACTGACGCTGTCGTTTTCATTGAGCACGGGGATGGTGCCCAGCTCGAGCAGGCGCATGAGCGTGGTGCGTACGCACAGGGCGCGATCGCGATCGGCCAGGTCCTCATGGGTGAGGAGAACCTGCGCGGCCACGATGCCCAGCTTGGCGAAGGCCTCGGTGTAGGCGCCCATGAGGTGGCTCTGGCCCACGGCCGCGCAGGCCTGGCGCAGGCCGAGCGAGCGCGGGCGTTGCTTGAGGCCCAAAAGACGCATGCCCATGCCCACGGCGCCGCTGGTGACCAGCACCACGTCGCGTCCGGCCCGTCGCTGCCGAGCCAAGCCCTCAACGATGGCCATGACCCGGCTCATGGCCATTTCGCCGTTGTCGGTGACCACGTGGGTCCCCAACTTGACGACCAGACGATGTGCCTCACCGAGAGTGCTGCGTGCGCTTGAAGGAACCTGTTCCATGAGCGGCGCAACTTTACCTTGGCCGTGCTTCGTGTGGTAATGCGGCCGTGAGCAACGTGAACAACAACGAAATCCTTGCAGTCATCGGGGCCGGGACCATGGGCGAGGCCATCCTGCGCGGCATCTTGCGCGCGGGGCGACTGACGCCGGCGCAGATCTTCGCCTCCGACGTGCGCCCCGAGGTGGTGCGCGAACTGGCCAGTCGCCACGGCATCCGCACCACCACCGACGCCGTGGAAGCGGCCCGGGCGGCCACCATGGCCCTAGTTTGCGTGAAGCCGAATCAGATGGGCCCGGTGCTATCCAACCCGGCCATGCAGAAGGCCCTGGAGGGCAAGCCGGTGATGAGCATCGCGGCGGGCGTGCGCCTGGCCCAGCTCGCCGAGTGGGTTCCGTCGAGTCCGGTGATTCGGGTCATGCCCAACACGGCAGCCACCATCGGTGAGGCCATGTCCGCCCTGGCGCGCGGCAGGGGCATCACGGATGCGCAAATGGCGACGGCTCTGGAGCTCTTCGCGGCCGTGGGGCGTTCCCTGGAGCTCGACGAGGCGTACATGGACGTGGTGACCGCGCTGTCGGGCAGCGGGCCGGCCTTCGCCTACGTCATCATCGACGCGTTGGCGGATGGCGCTGTGAAGATGGGCCTGCGTCGCGACGCGGCCGTTTCCATGGCCGCCCAGATGTTGCAGGGCGCGGCGCGCATGGTGTTGCAGACCGGGACGCACCCGGCGGCATTGAAGGATCAGGTGACCACGCCGGGCGGCTGCACCGCGGCTGGGCTGGCCAAGCTGGAGGAAGGCCGATTGCGTTACACACTGGCCAGCGCGGTGGAGGAAGCCACCCGCGCGGCGGGCAAGCTCGGTCAGAGATAGCGGCGTCCCGGGACGTTTTCAGTTTTTCCCCGGCGCTGTGTCCATCTCCACGAGAGGAGAACGAGATGACACGGCAAACAACGCTTTGGATGGCTTTGATCGCGACGCTGGCTGGGTGTGGGCAGAGCACCGACGGGGATGACCAGGGGTTCCGCAACGGCGTCCCACGCGCGGAGACGGTGCAGATGAATGTGCCGGGCGGCTCTGCCCAAGCGCTCACGTTGAAGACCACGAGCCAGGCCCTGCTGGGTGAGGTGGCCGAGTACTACAAGGTGACCCGCGCGATCACCGGCGTGGTCAATGGGGCGGCCCTGGCGGTGGGTGGCCTGGTTCGGCTGGTCCTCATCCATCCGCCGACCTCGGTGACCGCCGACCAAGCCGTGTGGGGCCCCTGGGAGGATCCGCTGGACCCG
The DNA here is from genome assembly GCA_023438785.1 of Pseudomonadota bacterium. GTDB lineage: Bacteria > Myxococcota_A > Polyangia > Fen-1088 > Fen-1088 > Fen-1137. The sequence goes on from JAEXQJ010000144.1 coordinate 7,544, forward strand.
GTGGCCTGGCGCGTGACCGTGACCCGCGTGGCCGAGCATCAGTACCAGTACCGCTTCGACGGGCGGCCGCGCACGCAGCCTGACGCGGATTTCGTCACCGTGCTCTCGGGGACGCACAGCCCGGGCCTGGTGGGCGGCGTGGAAGTGGAACGCCTGGGTGCCGGCAGTTTCACGTTGGATTGGGACGCGCGCGCCAGACTACCCCAGCCCAACCCCGACGAAGTGGGCAAGGTCAGCTACATCTACAGCCACGCGAGCGACAATGGGGAGGTGACCATCCAGGCCGCCTTCCGCCAGGTGAAGGACGAGGACACCCAGCTCCTCGCGGACGCGGACTACTTGTTCGTGCGTGAGCCGTCGGGCGCCGGCAGCATGGACTTCGTGTACACGGTACCCACCGCGCTCAAGGCGGGCGGCCGCGCGGTGGTGCGCAGCCGCTGGCAGCACACGGGCGCGGGTCGCGCGGATACGCAAGTCAGGGCCACCAACGGCGATACGGCGTCACTCAGCGAATGCTGGAACGAGAACTACGCCAGCGTGTACAAGAAGACTTGGCTGGGCGGCGACAATTGGGGCAGCGAGACGGACTGCGCCTTCCCCACCGCCGAGTACTCAACTCTTTCACCGTAGCAGCGGATGGTCGGGCGCCAGACTCCACAGTTCCAGGTCGTCTCTGGCGGCAAGGGCCAGGCGCCCGATCCGCGCGCTCAGCTACGCGAACTCTACGACAAGTACGGGGCCAGTGTGTACGGACGCTGTTCTTACCTGCTCAAGGATCGCAACAAGGCCGAGGATGCCATGCAGGACGTGTTCGCCAAGGCGTTGCAGCACTACGCGGGCTTCCGCGCCGATGCGTCACCGTTGACGTGGCTGATGAAGATCGCCACGCACCATTGCCTGAATCTGCTGCGCGGCGAGCGGGCCGCCTGGCGCGACCGCTACCAGCGCGAGGCCGAGGCGCGCACCGACAGTCACGACGGCCCGCAATCCTTCGAGATGCGCGAGCTGGTGGGCAAGATGCTGGCGCGTGCGGATCAGGAAACCCAGGCCGCCGCCATTCACTACCATGTGGACGAGATGAGCCTGGAAGAGGTGGCCGAGTTGCTCGGGCGATCCGTGCCCACTATTCGCAAACGGCTGCAGGAGTTCGCCGCCCTTTGCGGCAAGGAGTTCTCATGACCGTGCTCGACGCGCAGGATCCGCAGGATACGGGTCCGCACCCGGGTGAGTTGAAATTGCGCCGCTTCCGCGCCGGCGAGCTCGATGCGCAGGCCGCGCAGGAGATCACCCGTCACGCGAGCCGGTGCCCGCCGTGCCGGAGCAAGCTGCGCCTGCTGCAGGAGGAAGAGAGTCGCTTCCAGCAGCAAATTCCTTTCGAGCGTTTTGCGGGCGGCGTGGAGCGTGCCCTGCGCGTGCCGCGGCCGCGGCGCCGGCGCCACCCGTGGGCCTGGGGCGGCGGCTTGGGTGCAGCGGCCGTGGCGGCAGTGATGCTGCTCTTGGCCTGGCCCACGCACACCTTCCGGCCCCAGGCCCGCAACCGTACGATGGGTGCCGCGGTGTCGGCCCTGGCCCGGGTGGCGAGCGCGACGGGCGGCGCCCAGCATGCGGTGCTGCCGGACTCGGATACGATTCTGCGGCCCGGTGATCGCATACGCCTGGGCTACGAGGCTGTCTCGGCCATGCACTTGCTCTCGCTCTCGGTCGACGATGCGGGGCAGATGACGGCGCTCTATCCCGAGCGCGGCCCGAGCTCGTTGGCCGTGGGTCCCACCCTGGGCGCCCGCTATCTACCCGACAGTCTGGAATTGACGGGCCAGGGTCGCGAGCGCGTATTCCTCTTCTTGGCCCGCCGGCCTTTCCAGTTGAATGAGGCCGAGCAAGCCGTGCGCGCCGCCTACCTCAAGGCCAAGGGGGACTTGGGCGCCCTGCCCGCCCCCGTCTTCGAAGGCCGCAACGACGTACAACCCTTCTCCTGGCTTTTTCACAAACCATGATCCCTCGGCGCTCTTGGCTTCGGGCAGGGCTGGCACTGGCCCTGATCCTCGTTGCCCTGAGCGCGGTGGGGCCATCGCGCGCTTCGGTGCAGCGGCGCTTCGCCGTGGTGGTGGGTAACGACACGGGCGGCAGCGACACGCGGCCGCTCCTCTACGCCACCGAGGACGCGCGCCGCTTCGAGACCGTGCTGACGCAGTTAGGTGGTCTGCAGCCCGGTGACGTGGAGCTGCTGCTCAATCGCAGCGCGCGCGACATGTGGCGGGCCTTCGCCGACCTGGAGGCGCGCATTGTCGAGGCCAAGCAGCGCGCCGAGCAAGCCGTGTTGCTGTTCTATTACTCGGGCCACGCCAAGGATGGTGACCTGCGCCTCGGCGATTCGCGCGTGCCGCTGGCCGAGCTCAAGGCGCGCCTGACCAACGGGCCGGCCGAGATCCGCATCGGCATCGTCGATTCCTGCCACTCGGGCCTGGTCACGCGCAGCAAGGGCGCTCGCCGGGCCCCCGCGTTCGAGATCGAATCAACCGGCTCCGAACAGACCCGGGGGTTGGTCCTGCTGTCATCGGCCAGCGCCGACGAGGACGCACAGGAATCGGACGAGATTGGCGGCAGCTACTTCTCGCACTACCTGGTGAGCGGCCTGCGTGGCGATGCGGATGGGTCGCGCGATCGACGCGTGACCTTGTCCGAGGCCTATGCCTACGCCTACGCACGCACGGTGGCCGACACCGCGGAGAGCGCGGCGGGCGCCCAGCACCCCACGTTCAGTTACGACCTCAAGGGCAATGCGGAATTCGTGCTCACCGATCTGGCCAGGCGCAGCGAAGGGCTGTACGTGCCGGCCGCCGCGCCGGCGGGCATCTATTACTTGGTCGATGGCAACGGCTTCATCGCCGCCGAGGTGGTCAAGGCCGCGGGTGCGGATCGCCAGATCGCCCTGCCGCCCGGCAAGTACCGCGTGCGCCGCCGCCTCGCCGATCGCCTGCGCATCGGCGAGCTGCGCGTGAGCCAGGGCCAACTCACGACTCTCGATGAAGCCCGTCTGCGGGACGCGCCATTCTCCGACGATCCCGTCAAGGGCGGCCGTCGCGATGCGGGCGTGCGCGTGACCCTGACCCTGGGTCCCACGTTGCAGGCCTTCTTCGACCAGCCCACGCGGGAGTCGCTCTTCCCGCCCACCGGCATGCTCTCCGTCGAGATGCAGGTGCGGAATTTCTTCCGTCGAGATTGGCTGTGGGGACTGGACCTGTCGTCGGGCCAGACCAACAGTCACGTGGTGCGGCTGGGCACGACGTTGCCCTTTCGCTTCTCCGAGCTCACGGCCGGCACGACCATGGCCGTCGAGTGGCCGCTCGCGCGCGGCCGCCTCGCACCTTATTGCGGCGTGCGCCTCGCCTACATGCTCCTCAACCGCGTCTTCGAGGAGAGCACTATCCCTGATCAGTACTTGTCCACTTTCTCGCCCGGTGTGGTGGCGGGGCTGAATTACCGCTTCTCCGAATCGTTCGCCGCCATGGCGCGTGGTCGCATGCACTACCTCCTCTACAACGTGGAGGAAGATCGCTCGCTCGGCTTTTGGGAATTCTCAGCGGGGCTGTCCTATGAATTCTAAACCCGTCTTCAAGCGCACCGTGCTAGCGGCCGGCCTGGCCCTCTTGCTTGGCTGCGGCAATTACTCCAATGAGGACCTGGATTTCCAATTGGCGTTGCCCGAGCAGAGCGAATTGGAGGTCAAGATGCCGCAGGCCCTGAGCGTGGGTAATGCGGCCGAGTATTACGTCAGCACGCGCAATGTGGTCATCGCCGTCAACAGCGTGGCCGCGGCGTTGGTCGGGCTGGTGGACAACGTACGCGGCTACACGCCCACCTCGCGCAACGGCAACCAGCGTGTGTGGGGACCCTTTCCCGAAGATAAGCACCCCGATTGGCAGATGCGCGTGCTGATGAGCCGCGAGGACGAAGGCGCCAGGTTCTCGTACCGATTCCAGCTTCGGCTCGCCGGTCAGGCCGGCGCGGATTTCGTGGATCTCATGACCGGCTGGTACGCGGCCACGGGCGGCGCCCGGCGGGGCACGGGCCAGTTGGTGCTCGACACGACGGCACTGCGCACCCTGGGTTACCCGGTCGATGACGATTTCGAAGATTTGGCCCTGCTGACCTTGGACTACAGCACGGCGGCCTATCCCTTCACCATCCGCATGACGGCAACCAAGGTCGTGACGGCCGGCGGGAACCAGACGACGTACGACTACGCGCAGAACGAGGATGGCTCGGGCACGCTGACCTTCGTCATGCCCTTGGAGCAAGCTGTTCTCGACTCCAACGAGCTGAGCATGACCAGTCGCTGGTTGGGCTCGGGCGCGGGCCGGGCCGACGCCAGCCTCACGCGCGGCGAGCGCGCCATCGGCACCGATTGCTGGGGCATCGATTCGGTGGCCACCTACCGCTGGCGCCTTTGGTCCTCGGCCGCCGAGAACCTCGGCTCGGCGGACACGTGCCTCATTCCGTAGTCTGGCAGCGTGCGCAGAAGTATGTGGAGCGACCCGCGTCGACCTGGCGCTCGATGGGCGTGCCACAGCAGCGGCACGGTTCGCCCTCGCGCCCGTAGACCAGCAGCTTGACGGCGTTGTTGCCCTCGCCGCCGTCGGAATCCACGAAGTCGCGCAGACTGGTGCCGCGGTTGCGGATGGCCGCGCGCAAGACGCCGCGAATGCCACGCAACAAGCCCGCCGCGTGGCTCACCGCCTGGCGTGCGGGCGTGCGCGGATGCAGGCGGGCGCGGAACAGGGCCTCGCACACGTAGATGTTTCCCAGCCCGGCCACGCGGCGCTGATCGAGCAGGAAGGTCTTGAGCGGCGCGCGAGACCCCGCGAGCAACCCGCGCAGCCCGGGCAGCGTGAGATCGGACAGCGGGTCCGGCCCCAGAGCCGCCAATTCTGGCAGCCGATCCACATCGCGCGCTGCCTGCACCCAGCCAAAACGCCGCGCATCCACGAAGCGCAGCTCGCGCCCGCCGTCCAGGGTCCACACCACGTGCGTGTGCCGGGCGCGCGGCTCGCCCTTGTCCTGGACGCGCAAGCGCCCCGTCATGCCCAGGTGCACCAGCACGCCCACCTGGCGGCCCTGCTGGACCAAGTCGATGAGGATGTACTTGCCGCGCCGGCGCACGCCCGCCGCGCGCGCGCCCGCGCACAAACGTTGCAGCTCCAGACGATCCACTGGCCGCGCCAGGCGCAGCGGCTCGCCGCTGGTCCACACGCCGATGAGACGTGCGTCTTTCAGATGGGGACGCAGGGTCTGGACGACGGTCTCGACTTCGGGAAGCTCGGGCACCCGTCTACTCTTGCGCGGCCAGCGCGTCGGTCAAGCGCGCGAACTCGGCCACGCTCAGCTCCTCGGCCCGACGCGTGCCCTCGATGTGGGCCGTCGCGAAGGCGCGCGCCGCCCGCTCGCTCCCGAAGCCCGGCTCCAGCGCCCGCCGCAGCATCTTTCGTCGTGCCGCGAAGGCCTGCTTGACCACCGAGGCAAAGAGCGCCTGATCGCGCACCGGCGCCCAGGGCGTGGGCCGCGGCCGCAAGCGCAACACGGTGGAGGTGACCGCGGGACGAGGATGGAACGCGCCCGGGCCCACGTGGAACAGAATCTCGCCCTCGGCCTGCTGCTGCACCATCACCGAGAGACGACCGTAGGTCTTGCTGCCCGGGCCCGCCAACATGCGCTGGGCGAATTCGCGCTGAACCATGAGGACGGCGCGACCAATCACCTGCCCCGCCCCTGCCGCATCCACCATGGCGAAGAGCAGTGGCGACGTGATCTGGTATGGCAAGTTGCCCACCACGACCAACGGCCGCCCCGCCGCCTGCGCCGCGCGCGCGAAATCGAATTGCAGTGCATCGCCGGGGGTGATCTGAACGGTTGCGTTCTGGCCGAATTGATTCTCCAGCACGCCGATCAGATCGGGGTCGTGCTCGACGGCGATGACCCGTCCTGCCTGCTGGGCCAGCAGGCCCGTCAGCGCGCCCAACCCGGAACCGATTTCCACCACCACGTCGTCGGGCGTGGCCTTGGCCGCGGCCACGATGCGCTCCTGCACGTTGCGGTCGACGAGGAAGTTTTGGCCCCACGACTTCTTGGCGTGCAGCCCGTTGGCATCGAGCAGGGCGCGCGCCGTGGGTCGCTTGCCCTCGTTCACAGGGGCAGCCCCGGGTCCACGCTGAGGTCGAGCCCGGCGCGGTTGCCCCTGGTGAGCGACCACGAGCCCGCCGCCGCGATCATGGCGCCGTTGTCCGTGCACAAGCGCGTGGACGGCACGTACAGGCGAAAGCCGTCGTCGGCCGCTGCCTGGGCCAGGCCCGCTCGCAAGCCGCGGTTGGCCGCCACGCCGCCGCAGATGAGCAAATCGCGCAGGCCCTCGTGCTGCAGAGCCCGGCGCGCCTTGCGCACCAGAACGTCCACCACCGCCGCCTGAAAGCTGGCACAGAAATCCGGCATGCTGGCCGGCGCGCCGTGTTCCTGCAGATGCACTGAGACCGCCGTCTTCAACCCCGAAAACGAGAAGTCCAAATCGTCGCGCCCGCGGAGCGCACGCGGAAAGTCGTAAGCCCTGGGGTTGCCCGTGGCCGCCAGCTTGTCGATGACCACGCCGCCCGGGTAGCCCAGCCCCAGCAGCTTGGCCACCTTGTCGAACGCCTCGCCCGCCGCATCGTCGCGCGTAGCGCCGAGTAGCCCGACCTGGGCCGCGCTCTCCAGGCGCAGGAGCGCCGTGTGCCCGCCCGACACCAGGAGCGCCAGGTGCGGATAGGGCGGAGGCGCGGGGTTCTGCGCGTGCTCGAGAAACACGGCCGCCAGGTGCCCCGCCAGGTGATTGACGCCCACCACCGGTTTGCCCAAGGCGTAGGCCAACGACTTGGCCGTCTCCACGCCAACCAGCAACGGCCCCACCAGACCGGGCCCGCAGGTCGCGGCCAGGCCATCCAGGTCACGCGCCGTCACGCCCGCCTCGGCCAACGCCCGCCGCACCACGGGAATCACCGTGGCCAGGTGCTGGCGGGACGCCACCTCGGGGACCACACCCCCGTACTCGGCGTGCACCAGGATCTGCGAGGCCACCACGTCCGAGCGAATGCGGCGGCCGTCCTCGATCACCGCAGCCGCGGTTTCGTCGCAAGAGGTCTCAATGCCGAGCACGAGCATGGCAGCGAAATGTGCCGGGCCTTCTACAGATTGTCGAGGACGGCGCGCAGGTCGTGTGCAAAGCGGCCGGTGGGCGCGAGCTGCAAGTACTTCTGATAGGCGAGCCTGGCCTCGCTCTTGTTGCCCAATTCCTGCTCGGCGCCGCCCAGGTAGACGTACGCATCGGCCTGTTCGGGGTCGAGCTCGATGACCTTGCGGGCCCACTCCCGCGCCTCCACCACGTCGCCGCGCTCGGATTCGGCCCGCGCCATGATGAGCAGCAACTCGATCGCTTCGGGATGAGCCTTCACCGCGGGACGGCAGGCGTTGAGCACCGCCTTGGGCCGCCCCTTGCCGTCATTGTCAGCCCGCAGGCACGCCGCCCGCAGGGCCGGTGGCGCAGGGCTGGGCGCAGCGCCAGGCGCAGCGTCGGGAGCCGGCGCGGCGATCGGCGCGGCGATCGGCCGAGGCACCGCCGCATCCGCTGCCTCGACC
>JAEXQJ010000158.1 GCA_023438785.1 Pseudomonadota bacterium
GGCCCGCGCGGCTTCAGAGCCGCGCGGGCCAGGACCTTGGTCCACTGGTCGAGGACGACGGAGACCACGGCGAAGGCCGTGAAGAGGATGTTGCGGCGCATTGTCGGGGCGGTCATGGGCGATGACCTAGCTGACCACGGCGGCGCAGCGGTTGCAAAGGTTGGGTTCAGCGCCGTGGCCGGAAACCGTGCCGGTTCGTCGCCAGCAACGCGGACACGTCGCGCTCGTGGCCTCGCTGACCGTGATCTCCGTGGCGGGCGCATCGTCCGCGGTGAGCTCGATCTGCGAAACCACGCACAGCTCGGTCAGGCTCTCCAACTCGCGCTGCCAGCCCGGCCTCTCGGCCGCCGTGGGACGCACCAGGACCTTGGCTTCCAGCGACTTGTGACCCGCGGCCCGGAAGGGCTCCACCTTGGCCAGCACGGCCTCCCGGCGCGGGCGAATGTCTTCCCGCCAACGACGAGACGATTCGGGGTTTAGGGGCGGCTCGCGGCGGATCTGCCCATGGACGTCGAAGGCTTCGCCGGTCTGGCGCTGCAGCTCATCCGCCACGTCCTGCGCCGAGAAGCACAGCACGGGCGCCATCCAGGTCGCGATGGTGCGCACCATCTCGTGCAGCACGGTCTGGACGCTGCGCCGCGCGGACGAGGCCGGCGCCTCGCAGTACAGAACGTCTTTGACCGGATCCAGATACTCGGCCGATACCGTCACCACGTAGTCGACCATGAGTCGAACCGCGTCGTGGAAGCTGTACGCCTGGTAGGCCTGGAAGACCTGCCTGTCCCGCTCGCGCAGCACGGCCAGGGCCAGCCGATCCAGCTCGCGCAAATTGTCGTCGCGCAGCACATCCCGCGTTGGCTTGAAGTCGTACAGGTTGGAGAGCAGATAGCGGCTGGTGTTGCGGATCTTGCGGTACGACTCGCTGAGCTGGTCGAGGATGATTTTGCTGAACACCACGTCGCCCTGGTAGTCGGCCGCCGCTGCCCACAGGCGCAGCAACTCAGCGCCATTCTTGTCCATCCAGGCGCCGGGCTCGACGTAGTCCGTCTTGATGCCGGCCGCGCGGGCCCTTTCGATCTCGGACTTGGAGTAGACCTTGCCGCGCTCGTCGAGCACCCAGCCGTGGGTCAGCACGGCCTTGTACGGCGCCGTGCCTCGGGCTGCCACGGCCGCGAGCAGCGACGAGTGGAACCAGCCCCGGTGCTGGTCCGCGCCTTCGAGGTACAGGTCGACCTTGTGGTCCTTGGGCACCAACTTGCCATCCGCGACCGCCGCCCAGGACACGCCCGATTCGAACCACACGTCCACGATATCCTCGGTCTTCTCGAAATCCGTCCCACCGCAGCGCGGGCACTTGGTTCCCGCCGGCATCAACTCCGAGAGCGGCCGGCTGAACCAGGCGCTCGCCCCCTCGGCCTCGAAGATCTTGGCCACGAACTCCATCGCCTCGGGCTGCAGGAAGGGCCCGTCGCAGGCCGTGCAGCGGTAGGCCGGGATGGGCACGCCCCACACGCGTTGGCGCGACAGACACCAGTCGGGGCGCACCTCGATCATGCCGCGGATGCGGTCGCGGCCCCAGGACGGAATCCAGGTCGTGCGATCGATCTCGGCCAGCGCCTTGTCGCGCAGGCTGGTCGGATCCTGCAGATTGCCCAGCCGGGCGAACCACTGGCTGGTGGCCCGGAAGAGCACGGGGTTCTTGCAGCGCCAGCAGTGCGGATAGCTGTGCTTGATCTGCTCGCCCGGCTTGTTGAGCAAGAAGCCGGTTTCGGCCAGCAGCGCCACGACCTTGGGGTTGGCCTCGAAGACCGGCATACCCGCCCAGTTGGGGACCTCCGCGGTGTAGCGGCCGCGGCCGTCCACGGGGGCGTAGATCTCCAGGCCCTCGGCCCGGCCCACGGCGTAGTCGTCGGCCCCGTGCCCGGGCGCGGTGTGAACCAGGCCCGTCCCGGCCTCCAGCGTGGCGTGCGCGGCGAAGGCCAAACGGAAGTCATGCTCGGAGCGCGGGCTGCCGATGAACGGATGCTGGTAGCGCACCCCGCGCAGGGCCTGCAGCTTGTCACCGGCGATCTCGACCCACTCGCTCTTGGGCGGCACGGGCAGCCCGCAAGCCGCCAGGAATCCCTCGGCCAGCTCGCGCGCCACGATGAGGTACTCGCGCTTGCCGCCGCGCTCGACCGGAAGGCCGGCGTAGACGAGCTGCGGATTGGCCACCACGGCCAGGTTGGCAACCAGCGTCCACGGCGTGGTCGTCCAGATGACCAGGGCCGCGGGCGTGGTGCCGAACAGGCGTTCCGCGGCGGCCTGGCCCGGCAGCAGCGGGAAACGAACGTAGATCGAAGGCGAGCTGTGCTCGGCGTATTCCACCTCCGCCTCGGCCAGCGCCGTCTGGTGCGTCATGCACCAGTGCACGGGCCGCTTGGCTCGGTAGAGGAGGTCCTGACGCGCGAAGGCCGCCATGACCCGCACGATGGTGGCCTCGTAGTCCTTTGAGAGGGTGAGATACGGCTGATCCCACGTGCCCACGCACCCCAGGCGCTTGAAATCGGCCCGCATCACATCCACGAACTTGAGCGCGTGCGCCTCGCACTTTTTGCGGAACTCGGCCGTGCCCAGCTTGGCCTTGCTGCCGGCCGTCTTCTCCACCTGCTGCTCGATGGGCAGCCCGTGGCAGTCCCACCCCGGCACGAAGACCGCCCGCTTACCCATGAGCATCTGCGAGCGGACGATGATGTCTTTGAGGACCTTGTTCAGCAGGGTGCCGTAGTGGATGCCGCCCGTCGCATACGGCGGGCCATCGTGCAGCACGAAGTCGGGCGCGCCCGCGGCTTGCCGGCTGGCCAGCAGCTTCTCGTATTGGCGGTCCTCGGCCCACCGGGCAAGCCACTGGGGCTCGCGACGGGCCATATCGGCGCGCATGGGGAATTCGGTCTTGGGGAGATTGAGAGTGTTTTTCCAGTCCACGGCGAGGCCGCGGATACTAGCACTACTGGTCGCCGTCGCTGCCGCGGACACCGCCGGCTTTTGCGGGGCTGGTCTGCCGACCGACCGGCGCGCCCACGGCCTTGGTGAACGGCGCCCCTCTCTGCTAAACGTGTCTGATGACTGAGCGCGCTTCCTGGGACGAGTACTTCATGAGCATCGCGGAGGTGGTGGCTTCCCGCTCCACGTGCTCCCGCAAGAACGTGGGCGCGGTCATCGTGCGCGAGAAGACCATCCTCTCCACCGGCTACAACGGGTCCATCCGCGGCATGCCCCATTGCACCGAGGTGGGGCACATGATGGAAAACGGCCACTGCGTCGCGACCATCCATGCGGAGAGCAACGCCATTCTGCAGGCCGCGCGCAACGGGGTGCGTATCGAGGACGGCACCATTTACGTGACCGCCAGCCCGTGCTGGAACTGCTTCAAGGAGATCGCCAACGCCGGTCTGCGGCGAATCGTGTACGGCGAGTTCTACCGGGATGAGCGCATCTTCAGCGTGGCCGAGCGTCTGGGCATCGAGTTGGTCCACCTCGCCCCCAAGTGCGCCACCGTGCCGACCAAAGAGCAGACCGGCTGACGCTTACCGGATTCCCGGCGTCTTCCAGAGGGCGGTATCCAGCCGGGCGCGCCCCAAGACCTGCTCATGCGTCCAGTTGCGCAACCTGCATGGCGCACTGAAGAGGAGTTTTGGTTGACAGCACTGACAGTCGGCGCAAGGCTCTATGTCTCATGCTGCGATTGCCCTTGACGCTGTTGGTCGGGCTCGGCATCGCGCTCCTTCCTCTGGGAGCGCCGGTCGCGGTTGCCAAAACCGCTTCCAGCCAGGGCCCGATCGTGAGCAAGGACCGTAAGCAACTGGCCAAGGCGGCCAAGAAACGGAGATCTCACGGAAGGCCCGCGGGCTGGGCCATCAAAGACGAAGAACTGCGGCCCACCCCGCCCCCGGCGCCCTCCGGACGACTGCGCATCTACTCGCTGGCCTATCGCGAGGAGGCGGACGTCAACATCTACAATGAGGATGGTTCGTACAACGACGAGGCGCTCAATAGCCTGGGCCACGTCTTCCGCTGCAAGCGGACGGGCCAGGAGCACGCTGTCGATCCCCGCTTGCTGGCCGTCCTGTCGCACATCAGTGACCATTTTGGCGGCCAACGCATCGAGTTGCTCTCCGGCTACCGTTACCAGCGCCGCCAGACGAGCAACCACTTCCGCGCCGCGGCCGCCGACATCCGCATTCCCGGCGTGGACCCGCGCGAGCTCCGGGCCTTCGTTTGCTCCCTGGATGCGGGGGGCATGGGCGTCGGCTACTACCCCCGCGTGGGCTTCATTCACGTGGACGTGCGTCCAGAACCCAGCTACCGCTGGATCGACTACTCGCGCTCCAACCCCGATTCCCGGGACAAACAGCCCCCGCGCGGCTGGAAGCGCAAGAAGCTCGAAAGCTGAGCCCTCTTCGAACTGGGGAGCCCTGCGCGGGCTCCCAATTTGTTGCTTTGGCGACATCCGTCCCTTAGGTTGGGCGGCGAAACCGCGTCCTGGAGGACGCGCTTTTGATGCCCATGTCCCTGAAACAACTCGATTTGCTGGATGACAACGCTATCCCGGCCGCGGGGCCGCCGGACAAGGGGAGGGGTGGCGGGCGCGGGCGTGGCAAGGGGGGCGGAGGTGGCGACGACATCCCGCCGCCGGCAGACGCCAACCTGGCCGAGGAGGCCCAGCGCCGCTATCTGAACTACGCGGTCAGCGTCATCACCTCGCGCGCGCTGCCTGACGTGCGCGATGGGCTCAAGCCGGTGCAGCGGCGAATCCTCTTCGCCATGCACAATGACCTGCACCTCTATCCCGATGCGCGCTATCGCAAGAGCGCGACCATCGTCGGTGCGGTCATCGGTCGCTACCACCCGCACGGCGACACGGCCTGCTACGACGCCATGGTGCGCATGGCGCAGGAGTTTTCGCTGCGCTACCGGCTGGTGGACGGCCACGGCAACTTCGGTTCGCTGGACGGCGACGCGGCCGCCGCGTACCGCTACACGGAGGCGCGTCTGGCCCCTCTGTCCACCGAGCTGCTGGAAGAGATCAAGCAGGGCACGGTGGACTTCCGGCCCAATTTCGACGGCACCACGCAAGAGCCGATCGTTCTGCCCGCCAAGGTTCCGCATCTTCTCATCAACGGCTGCGCGGGCATCGCGGTCGGCATGGCCACCAACATCCCGCCCCACAATCTGGGCGAGGTGTGCGACGCGGCGGTGGCGCTCATCGACAACCGCGGACTGCAGACCAAGGACCTGCTCAAGTACATCAAGGGGCCGGATTTCCCCACGGGCGGCCTCATCACCAACACTAAGAAGGAGCTGCGCGAGATCTACGAAACGGGGCAGGGCCCCATCCGCGTGCGCGGCGAGTGGGAGACCGAGGAGACCAAGCGCGGCGGACAGCAGATCGTCATCACCTCCATCCCATTCAACGTCTCCAAGGCCGACCTGGTGCAGAAGATCGCCGAGGTCATTCTGGGCAAGAAGCTGCCCATGCTGGTCGACGTGCGCGACGAATCCACCGAGGACGTGCGCATCGTGCTGGAGCTCAAGCAGGGCGCCGACCCGGCCCTGGTGATGGCCTATCTCTACAAGCACACGCCCGTCGAGCTGTCCTTTCACGTCAACATGACCTGCCTGGTGCCCACGCAGAACCGCGAGGTGGCGGGGCCCATGCGCCTGAACCTGCAGGCCATCGTCAGCGAATTCCTCAACTTCCGCGAGGACGTGGTCACCCGGCGCTTCGAGCACGAGCTGGCCGAGTTGCGCCGGCGCATTCACATCCTAGAAGGCTTCGAGATCATCTTCGATGCGCTGGACGAGGCCATCCGCATCATCCGCAAGTCGGACGGCAAGGCCGATGCGGCGGTCAAGCTGCAGAAACGCTTCGGGCTCGACGAGGAGCAGACGGACGCCATCCTGGAACTGAAGCTGTACAAGCTGGCCCGGCTGGAGATTCAGATTATCCGCCAGGAGCTGTCGGAGAGGCGCGCCCGGGCCAAGGAGATCGAGGCCATCCTGCGCGAGAAACGTAAACTGTGGAAGGTCATCCGCAGCGAAATCGAGGAGATCGGCAAGCGCTTCGCGGACAAGCGGCGCACCAAGGTGGGCGGCGCGGCTGGTGACGAGGTCGAGTTTCAGGCCGAGGACTTCATCATCGACGAAGAAGCCACGGTCATCCTGTCCCGCGACGGTTGGCTGAAGCGTGCCCGCGAGGTGAAGGACATCTCGGCCACCCGCGTGCGCGAAGGTGACGCCGTCCTGACCGTGGTGCGCGGGTCCACCAAGGACTTTGTGGCCATCTTCTCGAACATGGGGAGCGGCTACGTCGTGCGCATCAACGACGTGCCCGCGTCGACGGGCTACGGCGAGCCGGTGCAGAAGCTCTTCAATTTCCGCGACGGTGAGCGCGTGGTAGCGGCTTATGCCGTGACGGGAACCGGTCCCTCGGCCATTCCGCCGGGCGCCCAGATCATCGCGGTCACCAGGCACGGCAACGGCTTCCGCATCAGCGCCGACCCGCACCGCGAGATATCCACCCGCGCCGGACGCCGCTTTGCCAAGCTGGCCGACGGTGACGAGGTGGTGGGCGTGTTGCCCTACAAGCCCAAGGAGGCCCTGTGCGTGGTGACAGCCCAGGGGCGTGCCCTCATGTGCATGGCCGACGAGGCCGCCGAGTTGGCCAACCCCGGCCGCGGCGTGTGCATGATCAAGGTCGAGGACGACGACGCGGTCGTGGGCTTCGGCCTGGGCGATCCCTACGGTGACGAGATCATCATCGCCGAGTTGGACAACGGCAAGAAAGTGTCCCTCGGGCCCGGTCACGACGAGATCACCCAGCGAGGCGGGCGTGGCCATGTGGTGGCCCGCAAGGCCAAGGTGGTGCGCGTCCTCTCGCCCGAGCCGCCCCAGGATCCCAAGCTGGTGAACTGAAATGGCCGCCGACAAGTCGTACACAGCAGAACACATCACGGTCTTGCAGGGCCTCGAGCCGGTTCGCCGGCGGCCCGGCATGTACATCGGCGGGACCGACACCAAGGGCTTCCACCACCTCCTGTGGGAGATCGTCGACAACTCGGTGGACGAGGTCATCAACGGCTACGCCACCAGCATCGAGGTCATCCTGCACAAGGATCACCGGTCGGTCACGGTGGTCGACAACGGCCGCGGTATCCCCGTTGAGGTCAAAAAGGAGTTCAACAAGTCGGCGCTGGAGTTGGTGCTCACCACTCTGCACGCGGGCGGCAAGTTCTCTTCGGGTCAGTATCAATACTCCGGCGGTTTGCACGGCGTGGGCTCGTCCGTCGTCAACGCGCTCTCTGAGGAGATGGTCGCGCGCATCAAGCGTGACGGTTTCGAATGGGAGCAGACCTACGCGCGGGGCGAGGTGACCAGCAAGTTGACCAAACGGGGCGCCGCGCGCGGCACGGGCACGTCGGTCTTCTTCCGGCCCGACCCGCAGATCTTCGGAAACCAGGAATTCTCCGCCGAGACGATTCGCTTTCGCCTCGAATCAAAGACTTTCCTGCACAAGGGCCTGAAGATCACCTTCGTGGACCAGGCCGCCGGCACCTCGGATGTCTTGCAGCACGAGGGCGGGATCGCCGACTTTCTGACCAAGATCATCAACGATCGCGGTAAGGCGCCCACCACCACCCAGCCGTTCTACTTCGTGCGCGAGGAGGGTATTCGCATCGAGGCCGCCTTGCAGTGGACCGAGTCACACGACGAGGCCACGCGCTCCTACGTGAACGGCATCCCCACCACGCAAGGGGGAACCCACGAGCAGGGCTTCCGCGCCGCCATCGTGAAGGCCATGCGCTCGTTCATGGACACGGCCGGCCTCCTGCCCAAGAACCTCAGCGTGACCGCGGAGGACATCCGCGAGGGTGTGGTGGGCGTGCTTTCCATCTACCTGCAGGAGCCACAGTTCCAGGGGCAGACCAAGGAGCGCCTGGGGAACCCTGAGGCGCAGATGCTGGTGGACAATGCCATCCGCCCCGCCCTGGAGACCTTCCTGCACCACAACCGCACGGCGGGCGCCACCATCGTCGAGCGCATCACGTTGGCCGCCCGGGCGCGCGAGGCCTCGCGGGCCGCGGCCCAGTCGGTGTCGCGCAAGACGGCCATCTCGCACCGCCTGAATCTGCCGGGCAAACTGGCCGACTGTTCGTCGACCGATCCAGTGAAGAGCGAGTTGTTCATCGTGGAGGGCGACTCCGCGGGTGGCTCGGCCAAACAGGGCCGCGAGCGCAAGTACCAGGCCATCCTGCCCTTGCGCGGCAAGGTGCTCAACGCTGAGCAGGCCTCTTTGCAGAAGGTGCTCTCGAACAAGGAGCTGCAGGACGTGGTGTCGGCCCTGGGCTGCGGCGTGGGCGACGCGTTTAGTCTCGAGCGCCTCCGCTATCACAAGATCATTTTCATGATGGACGCCGACTCGGACGGCCATCACATCGCCACCCTGTTGCTCACCTTCTTCTACCGCCACCTGCGGCCGCTCATCGAGGGCAGCTACGTGTACCTGGCGCAGCCGCCGCTGTACCGCATCGATCACGGCAAAGAGACACACTGGGCTCTGGACGAGGCGGATCGCGATCGCATCGTGGCCAAGCTGCCCAAGAACGCCAAGCCCGAGATCATGCGTTTCAAGGGGTTGGGCGAGATGCAGCCCGAGGAGCTGCGGCGGACGACCCTGGACCCGGCGACCCGCCGCCTGCTGCGCGTGACCGTGCCCAACGGCGAGGAAACCGATCGCATCTTGGCGGACCTCATGGGCAAGGACGTGGAAGCCCGCTTCAGATTCATCATGGAGAGGGCGGCGCAGGCGGATCTGGACCTGTAACGGGCCCTGGCGCCGCTCGCTTTGCGCGCCTTGCGGCTGCACCGAACGGCTCGGTCCGATACTCATTCGGGCTGCTAGACTTCCGGGCTGGATGTGGTGCTGCGTCCTGCTCCTGGTCTTGGGCTCGCTCGATGCGGGGGCGGAGGGTGCGGGTTCGGCCGTCGATTTGATCAGTCGCGCGGAGGTGGAGGTGGCGGCGGCCCGGCCCGGTGACGAGGCGGCTGAGCGGGCGGCCCTGCTGCGAGCCGAGGGATGGCTGCGTGGCGCCCGGGCGCGAGGTGGGCTCAGCTTCGAGGGGACCCTCCTGTGGGGGCAGGTGTTGCTGCGCCTGGGGCGGGCGCAGGAGGCGGTGGAACAGCTTGCGCGCCCGTGCGCCCAGCCACAGACCGCGAGGCAAGATGTGCTGTGTAGCTTGCACGTGGCCGCGGCGCGGGCGCAGGCCGGGCAGTTCGAGGCGGCGCTGGCCGGGTACGCGCGGGCGAGCGCAGACAAGCAGCGCGGACCTTGGCTGCAGGTCAAATCGGCCGAGGTGTTGGTGGCCTTGGGGCGATTGCCCGAGGCAGAGGCGCGCCTGGGCTCGGCCATCGCCGCCCTGGAGGCCCGAGCCGCGGGCCCCGATCGTGACGCCCGGTTGGCCTTCGCCCTGTACGCTCTCGCGGCCGCGCAGGATCGGGGCGGCGCCGAGGCGGCCGCGCGGACCACCATGAGCCGGGCCATCGCCTACGATGGAAAACTGGCGCTTCTGGATCTGGCCGGCGACCCTTGCTCGGGCCAGGGCTTCGTTCCGGCCGTCGAGGTCGATTATGTGCGCGCCTTGGCGCTGCTGGTCTTGGGCCGCGAGCGTGAGGCCATGTGGGCCTGGGGGCAGTATGTCGAGCGGCGGCCCAGGCCGCGTTGGCGGGAACGCGCGGAAGTGCATCTGCTGGAATTGGCTGTCGCGGGCGCGGAGCAGGCCCCAACGCGACGGCGGCGCGCGCGCATCAGCGCCGCCGCCACCGTCGAATCCAAGGGCCCTGTCCCCGCGCCGCTCATCGATGCGGCCTGGCGTCTGCGGCCGCGCCTCATCGAGCCCTGTCTGGAGATGTTGCCCGACTCGGCGCCCTCCAGTCTGCGCGTGTCCGTGTTGCTGGAGATCAACGCGCGCGGGGCGATCACGCGCGCCTCGGTACAGCTCCCGCAATACGTGGGCTTCGGTGCCTCCAGCGACTGGCAGGACTTCACGTCCTGTGTGGCCCGCCGGGTCAAATCGGGGCTGCGCCTGGCTCGACCGGCCCGGCCGCGCACAACTTCGGCCCGCGTCGAAGTTGTGTTAGCCATACCCGAGTCGTCGTGATCGCCAAGTCGTCCAAGCGCCCTCGCTATATCGCGGTCGAAGGCCCCATCGGTGCCGGCAAGACCAGCCTGGCCCAGATCTTGGCCCAAGCCCTGGGGGCCCGCCTGGTGTGCGAAAGCGCCGAGGAGAACCCCTTCCTCGGTCCCTTCTACCGTGAGCCGCGGCGTCACGCGCTCTCGGCCCAGCTCTTCTTCCTTTTGCAGCGCTACGGTCAGCAGACCGATTTGGCCCAGGGGACGCTCTTCGAACGAGGCGGCGTGGTGTCCGACTACCTGTTCGCCAAGGATCGCCTCTTCGCCACCCTGAACCTCTCGACCGACGAGCTGGCGCTCTACGATCGCGTGTACCAGTCCCTGCGTCCGCGCGTGGTAGCGCCCGATTTGGTCGTCTACCTGCAAGCGCGCACCGAGGTGCTCCTGGCACGCATCGAGAAGCGCGGCCGCGCCGAGGAGAAGCCCATTCGCCCCGAGTACGTGCGCGACGTGGCGCGTGCCTATTCGGAGTTCTTCTTCAACTACAGCGACGGTCCCTTGCTCATCGTCGAGGCGTCCGAGATCGACTTCGTGGGCAACGATGAAGATCGGGCGGCCCTCCTCGAGGTGATCGCGCAGACCCGCGCCGGCATCAACCATTGGAGCCGCCGCTAGCAGAGGCTCGCACCACGGGGCGCTAGTCGAGAACGGCCCGGCGTGCTAGGCCCACATCATGCCGCCTAAGAAAGACAAGCTCACGGCGACCTCCCTTCAGGACAAGAAGACGCGCGGCGAGAAGATCGTCGTGGTTACGGCCTATGACGTGGCCTTTGCGCGTTTGGCTGAGCGGGCAGGCGTGGACGTGGTGCTTGTGGGCGACAGTCTGGGCATGGTGGTGCAGGGCATGTCCAGCACTCTGCCGGTCACGCTCGACGAGATGACGTATCACTGCCGCATGGTGGCCCGCGGCGTGGACCGGGCGCACCTGGTGGCTGACCTGCCTTTCCTCAGCTATCAGGCCAGCCTCGAAGAGGGGATTCGTGCCGCGGGCCGGCTGCTCAAAGAGGGCGCAGCCGAGGCGGTCAAACTCGAGGGGGGCGAGGAAGTGGCCGAGCTGATTCATCGCCTGACGACCATGGGCATCCCGGTCATGGGCCACGTGGGCATGACCCCGCAATCGGTGCACAAGTTCGGCGGGTTCAAGGTGCAGGGCCGCACTGAGGAACAGGCCCGCAGCATCGTGGCTGACGCGCGGGCGGTGGCCGAGGCGGGTGCCTACGCCATGGTGCTGGAGGCCATTCCCGCTTCGCTGGCCGCCGAGATCACCGCGGCCGTGCCCGCCGCCACCATCGGCATCGGCGCCGGCGCGGCCTGTGACGGCCAGGTGCTCGTCATGCACGATTTGCTGGGCCTGGATACCGAGTGGTCGCCCCGCTTCGCGCGCCGCTACGCCGAGTTGGGCAAGGCAACGCAGGAGGCCTTCGCCTGCTTCGCCGACGACGTGCGCGCCGGCCGCTTCCCGTCGGAAAAGGAAAGCTTCAAATGAGCAGCCCCCAAGTCATCTCCGATCCCGCCGCCATGAGCGCCTGGTCGGAGGCCGCGCGGGTGCGAGGTGAGCGCATCGCCTTCGTCCCCACCATGGGCGCCCTGCACGCGGGGCACGTCTCTCTGCTGGCCGAGGCGCGCAAACGCGGCCAGCGGGTCGTCCTATCGATCTTCGTCAATCCCACCCAATTCGGTCCCCAGGAGGACCTCGCCAAGTACCCGCGTGATCTGGCCGGGGATCTGGCCAAGGCGGCGGGCGCGGGTACGGACGTGGCCTTCGTCCCCGAGCCGTCGGGCATGTACCCGAGCGGCTTTCAGACCTTCGTCGAGGTGCGCGAGGTCTCGCAGGGACTGTGCGGGGAGCGCCGGCCGGGCCATTTCGTCGGCGTGGCGACCGTGGTGTGCAAGTTGTTCAACATCGTGCGCCCGCACGTGGCCCTCTTCGGCGAAAAGGACTTTCAGCAACTCGCGGTCATTCGCCGCATGGTGGCCGATCTCAACCTGCCCGTGGAGGTCGAGGGGCTGCCCACGGTGCGCGAGCCCGACGGCTTGGCCATGTCGTCCCGCAACGCCTACCTCCCGGCCTCGGATCGCCAGCGCGCCACGGCGCTCTTTGCGGGCCTGTCAGCGGCACGCGACCGGCTGGAGAAGGGTGAGCGGCGCGCCTCCGTGTTGCTGGCCCACGCGGCCAGCCTCATCGCCGCGGGCGTGGATCGCATCGATTATCTGGAGCTGCGCGATGCGCAGACCCTGCGCCCGGTCGACGAGGTCGAGGGCCCGGCGGTCATGCTGGTCGCCGCCTTCGTGGGCGGCACGCGCCTCATCGACAACCTACGAATGGGCTAGCTTTTCGTCCCGGTTGAGCAGCACGCCCAACGACGACAGACGGGCGGCCAGCCAGCGGCTGTGCGTCTTCAGCCACCGTTCGTAAAGGCGCACGATGTCGGGTGGCGCGGCGGGCACCAGCCGCTGGCTCACCAGGGCCAGTACGCCCACCAACTGGGCGAATTGGTCCGCCAGTGCTTGGTACACGCCGCCCTGGGCACCGGGCGCCCACCCCGGACCCGAGCGGGCCAAGAGGGCGTAGGCCAGTCCGCCCAACTCCACGTAGTAGTCGACGTCCAGGTGGCGCGCGAGCACGCTGTCGGACCAAAAGCCGGACAGGAACAGCGCCGTGTCGCCCACCGTGCGCAGGCCCTCGCGCCGCACGCCCGGCGGGCTTGCGTTGAGCGAGGCCAGTAACTTGCAGCCCAGGGGCTCGGATTCGATGGGCTGGCTCACGTAACTGGCCAGGAGCTGCACCAGGTACAGCTCGGTCAGGGGATTCACAGTAACGCGCCGCTGCTCGATGGCTCGGTCCAGTTCAGCGCGGAAGAAAGGCTCGATCGACTCTGGGTGCGGCATGCATCACCCCAGGTGTTTGGGCTTCCAAGATTACGGTAGCAAAAAACGTAATGAATTCCAATGCATCCACTGAGTTGCTTGGCGGAAGCGTGCCCCGAGTGCGGAATTGCGCCCGGAAGTGGTTGACGCTCCGTCGGTTGTGCATAGATTTCCGCGCCAGCAGTCACCCTGGCCGACTGCTAATCCCAGTTCACCCACGGAGGCAATCTGATGAAAGTTCGCCCGTTGCAGGATCGCATTCTGGTTCGACGCGTCGCCGAGGAAGAGAAGACCAAGGGCGGCCTTTACATCCCCGACACCGCCAAAGAGAAGCCCGCGGAGGGCGAGGTGGTCTCGGCGGGCCCCGGCAAGGCCAACGACAAGGGCGTGGTTCGCCCGCTCGAAGTGAAGGTCGGTGACCGGGTCCTGTTCGGCAAGTACAGCGGCAACGAGATCAAGATCGAGGGCGTCGAGCACATCATCCTGCGCGAGGACGAGGTGCTGGGCATCATCGAGAAGTAACGAACAACGAAAGCGGAGACAAAGGAGAATACCGATGGCGGCGAAGGAAATCCTCTTCGACGAGAAGGGCCGGGCGCAGATCCTCACCGGCGTGAATGTTTTGGCGGACGCGGTGAAGGCCACCCTGGGCCCGCGCGGTCGCAACGTGGTTATCGAGAAGTCCTGGGGCTCGCCCACCGTCACCAAGGACGGCGTGACGGTTGCCAAGGAGATTGAGCTGGAAGACAAGTTCCAGAACCTGGGCGCCCAGATGGTGCGCGAGGTGGCGTCCAAGACCTCGGACGTGGCCGGCGACGGCACCACCACGGCCACCGTGCTGGCCCAGGCCATCTTCCGCGAGGGCGCGAAGATGGTGGCCGCGGGGCACAGCCCCATGGAGCTCAAGCGCGGCATCGATCGCGCCGTGGCCAACATCGTCGAGGGGCTCAAGAAGATGTCCAAGGCCACGAAGGGCCATAAGGACATCGCCCAGGTCGGCACCATCAGCGCCAACGGCGACGAGGCCATTGGCAAGCTGCTGGCCGAGGCCATGGAGAAGGTGGGCAAAGAGGGCGTCATCACCATCGAAGAGGCCAAGTCGATGGAGACCACCCTCGACGTGGTCGAGGGTATGCAGTTCGACCGCGGCTACCTCTCGCCCTACTTCGTGACCGACACGGAGCGCATGGAGGTCAAGCTTGAGGATCCATACATCCTGATCCACGAGAAGAAGCTCTCCAACATGAAGGAGCTGCTCCCGGTCCTCGAGCAGGTGGCGCGCGCGGGTAAGCCGCTGCTCATCATCGCCGAGGACATCGAGGGCGAGGCGCTGGCCACCCTGGTGGTCAACAAGCTGCGCGGCACCCTGCAGGTGTGCGCGGTCAAGGCGCCCGGCTTCGGCGATCGCCGCAAGGAGATGCTGAAGGACATCGCCGTGCTGACCGGCGGTCAGGCCATCACCGAGGACCTGGGCATCAAGCTGGAGAGCATCACGGCCAAGGACCTGGGCCGCGCCAAGCGCATCACGGTGGACAAGGACAACACGACCATCGTGGACGGCGCCGGCAAGCGCTCTGACATCGAGGCTCGCGTGAAGCAGATCCGCGCCCAGATCGCGGCCACGACCTCGGACTACGATCGCGAGAAGCTGCAGGAGCGCCTGGCCAAGCTGGTGGGCGGCGTGGCCGTGGTCAAGGTCGGCGCTTACACCGAGACCGAGATGAAGGAGAAGAAGGCGCGCGTGGAGGACGCCCTGCACGCGACCCGCGCTGCCGTCGAGGAGGGCATCGTCCCCGGCGGTGGTGTGGCGCTCATCCGCGCCGTGGCCAGCATGGATAAGCTGGAGAACCTGAACGACGAGCAGGCCGTGGGCGTGTCCATCGTGACCCGCGCCTGCGAGGAGCCCTGCCGTCAGATCGCCGGCAACGCGGGCCAGGAAGGCTCGATCATCGTGCAGCGGATCAAAGAGGGTAAGGGCGGCTTCGGCTACAACGCCCAGACCGACACCTTCGAGGATCTCATCGAGGCCGGCGTCATCGACCCGACCAAGGTGGTTCGCTCGGCGTTGCAGAACGCGGCCTCCGTGGCCGGCCTGCTCATTACCACCCAGGCCCTCGTGGTCGAGGCTCCCAAGGAGGAGAAGCCCGCTCCGCACGCTCATGGCGGCGGCATGGGCGGCATGGGCGGCATGGGTGGCATGGGCGGCATGGGCGGCATGATGTAATCAGACCCGTTCGCTGACTCACCGAGGGAGGCTGGAGCCGAAGGGCATCAGCCTCCCTCTTTCGTTTGGTGCGGCGTTGCCGCTACATGTCCTTGCTGTTGCGTGGGAAGACGGTGGTCGTCAAGACCCGGCGGCGGTAGCCGTCACGCTCGTCGGCGGTGTGGGCGGCGTGGTTTTCGGCAGCCGGCCGGCCATTGTCCAGCAGGGTCGTGTCGATGGCGTTGTCCTCGGTCAGCGACCGCGCGACCAGCGTGATGCGGACCGCGGTGGGCTGGTTGCACTTCTCATCGCTGGCGGTGGAGATCACGTCGGCGTCCGAATTGAGCATCCACTCGTCCGCGCCATCTCCGCTGTCGGGCAGTCGGCCATCGCCCGCGGGCGGTGTTCCTCCCGGGCCCGCCTTGGGCAGGTAGTCGCAGGCGTAGGCCACCTGCAGGTCTTCGATGCCCTCCGCCAGGACCTCGGGCTCGCCCCCTTGGTCGATGCGCCACATGGTCAGCGATGGCACACCCGTGTTGTTGAGCGGAATGCCCTTCGAATCGGTGGTGCGGATGGCGAACTGGACCCACCAAAAATCGCCGAAATTGCGGACGCCCGTGTTGGCGTTGGTCGTGACCTCGGAAGGCGGCAGCGGGTCGGGGACACCGTAGGTCGCACCCAGCGGGATCAAGCCCGTCGGGGCAGTGGCTCCAGGATTCCAGGGCGACCCGGTACAGGTCGTGTTCGGTGTGCAGATGCTCGTGCCGTTGGCGTGCTCCAGAAGGTCGGTGCCCGTGGTCACCCGGGTAATCTGCAGCAGCGTGCAGCCGCGGTCGTTGGCGATGCCCCCCATGCCGGGCTCGCCCATCAGCAGCATGAACTCGCCAGCGCGGAACATGTTCGAGTTGCCGGGAAGGGTCTGCACGATGGTTCCGGCCACCGTGGTCCCTGGGCCCGCTGCGCTGGTGACCGCCGCGGCCAGATAGGAATCGAAATCCGTACCTGATGTGCGGTTCCCGAAGGCGACTGTGATGACGTCGGTGCCGGGAACGATGCCTCGATTCGCGGTCAAGGTGCCATCCACCTGGTCCACGATCCACAGCGGCGGAATCCGTTGCAGACCGCCGTCGCGGTAGGCGCGCAGGCCGGCCGCGGGGACCGAGGTGAAGGCCACCGTGTGCACGGGGCGCAACGACCCGTCGACCATCACCGGGGCGGCATCACTGTCGTCGGTGACGAGGCCGGCGGTGCGACCGACCGGACGAACACAGCCGAACATGCCGCCGCCCGCGGCGCGCACGAAGCGGGTCAGGACCTCCATGCCGGCCCAGACGTTCTGTTGGACATTGAGCATGCGCGTCTGGGTCTCGTAGATGCGCTGCTGGCCGGCGAAGAACATGAAAGTAGATGCGGCGACGATGGAGGAGATGATCATCGTGACCATCAGCTCGACCAGAGTCATGCCCCGATCGGGGCAGCGGCGCCTCACCACGACTTCCTCCGTTCGACGTCGAGTCGGACCGTCTTGGGCGTTCCGGTGTCGTTGTTGTAGGTGACCACGACCGAGATGACGTACGGCCGGCCGGCGCCCAGGTTCATCACGCGGTCGCGGCGAATCCAGCGGTATTCGGGCGACAGGGCGGTGGTCCTCCTGCCTTCGGCGTTCAGGTACTCGGGGGCGGTCCAAGTGCCGCTGGCTACGGCGGCCAGCTGATCGGATGTCGCGCTAATGACAGCGTAGGAGTTGGCCTCTTCGATGCCCTGGCTGGCCAGGCGGAGGGCCACGGCGGCGTCGTTGGCCGCCTTGGAGGCGCCGACCACCGCTTGCTGCACGGCCAGGGTGCCCAGCAGTCCGATGGCGCCCAAGAGCAGCGCGACCATGACCTCCACCAGGGTGAACC
>JAEXQJ010000236.1 GCA_023438785.1 Pseudomonadota bacterium
GCTCGTCGGTCAAATACGTCGAGTATTCTCCCTGCTCGCGCCTCGGGCTGCTCGCATCTCCGCGTGTTCGCTCAGTCTTCAAACCGTTCGGTGCTCTAGCGGGCCAGGGCGGTGACCGCGACCATGGCCCAGGCGGAGTGGGGCAGCCACTGCTCGCTCCAACGCCACTCGTCGCCGCAGCCTTCGACCCCGGCCCACTGGATGCCCGAGCCGTCCACCTCGCGGCCGGTGATGCCGTTCGCCATGCCGCCGGCAAGAGTGCCCCCCTGTCTCTTGTCACCGCAGTACTTGCTCGGGTTCTTGTCCCCCCAGCCGTGCAAGAAGCAGAGGTCGTAGGGATTGGCCCCGAAGAGCCAATCCATCTGCGTGCCGGCGAAGCGCAGCAGATCGAGGTAGGCCGTCCCGCTCGCCTGCAGCGCCTCTGCCGCCATGGCCGCCGCCGCCGCCAGCGAGCCCAGGCGCGCGTTCTCGCCCTGCCACCAGTAGCCCGTCTCGTTGTCATGCGGGATGAAGAAGCTGGCGCGAGAGGGGCTCACGTGTTGGCGGGCGTAGCCGTAGGGATTGCTCACGGCCTGAGTCACGCGCAGCAAGTAGTCCAGGTGCGTCTGCACGGCCTGCAGGGCCGCGCCGCGCTTCGCATCGTCGGTCTCCACTTGCGTGTAGCGAACCAGCGCCACCACCGGCAGGCCCGCATCGGAGGCATGCCAGAAAGGCCGGCTGGCCCCGTCGGCGATGAAGTAGCCTTCGCTCGACAAGCGGCCGGCCAGCGACCTGGCCCGCGC
The DNA here is from genome assembly GCA_023438785.1 of Pseudomonadota bacterium. Taxonomy (GTDB): domain Bacteria; phylum Myxococcota_A; class Polyangia; order Fen-1088; family Fen-1088; genus Fen-1137. Next base: position 783 of record JAEXQJ010000236.1, read on the forward strand.
CCGGGCCGCATCCAGGTAGGTCGCCTTGTGGGTCGTGGCGTACAGCTCGCTGGCCGCCAGCAGCCCCGTGTAATCGTCGATGACGTTCTCCTTGCCGTCGTCGGTGTACTTCACGCCCTCGGTGTCGAGATGGGCGAACGCCAACTCCGCTCCGGCCAGATACTCGTCGCTCGTGAAGTCCCCGTTGACCTTCCAGCGGGCCACGCGCGCCAGGGCGGCGATGCTCATGCCGCCGCCCTCGCGCAGGGCCGATTGCCACTTGTCGCTCATGGCGCCCGCCGAACCCTCGAAGGCGCAGATGGTCCGCGCGCCCATGTCGCCCGACCAGCGATCGAACACGGTGATGTAGAAGAAGCCCGCCGGATCGAGTACGCGCAGCAGGTAGTCCGCGCCCCATAGGGCCTCAGCCTGCACGGCCGCGCTGTTGCCCAGGCTGGCCGACACGGGTTGGTCGTAGAGCCACGCCAAGGCCCAGGCCACCAGGGGGATCTGTTGCGGGTTGAGGTAATTGGCGAAGCTGAGGTGCGACAGGTACTTGGAGATGTCGCCCGAGGCGTCGTACCAGCCGCCGCGCACGTCGTGAGTCTGGGCCGAGCCGACGAAGGGCACCTTGGCGTCGGCGGCCCACACCTCGGCATCGTCGGCGCGCGAGGCCTTGAAGTAGCCGAGCACGGCGGGCACGGTGGTCTTGAACAGGCGGTTGTCGGCGATGGTGAACGGCTTGGAAGCCATGCCCCCCACCTGCAGCCGGTACGTGCCCGCGACGGTCAAGCCGCTGAAGTCCACCGAGTAAAAGGAGCTCTTGCTCCCCCAGTCCGTGAACAACTGGGCCTCGAGGTCGCCGCACCATGCGGCCTTGCCGTCGCTGTCCACCACAAAGAAGCGTCCCAGGTCCGCGGCCCCCTCCACCACGGCGTGCTTGGCGCCCAGGGTGTCGAAGCCGAGCTGATTGACGTGAAAGACCGCGGTGGCGCTGCCGCTGTCGCCCCCCACCTCGATCCAATCCAGGCTGATGATGCCCCCCGTACCGCCCGCGGCCACCAGATACAGCGCATGCGAGCCCGTGCTGGCCGTGAGCGCGACGCTGGCATCCTTCCAGGTGCCCCAATCGCCCGTGCTGGCCGGATTCCAGGTGCCAATCAGCTTGCCCGTCACGCTGTCGAGGCGCACCTCGATCTTGCCGTCGGTGGTGCCCTTGGCGTAGTGGGCGCGCAGCGTGGTCACGCCGTCGAGGACCACGCCCTCGTAGGCCAGGTAGTCGCCGGCCTCGATGTAGCCCACCGTGGTGTCGTTGTTCTCCAGCTTCGTGCCTTGCTGGCTGCCCTTGCATCCCGCCTTGGAGACGCCCAGCGCGCACTCGGCCTCCACGTGCTGGGTGCTGACGGCCAGGCCGGGACTCTCGCAGGACATCGCCCGGCCTGGCTCCAGCATCACGCGCGTGGGCGACTGGGCCCCGCCGGTTCCCCCCGAGCCGCCCGAGTTGCCCGCCGTGCCCGGCCCCGCACCGGCCCCGCCATTGCCTGCTGAGCCGCTCCGACCCGCGCCGTCGGCGCCACCGCCTCCGCCCGGGGATTCACCACTGGATGCGCAGGCCACCAGGCCGAGCGTGAGAGCCAGGGCGACGACGGTGAGACTTCGGGGGTGTTGCATGGAGGGCTCCTTCTCTCAAAACCCTCCACTGCGGCAGACGGGAAAGGCCCTTGCTACGCGCCGCCCCGTCGAAAACCTGGGCTGCTATGGTGCGCCCCATGCGCATGCATAAGGTGGTCACCGCGATTGGGCTCGCCGTGCTCGGCAGCCCGGGCGCCCGCGCGGATGTTGTCCCGCCCCAGGACCAAATCGCCTGCACATCCGGCGAGGACATCGTCGTCGACCACAGGGGAACGCGCTGCGAGCCTCGCCGCTGCCCCACGCCCGCCGTGTGCCCGCCCGGCTGGGCCTGCGCCCCCCGCAAGGAGACCAACTGCAAGCCGCGCGCCCGCCCTTGCGAGGCGCTCACGGTCAGGCGCTGCCAGAAGGCGAATCTGCCCGAGCCCGTGTGCCCGCGCGGTACCACCCCAGACAGCAAGCGCACGGCTCAGCTTACCGCCCGCCTGACCAGCCACCCCAGCAGCCAGGGCCTGTTCCCTCGCCTGGGCCGGCCCCTGGTGGTTTGCTACGGGGACGTGCGCGAGGGCGTGGTCCAGGACGACGGGGCCATCGTCTTGCAGCGCGATCGTCCGTTGCCCGCTCAGGCCGCCCGACTGGCCCACCTCCTCACCCACCTGGCGTGGTGGGCACCCTTTCCCGCGGACGAGATCCGCACGAGCCGCGAGTCGTGCGAGGAGATTGCCGACCGGGCCGTCGCCGCCGAGGAGGAAGCCCATCGCATCGAGAACGACGTCCGCAGAAGCGCCGGTCTGCCCGCCTTGCCCGTCGAGGATCTCAGAACGCAATACGCTCAGCGCTGTCGCGAGCTGCGGCGCAGGTGACCTCAGGTTCGCTCGGGCCTCCACATCTCCAGGAGCTGAATCAAACGATCGTGCGTGTAGGGGCCGCTGGCGTCCACTTCCTCGCAGTGACCCCAGCGCTGGGACTCGATGCGCTGCCGGATGCGCGCCACCTTCTCCTCGGTGGTGAACTGACCAGCCAGACGGCGCTGGATCTGGGCCTCGGACAGGCCGCGGGCCCGCAGGCGCTGCATGCGGACGTCGGGCGCGGCGGAGACCACGATGACGTTGTTGTTGCAGAGCTGCAGCATGTCGGCCTCGACCATGAGGGCGGTGTTGATGATCACCAAGCCGCGAATCCCGGCCATGGCACTGCGCAGCCGCGTGAGCAGCGGCACGCGCATGATGCCGTTGAGCCGCTCCAACTTGCTCACGTCGTTGAAGATGATCTGCCCCAACACCTTGCGCTGCACGTCCTGGATGTCGAAGGTGCGGCAGATGTCGGCGCGCAACTGCTGGTAGGCCGGCTCGCCTCGGGCCAACAGGATGTCGTGGGCGATGTTATCGATGTCGATGTTGTGCACGGACAGGCCCATCGAGCGCCCCATCTCGACCAGGGCCTGCCCGAGGTACGACTTGCCCGCGGCAATGCCGCCCGTCAGCCCCACCACGACCTGCTGGTTGAGCCGTCGCTCCAGCGCCTCTTTCACGCACGGGATGACGTAGGCGTGGGTGAAGCCCTGGTAGCGGCACAGCTCCCGGACGGCACTGGAACTGATGTGCGCCAGCTCGCGGCGGGCCAGCAGGATGTGCGTGTCGATCCCGCGCTGCTGGGTGATGTTCACCTCGTGCATCATGCGTTCGTAGTCGTAGTCCTGGATGCCGCGCACGCCCTTCACGATGGTGGGGATCCCCGCCTCGTAGGCGTAGTCGGCGATGAGGCTGTTCTCGATGGAGCTGACGCGCACGCGCGGGTTCTGGATGGCGTTGCGCAGGAAGCCCACCCGCTCTTCCAGTGTGAAGACGTACTGCTTCGCCGGGTTGTTGCCGACCACGACCTCAAGATCGTCGAACACGCGGGCCGCCCGCTCGATGATGTCCAGGTGGCCACGCGTGACGGGATCGAAGCTGCCGGTGTAGAGCGCCCGAGGCATCTGGCGAGCATAGGGCGGACCAAGCGCCATGGCCAGCGACGGCCCGAGCTTCTGGGTGCCTTTGCCTGCGCCCAGGCCGCAGGGAGCCGGCCAGGCACGGCTTTCAAGGCAGGGGGCGAGGTGAAGGACGAGGCTGGCTCGGCCTCAGGTCAGATCCATGTTCATCACGCGGCGGACCTCATCGCGGGTCGCCTGGCCCGCCTGTCGCGCGCGCGCGATCCCGGCCTGCAACACCGACCGAATGTGCTCCGGGGCGGCCTCCAACTCGCGGCGCCTGGCGCGCAGGGGACGCAGGTATTCGTTCAGCGCCTCGGTGAGCGTGGCCTTCAGCTTGCCCCCGCCGCCATCTCCGATCCTCTCGGCAATGGCCTCGGGCGCCTCGCCCGTGCACAGCGACGTCAGGAGGAGCAGGTTGGACACCTCCGGCCGCGTCGCGGGCTCGAAGGTAATGCGCCTCTCCGCATCGGTCTTGGCCTTCTTGATGAGGCTGGCCGTCTCGTCCTCGCTCGCGGCGAGCATGATGGCGTTGTTGCGACTCTTGGACATCTTCTGGCCGCCATCCAGGCCCAGGATGACCGGGGCCTTGGAGAGCAGCGGATGCGGCTCGGGGAAGACGTCCTGGCCGCGCGCGAACCGTTCGTTGAAACGGCGGGCGATGGTACGCGTCAGCTCGAGGTGCGGTAGCTGGTCCTTGCCCACCGGCACCAGATTGGCCTTGCAGAACAGGATGTCGGCCGCCTGGTGAACCGGATAGGTGTACATGCCCGCGTTCACGCGCTTCTGACCCGCGGCCTGAATCTCCTCCTTGACCGTCGGGTTCCGATCCAACTCGGCGTTGGTCACCAGGGTCAGGAACGGCAGCAGGAGCTGATTCAGCTCGGGGACGTGGCTGTGGGGGAAGATGCAGGTGCGGCCGCTCGACGGGTCCAGGCCCACCGAGAGGTAGTCAATCGTCAGCTCGCGCACGTTCTGGGCGATGCTCTCGAAGGTGTCGCGGTCGGTGAGCACCTGATAGTCGGCGATCACGATGAAGGTCGGCACGCCCAGGTTCTGAAGACGCACCCGATTCTGCAGGGAGCCGAAGAGGTGGCCCACGTGCAGCCGCCCGGTTGGCCGATCGCCCGTCAGGACGCGGTAGCGCAGCGGATTCTTCTTCAGGTCCTCCTCGATCTGCGCCGATCGCCGAACCGTGGCATCGAAGGTGCTGTATTCCAACTGCTCGTCTTGAGACATTTGCAATCACCCTACCTGGGCCGAGGCGCCATTTGTAGTCCCGGGCTGTCGGCCGCCTAGAATAGGTAGTCCGTGTTGATGAAGTTGGACGTGCGGCCCACCAGCACGTCGTGCAGGAGCGCGCGGTTGGCGTCGACCTCGGGCGCGGCCACCATGGTGCGGATGGAGAAGCAGCGCAGGGCATCAGAGATGGATAGGGTTCCCTCGGCGCTGTCCTTACGGCCCGTGAAGGGATAGGCGTCGGGGCCGCGCTGGCACTGGGCGTTCAGGTTCACGCGGCTCACCTGGTTGGCCAGCACGTCGACCAGCGGTCCCACCACCTGGGCGTCGCGCCCGAACAGACTGGCCTGCTGCCCGTAATTCGACTTCTCGATGAAATCCAGGACCTCGGACACGTCGTCGAAAGGGGCCACGGGGACCACGGGGCCGAACTGCTCGACGCCAAACAGCGACATGGACGCCGTCACCGGGTACACCACGGCCGGGAAGTAGAAGGTGCGGTTGGTCAGGCCGCCGTACGCGTTGACCACCTTGGCGCCCTTCTTCTTCGCGTCGTCCACCAGGTCCTGCAGCATCTTGGCCTTGTCGATCTCAGGCAGAGGAGTGAGCTTCACGCCCGGCTCCCACGGCAAACCGAACGGCAGTCCGTCGACCGCGGCTGCCAGCTTGTCGACGAAGCGATCGGCCACCGAGCGGTGCACGAAGAGCAACTTGAGGCCGGTGCAGCGCTGGCCGTTGAACGACAGCGCGCCCGTCACGCACTCGCGCACGGCCAGGTCCAGATCCGCATCGGGCAAGATGATGGCCGGGTTCTTGGCGTCCAGCCCCAGGATGCAGCGCAAGCGATTGGGCCGTGGGTGCTGCTTCTTGAGCGCGTTCGCCGCGCGCGACGATCCGATGAAGGCCAGCGCCGCCCCGTCACCCTGCTCGACCAGGGGTCCGGCCACCGTGCGACCGTCGCCGTTCACGATGTTGACCACGCCGCGCGGGAAGGACTGGGCGAACGCCTTGAGGAGCGGCGCCTGGCAGAGCATGCCGAAGCGGGGCAGCTTGGCCACCACCGGGTTGCCCATGATGACCGCCGGGATGAGCGTGGTGAACGTCTCGTTCAGCGGGTAGTTGAAGGGCCCCATGCACAGGGTGACACCGAGGGGCGCGCGGCGAATCTGGGCCAGCACACCGCCGGTACGCGAGAAGCGCCCGCCCGCGCGATCCAGCTCTTTGACCGCCTCAATGGTCTCCTGCACGTACTGCACCGTGCGGTCGAATTCCTTCTCCGCATCGGGGCGCGGCTTGGCGATCTCCCACATGAGCAGGCGCACGACCTCCTCGCGCGTCTTCTGCATGGCCGCCACGAAGGCCTGCACGGCCTCGATGCGCGCGCCCACTTTCATGGTGGGCCAAGCGCCGCGGCCGTTGTCGTAGGCGCGCGAGGCAGCCCCCAGAGCGGCCAGGCCTTCCTCGCGCGACAGGGCGGCGCGACGGCCAAGCGGGCGCCGCTCGGTGATCCCGTCGCGCATCACGCAGATGGGCGACGTCACCTCGTGGGTGTCGCCGGTCCAACGCCGAATCTCGCCGTCCACCAGATACAGATCGCCATCGCCATAGGTGCCGCCGCCCGCGGCGAAATCCGCGCTGGCCGGCACGTCCTCCAGGCGGGGAAAGAGTCCATCGATTCGGGTCTTCACGTCGGTCGCCATGGTTACCTCTCGGGTTGACAGTAGGTCATGCACGCCGGTTGCGCGCAAGGCACGGCCCCGCCACCGCCGTCGACTGCCCCACGCCCGCCGGGGACATGTACTTGCAGATGGGTACGCCCGACCCAGACTCAGAATTGAGTCCGAAACGGTGTGGGGCGCAAGCGCTCCCGAGTTCTGGAGTGAGCCCGGGGCGCCGCTCGGAACTTCCCGCGAGGAGGCGATTACGACACAAGGACAACCAGCCGTGCGAAGCCGTGGGCGCCGGTTTGGATTCCTATCCGGCCTGCTCAGGCCTGCATCGCTCCTCCGCCTGCCCCGGGTGGTGCGCTATGTCGTCCCGGTGGTCGCAGCCGCGCTGGTCTACGCCATCCAAACCTATCTGCTGCCCGCCCAGGGTGGCGCCCCGTTCGTGCTCTTCTACATGGGGATCGCCTTGTCCGCCTGGCTGGGGGGCTTCCTCCCCGGTCTGCTGGCCGTGGGCATCTCCGCGGCTTTAGCCAACTACGCCTTCACCGGGGCGCCGGGGTGGTCCGTTTCCAGTCATGAACTGACCTTGACCACCCTCTTTCTCGTCAGCGCGTCCGTCGTGGTGGCACTCTGCGCGGGATTTCGGGGGGCGACCATACGGGCGCAGCAGCAGGCAGAGGAACGCGCCCGTGTTCGCGACGCGGTGTCGGGGAAGGAGCAGCGTCTGCGCGCCATCTTCGAGAACGTGGCCCTCGGCATCGTGGAGGGAGACGAGGAGGGGCACGTGCGCAACACAAACCAGCGCTTCTGCGACATGCTGGGTTACACCCGGGAAGAGCTCCTGGGCCGGAGCGCCCACGAACTCACCGCCCCCGAGGACCGGCCGCGCGCTCGGGAACTCAACGACCGGCTCATCCGCGGCGAGATCAACCGATACGACTACGACAAGCGCTACCTAGCGAAGGATGGAACGCCTGTCTGGGTGCACGTCACGGTTTCGCCCATCCGGGATGCCTCCGGAGCGACTCCGCGCGTGGTCGCGACCGTCGAGGACATCTCGGAATTGCGCCGAGCGAAACATCGAATCGAGGAATCCGACCGGCACAAGAGCGAGTTCTTGGCCGTACTGTCGCACGAGCTCCGCAACCCCCTGACCCCCATCAGCAACAGCCTGCACATCCTCCGCTGCGTGCCGCCCGACGGACCACACGCGAAGCGCGCCCATCAGGTGATCGAGCGCCAGGTCCTGCACTTGACTCGGCTCATCGATGACCTGCTCGATGTGACCCGTATCGCGCGCGGCAAGATCCGAATTCAACGGGAACGCGTCGAGCTCTGCAGCCTGGTGCTCCAGAGCGCGGAGGATCACCGGCCGCTGTTCGCCGCCGCGCAGGTCCAGCTTGAGACGAGACCGTGTCATGGCCACCTCTACACCGAAGGAGATCCCACCCGTCTATCCGAGATCGTCGGAAACCTTCTGACCAATGCGGCGAAGTTCACGCCGCGGGGCGGGCTGGTCGAGCTGTGGGTGGCGCGAGAAGACGGGGCCGCGGCCGTCCACGTCCGAGACAACGGGGTGGGCATCCCCGCGAGTCTTCTGGCCAATCTCTTCGAGCCCTTCGTGCAGGCCGACGCCACGCTGGCGCGCAGCCAGGGGGGACTCGGGCTGGGACTGGCGCTGGTCAAGGGGCTGGTGCAGCTACACGGCGGGGCGGTCACGGCCCGCAGCCAAGGGCTGGGCAAGGGCGCGGAGTTCGTCGTTCGACTCCCCGTGGAGCCACCTGGGCAGGCGGCGCAACAGCCCGGGCCGCTCGTCGCGGCGTCCCCGGCCCATCGAGGCCTCAACGTACTCGTCATCGAAGACAACGTCGACGCCGCCGAAAGCCTCAAGGAAGCGTTGGAGCTCAGCCGGCCCCGGGTCCAAATCGCCACCTCGGGCATGGACGGCATCGAGAAGGCACACGCCAGTCGACCAGACGTGGTGCTCTGTGACATCGGGCTGCCGGGTATGAACGGCTTCGAAGTCGCCAGGCACATGCGTGCGGATCCGCATCTGCGCGCATGCCACCTGGTGGCGCTCAGCGGGTACGCGGCCCCCGAGGACGTCGAGAAGGCGAGGCAAGCCGGCTTCGCGCAACATTTGGCCAAGCCGCCCGACATCGACCGCATCGAGCAGACGCTGTCGACCATCCGCGCGGAAGGCGTGAAAGGCGCGACGGTCCCTCGCTAAGCATCTGCGCGGCCCTTCTACGCGGGCGGCCAGCGCGACCTGCGGCGTGCTCCGGCTGGCAAGTGAAGCCTCCCCGGGTGCCACGCGGCAACCTCAAGGGCGGCTTCGCCACAGCCGATCTCTACCGTTGAGGGCTCAACCTGCAGACGTCGCGATGCGGTCCAACGTGATGAGCGCTGGGCACCCCGCGCCGCTGACCTACAGGGAGAACGAACCCTGATCGGCAACTCTCACGCGAATGCCCGACTCAAAGCGACTCTCGGATGCCGCCCTTGCAGGAGACCACGCCGCCGTGGTCTTCGAATCGGCAGCCCACTTTTCCAAACGCCTCATCGACCACTTCAGCGCGCCCGGCTACCAGCCGCCGCTGCTGCCCGCGGTGGCGCTGGAGGTCCACAACCTGGCCCAACAGGCCGACATCGACGCGGTCAAGGTGGTGGACGTGATGCAGAAGGATCCGCTCTTGGCCGGCCGGGTCCTGCGCATCGCCCAGTCGGCGGCCGTCTCCCCCGGCGGGGGCATCACCTCGCTGCGAGACGCGGTGGTTCGGCTGGGCATGCGCAACCTGTCCGACATCGCCCTCGAGGTGTCGATGAACACGCGCATCTTTCGCTCCCGGGCCTACGCCGAGCCCATGGAGTTGGCGCGCCGGCACAGCACGGTGTGTGCGCACCTGGCGCGCCTGGTGTCCACCTTTACGCCCATGGCCACGGAATACGCCTTCCTCTGTGGCCTGCTCCACGACGTGGGGATGGCCGCCACGCTCATCGTGCTGGGAGAGCAGAAGGACACGACGGCCGGCATTGACCCGCTCATGCTCAGCATGATCCTGCAGCAGAGCCACCAGGACGCCTCAGGCTTGGTCGCCCGGCTGTGGCGCCTGCCCCTGGATGTGCAGCTCGTTCTGGCGCACCATCACGACGTGGTGGTTCAGGGCGTGCCCCACCCCCTGGCGGCCATCGTGGCCATCGCCGAGCAACTGGCCAGCGAGCTGGGTTTCGCCGTCATCGTGGGCGGCGAGAACTGCGATCTGCCCCTGGATTCCCCGCTCATGCAGGCGCGCCAGGTGCTGGGCTTCGACGCGAAGGCCATGGAGCGCATCCGCGCCGACGCCCAGAAACTGATTGCCCATATCGAACGCCGGCTGGGCCCCACATCCCCGGAGAAGAAGCGCTAGTGCCGGGTGCCATCCCCACGGCCTCTCTTTTCGCGGATAATCCTGCGCGGAGGCCCCATGGCTGGCGCAGCTGACCTGGTCCCGGGAGTCATCGACCTGATGAACCGCAATGCCCTGCGGGTGCCGCCCTATCCTGCGGTGGCCGTGCGCCTGCGCCGCATTGTCGCCCACGGCAGCTACGGCATCACGGATCTGGAACGCATCGTGGGCGAGGACTCGTCTCTGGCGGCCACCCTGCTCCGCTACGCCAACTCGGCCGCCTACCGCCGCGTGACCCCCACGACCACCCTGGGCGCGGCCATCATGCGCGTGGGCGCCACCGAGGTCGCGCGCATCGCCATGTCCCTGAGCATGAACGCCTATGCAACCCGCGATGGCGCGTTGGCCAGCGTACGCCAGGCGGCCTGGCAACAGGCGCTCATCTCGGGCCTGTGCTGTCGGGCCCTGGCCTACTGGCGCAAGACCGACGCCGAGGAGGCCTACGTGTGTGGCCTGCTTCATGATTTTGGGCGCGTGGTGGCCGTCTCCGGTTTCGAGGACCTGCTGGCCCGCAACCACGATCAGCGGGTTCTGCCCGCGGAGGAGTGGGGACGAGCCGTGGAGGAGGTCCACATTGCGCTTGGGATGGCCACCGCCAAGCTGTGGAACCTTTCGCCTCTGCTCTGCTCAGTCATCGCTCACCACCACGATCCCGAGGCTGCGGGTGAGTTCCGGACCATGGCCGAGTTGGTGGCCGCGTCCGACGCCCTGGTCTCATTGCTGTGCACGAGCGCCTATCCCACCGCGGAGCAAGTCGTGGCCACGCAGCACTTCCGCCCCGAGGAAGCGGAGTACATGGTGACGCTGCTGCCGACCATCGCCGCCGCGCTCAGTGCCGTGGACGAGACCGCCGGCGGCGACGAAGGCGACGGCCGCGCCAGCCAGGTCGCCCAGCCGCCCACCACGCTCCCCGGCCCGCATAAGGCCTTCACCTTCACGCTCCACATCCTCCGTTCGACCGGCAACTCGTGCTGTCAGGGGACCTACCTCAGTCGCGACGGTCTGGCTTTCTTGAGCAAGACCAAGCTGCGCGACAACAGCATGATCCGCATGGCCGTGGAGACCGCGCGCGAGAAGCTGGAGCTGTGGGGTGTGGTCACCTTGTGTGAGCCCGAGGGGGCTGAGTTCCACGTGGAGGCCAAGCTCTTCGCCACCCCGCCGGAGATGCAGGACGCCTGGGCCCGTCTGTTCGCCTCGGTGGGTTGAGCCAGGCGCGAGCTGTCTCGCCCCGGGCCGAAGCTTCACCCCGTGCGCAAGCTGTGGACGGCACTGCTCAGGCCTTGTTTGACATCGAGGTAGCCGGCCCACGGATCCGGACGCGACAGCCACTGTCCCACGTTGCTCACCGTGAAGTCCTCGGGCCGCACCTGGCCGCCCGCCAGCGCCTCCCACGAGACCGGTGCGGCCACCGGCGCGCCGGGTCTGGAGCGCGACGAGTAAGGTGCGATGGCGCTGGCGCCATACCCGTTGCGCAGGTAGTCCACGAAGACGCGTCCCGCCCGGTGCCGCTTGGCCATGTTGGCCACGTAGCGGTCGGGTCGCACGCGCGTAAGGTGCAGCGCGACCGCGTTGCAGAACGTCTTCACATCCTCCCAGCCATACCGCCGGGCGATGGGCACCACGAGGTGTAGCCCCTTGCCGCCCGTGGTGCGCGCGAAGCTCTCCAGCCCCAGCGCGCCCAGCAACGCCCGCACCTCCAGGGCCGCCGCCACCGTGTCGGCCCACGGCACCCCGGGCCCTGGATCCAAGTCGAAGACCAACTGATCGGGGCGGTTCACCAAATCGCGCCGGCACCCCCACACGTGCACCTCCAGCACCCCCATCTGGACCAGCGACACGATCCCCTCCGCGCTGGTCACGGCCATGTAGCTCACCGTCTTGCCCTTCTCCACCACGGGCACAGGCACCACGCCCAGCACCTCGACCCTGGGGTGCTTCTGGTAGAAGCACGGCTTGCCCTGGCCCTCCGGACAGCGCAGCAGCGTGAGCACGCGATCGCGCACAAAGGGCAGCATGCGATCGGCCACCTGCACGTAGTAGAGGGCCAGATCGCGCTTGGTCAGGTTCTGCTCCGGAAAGAGCACGCGATCCGGATTGGTCATGTGCAGCCGCTGCATGAACGCGGCCACCAACTCATCGAGCGGCGGTGGAGGAGGCGACGGCTGGCCTGCGGGCTCTTCCGAATGCCACACGCGATCCTTGGATTGCGCCACCTCGGCCAGATTGCGTCCGGTCAAGACGCTGTCGGGCCGACGCTCCACCGGCTCGTCGTCCTCGGGCGCGCAGGCGTCTTCATCGCGCCGCTTGAGCAGCAACCAGGTCCGCCGCCCCTCGCCTGGCTCGCGGCCGCGAATGCGCACCAGGTCCCAGGCCCCGGCCAGCTTCTTGCCGCGCAGAACGAAGCTGAGGTGGCCCTTCTCCAGACCGCGATGCGGATCCTCCACCGGCTCCCACGTGCCCTGATCCCAGACCAGGACGCTGCCGGCGCCATACTCGCCCTCCGGGATCACGCCCTCGAAGCCGCCGTATTCCAGCGGGTGATCCTCGGTCTGCATGGCCAGTCGCTTCTCCCCCGGCCGGCAGCTCGGGCCTTTGGGCACAGCCCAGCTCAGCAACACGCCGTCCAACTCCAGGCGAAAATCGTAGTGCAGCCGCCGGGCCGCGTGCTTCTGCACCACGAAGGACAGCGCCTTGCTTCCCGCCTCCGCAGGACCTGCACCACGCGGCTCGGGCGTACGCGAAAAGTTCCGCTTCCGCTTATAGCTCTCCAGCGACATCCGTCGCCGAGAGCTGCAAGCCCGTGGCCAAGGCGCGGCCCCTCGCGTGGGGATGGAGTGAGCTGTTGGTCAAGGCGAGGGTGCCCGCCGTGCGCGCCGCGTGGGATGCGCGCCGCACTTCGCCGCCGTCTACCGGGCCTTGATGTAGCCCTCGGCGGCCAGCAACTCGGCCGTCAGGACCGCGCCCCCCGCGGCGCCGCGCACGGTGTTGTGCGACAGGCAAACGAACTTGTAGTCGAACAAAGGATCGGGACGGAGACGACCGATGGTGATCCCCATGCCCGCGCCCGTGTCGCGGTCCAACCTGGTTTGAGGACGGGCCTCGTCCTCGAAGTAGGTCAGGTACGGGGTGGGCGCGCTGGGCAGCTTCAGCTCCTGCGGCCGGCCCGCGGCGGACTTCCACGCGGAGATGATCTGCTCGGCCGTGGGCTTCTTCGCGAAGCGCACGAACACCGCCGCCATGTGACCATCGCTGGCCGGCACGCGGATACACTGGGCCGAGATGCGCGGCGAGGTGGCGGGAACAATCTTGCCGCCCGCGATCTTGCCCCAGATCTTCAGGGGTTCCTGTTCGGACTTCTGCTCCTCGCCCTTGATGAACGGGATCACGTTGTCCACCATGTCGGGCCACGTCTCGAAGGTCTTGCCGGCGCCCGAGATCGCCTGGTACGTGCACACGAAGACCTCTTGGGGGCCGAAGCCCATCAGCGGATCGAGGGCGGGTACGTAGCTCTGCAGCGAGCAGTTGGGCTTGACGGCGATGAAACCGCGCTGGGTGCCCAGGCGCTTGCGCTGGTCCGCGATGACGGCGGCGTGGCCCGCGTTGATCTCGGGCAGCATCATCGGTACGTCCGCTGTCCCTCGATGCGCCGAGTTGTTCGACACCACCGGGATCTCCCGCCGCGCATAGGCCTCCTCCAGACGCATGGTGTCTTCCTTGGGCATGTCCACCGCGCAGAAGACAAAGTCCACGTCCTTGGCGACCGCGTCCAGGTTCGACGCGTCGAGCACCTTCATGCCGGCCACCGCGGCGGGCATGGGGGTCTTGAGGGCCCAGCGCGTGCCAACCGCATCCGTGTAGGTCTTGCCGGCCGAGTTCGCGCTGGCGGCCAGGGTGGTCACCTTGAACCAGGGGTGGTCCTCCAGCAGCGAAAGGAACCGTTGTCCCACCATGCCCGTGGCGCCCAGGACACCGACGCGAAATGAACCGCTCATGAATGCACTCCTTTGGTTACCGAACCGGTCGTGTATAGCAGGTTCCGCATGGCTTGGGAGCGCCCCAGGGCGGGCACGGCTGGCCCAGCAGGCCACATTCATGTCAACGTAGGGCCGTGCTCGTCGCCGGTTGCCTCTGCCTCGCCTTGGCCGCCCTCGCCGCCGGGGACGAGGCGACGGCCGAGGCCCAGACCAAGGCCGTCGAGGTGCATTTCGACGGGCCCGAGGGTTGCTCCGGCGCGGATGCCTTCTTCGACAGCTTGCGCTCGCGAACCGCACGCGTGCGACGGGCTGATGCAGACGAGCCGCGCACCATCGTGGAGGTGCACCTCAGCCGCGAGCACGGCCGCGTACACGGCGAACTACGCGTGGCCGACGGCGAGGGAGAACACAACACGCGCAATGTGGAAGGCGCGAGCTGCGACGAAGTCGTGCAGGCGCTCTCGCTTACCACCGCCTTGGCGCTGGACCCCGCCGCGTTGCTTTCGGTTGCGCCGGCCGCCCCCGCGGCAGAGCCGGTCGCTGGCCATGTCCCGGTGCCCGAGGTCCCGGCCACGGCGAAGCAGCCCGAGCCCTCTCCGGTCACGCTCCTGCCTCCGCCGCCCGAGCCGCCCCCGCCGCCCGAACCAGACACCGAGGTGGGCGCGCGCCTCTTCGGTCTGGGGCTTCTCTCGGGGAGCCTGAGTCCGGGGCTCAGTGTGACCGCGCGCAGGACCCTCACCGATCGCGACCACGGCGCCTTCCGGCCCGCCGTCGGGCTCGCCCTCACCTATGTGCGCAACGATGCGTTACACAAGCCGCCCCACGTGCGTGCGACGCTGCTGGGCGCCGAGACGACCGTGTGTCCGCTGCGCTGGTCCGCCAGCATTCTGACGGTGCGCCCTTGCGCCGTGGCCCTGGCAGGTTGGTTGTCGGCCGAGGGGAGACACGAGGCCCACGTCAGCACGGTTGACCGCGCCTGGCTGAGCGTGGGTCTGAGCCTGGGCGTGACGGCACACCTCGGACGCGGCTTGTCACTGGAGCTGGAAGGCGGGTTCAGCGCGCCAGTCTTCAAGCGACGCTTCTTCGCCAGCCAGCCAACCAACGTGGTCGCCGAAACGCCGACCGTCTCGCCCCTTGTCGGCGTCGGACTTACGTACGGCCTGTAGATGGCTCGGCTGGTGATCGGGGGCCGCTGATTCGGGAATTAAGCGAGGGATCAGGGAGCCGTGACCCACCCACATCTTTTCGAATGCCCGCCAGCGCTTGCCTTGCTCGCTCCGAAGGCTCCCGCTATCTTGGCCGAGGTGCTGCGCAAGAGTCCGCGCGAGATTCGACTGCGCCAGTTGGTCGACAACCACGTCCAACTCGTGGCGCGTATTCTGCGCAACGCGGGCACCGCGGAGGCGGACATCGACGATGATGTGCAGCGGGTCTTCATCGCCCTGTCCAATCGTCTCGACGATGTGCGCGTCGGGGCCGAGAAGGCCTTTTTGGTGCAGACCGCGTTCAATGTGGCGGCACACGCCCGGCGGACCGCGGCCCGCCGGCGCGAAACCCTCACCGAGCACCCGCCGGAGGTCCGCAGTTGCGAGGCGGGGCCGGAGGAGATGGCCCAACGAGGGCAGGTGCGGCGGGCGCTGGACCAGATCCTTAGGGCGATGGACGTCGACCTGCGGGCCGTATTCGTGCTCTTCGAGTTGGAAGAGATGACGACCGCGGACATCGCATCGGTTCTGGAGATTCCCACCGGAACCGTTGCTTCGCGTCTGCGACGGGCCAGGTCCGAGTTCCGCGAACGCGTAGCCGTGCTGGAGGGGTCACGCAAGACCGAGGTTGGATGATGCACGAACCGGAACGCATGCTGGACAGGGGCGCCTCTTCGCTCGAGCGCGCCCTGCTGGAAGAAGGACGCGCGTACCGCGCCCCTGACCACGTCCGCAAACGAGCCCTCATGGCTCTCGGATTGGCAGCCTCCACAGGCATGGTGGGTAGTGCGCTGGCCTGGCTAGCGTCGAAATCGTGGGTGACCAAGGTCGCGCTGACGCTTTCGGCGCTCACGGCGATCCCGATCATCTTCGCGCTTGTCCCCCGACAGCCTCCCGAGGTGCCGCGGACCGCTCCCATCTCCGTCGACCTACCTCCGGCGTCTCCGCCCCCGCTCGCGGCGGACCCGACGACCGCTCCCGCTCCGGCGCGCGCCATTGAGCCGCCGGCCATCCGCCCCCTGACTCCAGCGCGGGCGGCCGGACCCACCAACTCGGCCCTGCGCGCTGAGCTGGTTGCGCTCGACTCCATTCGTTCCAGCCTGGCCCGCGACGATGCGGCCGGCGCCCTTTCACTCCTCTCGGTGTACTTCCGCACCTTCCCACGGGGCCGGCTGCATCCGGAGGCCGAGGTGTTGCGCATCGACGCGCTGGCCAAGGCGGGGCGCATGAGCGCCGCCAAACAGCAGGCGCGGGAGTTCCTCAAGCGCCGCCCGAATAGTGTCCTCGCAGCGCGGGTGCGGCGCTACGCGGAGCCCTGATGGGCACCGGCGCCGCGCGCGCACGGGTGGCGGGCCTAGTGGGCGCCCTCCTCATGATCGCGTCGTGCAAGAGCAGCCTCGATTCCGTTGGCTGCACGGAACGCGGCCTCACGCCGGATGGGGGCGGCGATGCGGCCCCGGCAATAGCATTGGCACCGCTGTCGGGCCCGGCCTCCTATCCCAATGCGTTTCGCGATGTCCTCGGAAAGACCGAGGCGGAGATCGCGGCAAAAATCGACGGTGTCTTCGAGCAGCTCTTCCACGGCGATCCGGACACCCAGGCCATCTTCGTGCCCCTCGGAACCGATCAGGCCTACGTGCTGGATGCGCTCCATGACCAGAGGCCCACCGAGGGCATCGGCCTCGGCATGCTCATCACGGTCTCGCTGGGTAAACGCGACGAGTTCGACCGCTTGTGGCGCTACGCCAGGTCCATCCAAGTCGCTTCCGGTCCCGCCGAGGGCTACTTGCCCTCCTTCTGCGAAACCAGCGGCGACGAATTACCCTGCTTCGACCCGTACGGGCTTCAACAGATTGCGACAGCCTTGCTGCTGGCGCGCGGACGCTGGGAGGCGAAGCCCGGGCCCATCGATTACGGCCGCGAGGCCGCCACCCTGTTGGATCTGCTCCGCAACAAGGAGGCCTACAACTGCGGTGTCGCCGACGGCATCACCGGCACCTTCGACGGCGCAAGCGCCCTCCCCTACGCGACCCCGACCAGCGCATCCGCCGGCGTCTCGCGTCCGTCCATCGTCATGCCGGCGTACTACGAGCTGTGGCACCAGGCCACGGGCGACCCCTTCTGGTTGCGCGCGGCCAGCGCCGCGCGGGCCTACTGGAAGGCCGCGGCCCATCCCACGACCGGGCTGCTGCCCGAGCAGGCCACGTTCGACGGCGAACCCGTGCCCGACGCGGGCACCTTCAGGAGCGAGACCCACCGTGCCTTCTTCAACATGGCTCTCGATTGCATCTGGTCGGGCAGTCAGCCCTGGCTCGTCGACGAGAGCAATCGCTTGTTGCAGTTCTTCCACGAAAAAGGCCTCACGAGCTACGGGCTCGTGTTTGCGCTGGATGGGACGACACTCAGGACGATTCATGGCCGGTCGCTGACAGCGGCCAACGGAGCCCTGGCTCTGGCGGCAACGACCGCTCTTCGTCGCGACTTCGTCAGCGAGGTCTGGAATATGGGCGCACCGTCAACGGGACAGGATCGCTACTACCCGGGCATCACGCAATTGCTAGCCCTGCTCATGCTCGGCGGCCAACTGCGCGTCTACTGAGCGCGCGGCATGGTGCTCGGAACCGAAAGCCGATGGCGGTCGGCGCAGCGTGGCACAGGGAAGCAATTGGCGGCAGCAGCGATTTGATCCACAGTCGACCGGTGCGGCGTTTCACTGGATCGGTCGCTGACAAGCTCCGCCTCCTGTGCGGGGCCCTGCTGTTCCTGGCCTGCTCCCAGGCGCCTCCGCCGAAGTCGGAGGACGACGCTGCCGTTCCCGTGCCCGATGCGCCGCCGCCGCTGCGCGACTGGAGCGCGTACCCGCCCGTCGTCGAGGTGGACACGGCGAATGCGGTGTGGGTGGTGGGCGATATCCACGGCGATTACGAGCGCCTCACGACGCTTCTGGCCGGGGCGGGCCTCGTCCAGATGCCGAGCGCCCCCGCCGACGCCCAGTGGTTGGGCGGTGCGGCCACTTTGGTGTGCATGGGCGACATCATCGACAAGTGGCCGCGCGGCCTGGACGTCATCACCTATCTGGCGGCCCTGGGCCGGGCGGCGCAAACGCTGGGCGGCCGCGTGATTGTGCTCATGGGCAACCACGAGGCCACGTTTCTCTCCCAACCCGACGACGAACAGGTGGCCGATTTCGCGTCCGAGCTGCGCGCTCGAGGTCTGGATCCGGCGCAGGTGGCGGCTGGCGGCGACGAGGCGGGCACCCTGCTGCGCAACCTGCCCGTGGCGGCGCGGGTGAACGACTGGTTCTTCGTTCACGCTGGCAACACGCGCGGGATCGCGTTGGAGCAGTTGAAGGCAGACATCATGACGGCCATGGATGCGCGCGGATTCGGCGCGCCGTTGCTGCTCAATTCCACGTCGCTGCTCGATTCCGATGCGCCCTGGTGGGAGGACTCGCGTAAACCGCTAAGCACGCTGCAGGCGTACGTGAAGGCGTTGGGCGTGCAGCACATCGTTCAGGGCCACGAGCCCGGCAAGATCAAGTTCGCCGACAACACGACCCGGCCCGCGCAGACCATGTTTCAGAAGTTCGGGCTCATCTACTTCGTCGACATCGGCATGAGCCAGGGCGCCGAGGGCACGCCGGGTGCCTTGCTGCACATCGACGGCAATGCGGTCGAAGTCGTCCACGCGGATGGCACGGCTGCAGCGGTGGGCTCCTGAAGTCCCGCGCCCCCCGACCGCCACGCACCACCCTGGGCTCTTGCCGGCATCCCAAGCAGGAGACGCCGGGCTGATCGTCGGGACTACCAGGACAAACGCGCCTTGAGCTCCTCGACCAGCAACTTGGCCATGCGGGCGTTGACGGCGGGTCCGGGGTGCCAGTCACAGCCCAAGCCTTCGTCCTGCGACTGCGTCGGGAATTCCAAGAGGGACATCCTGGTGTCGCCCTCGCTGGCGCGCGCGTCGATGATGGCCGTGAGGTGCTCGCGGATGGCCGCCAGCCTATCCCCGCACAGCATGCGCCCCACGGCGAGGATGAAGGGCTCACCCGGCTAACGCGTCCCGCCCTGCAGGCGCGGAACCAAAGCGCCGATGCCTCAGATGAGGGACACCATGGCATCCAGGGTATTGATTGTGGACGGATCAGCAGACGACAGGGCACGCGCGGCCGGGGCGCTGGTCGGCGCGGGATATGAGGTCGAGAGCGCGCCGGACGGTATCGAGGGATTCGAGCAGGTTCTAGCCCAACCCTGTGATCTGGTGATTGCAGATGCCCACCTGGATCGATTGGACGGCCCGGCCCTACTCAGCAAGATGCGCTCCCACGGGGTGAAGACGCCGGTCGTCGTCTGGACCTCCATGGCCAACCAGGCCAACCTGAAGACCCTGCTCGAGCTGGGCATCGCGGACTATGCGGACAAGGCCGCGCCCCTGGACGTCCTGTTGACGAAGGTGGCCACGCTGAACAGCGCCGCTCGTACGGTCGCGGCCAAGGTCGACACGGGCGTGCTCCAAGCCGCGCCGCCATCGAGCGGCGGCGTGCTGATCATCGACGACCAGGAAAAGGAGCACCAGGCGCTGCGCGCGCTCCTGCCCGCGGGCATGCGCACCGACACCTGCCGCGCGATCAACGACGGCTTTGCCCATGCCCATGGCCACGCTTACGACATGGTGCTGTTCAATGCCGACACCGCGCTGACCAACCTCACGGGCACCATTGCGCAGTTGCACACGTTGTTGCCCGATGCGGCGGTCGTGGGCACGGCCACGCTGGGCCGCAACCAGGACCCCGCCAGGCTGCTCAAGGACCTGGACGACATGGGGTTCGACGACGCCATGCTCAAGCCCTTCGCGGCCGGGCCGATCACCTTGGCCCTCGATCGCTACTGCAGCCGCTGGGAGGATCTGGTGCGCATATCCGACGACGTGCTGATCGTCTCTCGTCGGCGCTGTCGCAAGGAGCAGCACGAGCGTTACACCAGCGTGCTGACCAACCAGCTCAAGGCCGCCGTGCACCCGCTCCTCGACGCTTGCTATGAACGAGTCATCGTCGACGTGTCCTTGGTCGACGGCGTGCTGTCGGTCGATGTCGCCGAGGCGCTGCAGTGCCTGCTGGTCACGGCCAAGCCCCTGGGCCTGGCCGTGCGCTGCGTGGCTGGCGACACCATGACCGAATCCCTGCGCCGCCTCGAACAGTCCTTCGGCTGGCCGCCCCTGCCCCTCTTCGATTCCATCGAGGCGGCCCGCTCCGGCCGCGCCTGAGCGCAACACGCCTGCCACGCCGCCGAATCCGCGCTATGCCTGCGCCATGAGCGACGAGGTCTGGAATTCCCTTCGCACCAACGTGAAGATCGGCGATGGGGCCAAGATCGGGGCCGGCAGCGTGGTTCTGTGCGAGGTGCCTCACCACACCACGGTGGCCGGCGTGCCTGCCCGCGTAGTGGGCCGCCCGCGCGCCGAAGCGCCCGCTCTGGTCATGGACCAGGACATCGAGTCGGCAGAGTCTTAACTGAACGCGCTCAGAGAGAGCCAGGCGGCGTGCAGCCGTACGTGTCGGATGTGCCGGTCACGACCCCGTCCAGGGTGACCGTGCACACGGGAGACGCGGTCTTATCGCAAACAGTCGCTTCCAGACGCCAGTCCACCCGGGTGAGCTCGCAGCGGCAGGTCCCTTTGCCCGGTGGCTCCACGCAAAACAGTCCCGAACCCAACCGGGCGACAGGAATGCTCTTGGCCTGCGAGAAACACTGGGCGACGGGGGTGGAGCGGCAACAGAGCCCCGCCTGGCCGGCCGCCGGGACCGCCCAGCCCTCGGGACAAGCGCCGCACCGGGTGCTCTTGGCGCCCAGGATGGCGGTGCACGCTTCTATCGAGCCCGCGCAACGGTCGCGCACCGTACAATGAATCACCGTTCCCCGGCCCCAACAGCAGTTGCCGTCCCCATCGAGCCAACTGCCGGGTGAGCACGGCTCCTGGCAGGCCTCGTCCGATCCCCCGTCCCCGTTGGCGTCCACACCGCTGTCCAGGCCCGCGTCCTGGCCGCCGTCTTGGCCCGCGTCTTCGCCCGCGTCTTGGCCCGCGTCTTGGCCTCCATCCACGCCGCCGTCGTGCGGCGTACCGGCCACACAGGAATCGTCCCCGCCCAGCGAGCAGCACCGGCTCGCATCCGGATAGGTCAGCCAGGAGGCCGGGCACGGCAAAAAGGGCGACGCGCTGGCGAAGCAAGCGGGCGCCAGGTCGGGCGAGGCCTGGCAGCAGATGTTGGGATGGGCCCATCCCTGTCCGCAGGAAGGCACGTCACCGAAGAATTCGTTGAAGCCCACGGCGCGCGCGCCATCCGGGATGCGGCTGGCCGCGGGCAGCGCCACGTCGGGCCCGGCCGGTGCGTCGGTCGTCCGCCCTGCATCGCCCGCGCCCGACGGCTTCGATTCCGAGCAGCCGCCGATGGCCAGCGCCAACACCAGAGTGACTCGCTTCATCGGCCCAGGTTAACCCAACGGCCCCCACCCGGGTCCAGCATCCGGTGGGCGCCTTCCGGGGACGGCGAGCCAACTCATCGCGGCCTTGGCCGGCGCTCCGCCGCCGTCTTCCCGGTTGCGGTTTGATTCGGTCGCAAAAGCGCTAGGCGCTCTTCTGCTCGGCCTCTGGATGCAGCAGGCGACGACCGTGCTCCCCCACGTGCAGCGAATCATCCGCCGTCTCCGGCTGGTCGGGGAATTCGCGCTGCCAGACCGGGTCCATGACCCGCTTCAGCTCCACGGCGTAGGCGTCCAGTCCGGCCGCCAAATCCACGATCTTCTCGGCCCCTTCCTGCGAGGGCGTGGGATGGAACTTGGCGATGGCGTCGCGCAGGATCTGGGGACGGTCGATGATCGGACACGGCCGGTAGACGTTCCTCACCTCGCGGTTGCGCTCCCGGATGTACTTGAAGAAATCGCTCGACAGGGCGGTTTTGAGCGACACGTCCTTGATGTTGTGGACGTGGAACTGGTTGAACACGCAGGGCTCGACGCCGCCTTGGGAGTTGATATGGAAGTAGCGGCGACCAGCCGACAGACAGCCGCCCACCATCGGGCCATCGCACCAGAAATCGGCGGCAATGATGGGCTTGCGGGCGCGGATCTCGCGGATACGCATCTGGCGGTGCAGGCGCTGCATGGGCGTGGGCATGAGGCTCAAGTCGGGATCGCGGCCCACCGGCATGTACGAGAAATACCAGCCAATCATGCAGCCCTGCTTGACGTAGAAATCGATGAATTCATCCGAGACGATGAGCTCGTTATTGGCCCGCGTCGGCGTGCCCGAGAAGCCGAAGATGACCCCCGCCTCCTTGAGGGCCGCCATCGACGTCATGATCTTGTCCCACACGCCCTTGCCCCGGCGCTCCGTGGTTTCCTTCTCGTAGCCCTCCACGCTGATGCAGGGGATGACGTTCCCCAACTCGGCCAGCTTGGGTGCCAGGTTCTGGTCGGCGATGATGGTGCCGTTGGTGTAGGTCATAAAAATCATGTCGTTGTGCCGAGCGAAGAGCTCGAGGAGGTCCTCGCGCACGTAGGGCTCGCCGCCTGACACCACGACGAAGCGGATGCCCAGATCCTTGGCCTGCACGAACACGCGGTCCAGATCGGCGGTGGTCAGCACGTCCTTGCGCTTGTAGTAGGCCGAATAGCAGCCCACACACTTCAGATTGCAGCGCATGGTGGGGCTGATGACCATCAGGTGCGGATAGTCGCGCAACTCGGCGCGGTTGCGCTTGCGGTAGGGGGTGCCGAGCAGAATCTGATCGCCCACCAGGTTGTGCACCAATCGCGACACGCAGTTGTGGTGGAGCTGCTTGCGCCGGCTCTTCACCTCGGTAAAGAGCTTGAGCAAGAAATCACCGGAAGAGGGCTCGTTCAGGTCTTTCTTCGACTTCTCGACGCGACGACGGAGAGCCGAGTCGGGGATCAGGCCCATACCCTTGATGGCGGCGCTGAGGGTCGCGTGAACCAAGGCCTTCTTCGGACTGATGATGCTCATACTTAGACTCCTTCAAATGAGATGCGCGGGGCCGCCCTTGGGGAAAGGGGAGGCGGCCGCCTCGCCAAGGAGGCAAAACGCGTGCCCTGGACTCCGAAGCAGGCGAGGGCGGCCCCTCCGAAGTCTCGGACGCAACCGCCTCGCGGTTTTCACGCTTCGCCATATCGTGTGAAATAGTGTCACTACGTCGGCGGCGAGGCAATCCCGAATCGCTGCGACACAGCAGGCGCGTGTGGACCGCGTCACTCCGAACCGCCAGCCAGACAGCGAGCCACGATGCTTTCGAGGGTCTTCCGCCGCGTCTTGAGCAGCTTCTTAAACTCGGCGTGATCGGTGTGGCTGATCTCCATATCCAGCGTGGCCAGATAGCCCTGAAGGACTCGCACCACCAACTCCAGCTCCTCGCGCGACAAATCCAACTGAGCCATCCTCGCCTCCCCCTTCATTGTGGCGCTGGCCGAAGCGCGCCGCTGCCCCGGCCACGGGCGCAGAATCGGCGGCGGGGCTGGACGAGATCGGGCGGTTCGGATCGTTGGAACGAAGCGAGCACGCATGGCTTTCAGGTGGAGGCAAGCAGCTCGGAGAGCGTCTCCATGTGTGGCGGTTTGGCCATGTGGCGGTGAAAGCCAGCCGCCGAGGCACGAGCCAAGTCCTCGGGTGCGGCGTACCCGCTCAGCGCCACCAGGAAGGCTTGGCGAAGCTGCTCGTCGGCGCGGAATGCGCGAGCCACGTCGTAGCCGTCCATGCCGGGCAGGCCGATGTCGCACAGGACCACCTCGGGACGAAACCGCCGGGCCTCCGCCAAACCATCCGGCCCGTTGTGGGCCACAGCCACTTCGTGCTGCTCCATTTCCAGGACCGCGCGCAGACTCTCGGCTGAATCCAGGTTGTCTTCGATAATGAGCACCCGGCGCCGGGTCGAGGGCAAAGCCACCATGGGCACAACCACCGGCGCGGCGGTCTCGTGCAGCGGGAGCTCCACCGTGAATTGGGAGCCGTGGCCCAGCCCCGCACTGTGCGCGTGCACAGCGCCGCCGTGCATCTCCAGCAGGCTCTTGACCAGCGAGAGGCCCAGCCCCAGCCCGCCGCTGGAGCGATCCAGGGTCTGCTCCGCTTGCGCGAAGGGCACGAAGAGGGACGACATCGTGGTGGCCGACATGCCCACGCCATCATCTTCGACGCACACCCGGGCCTGTCCCTCCGCCACACTCAGAACCACTCGCGTCCGCCCGCCGGCCATGCTGAACTTGGCCGCGTTATGCAGCAGATTGCCCACCACCTGGGTCAGTCGCGTTCGATCGCCGCGCACCCTGAGCGCCTGGGGCCACAGCCGCACCTCCAGCGCCAGGCCCGCGTGTTCGAAGAGGAAGCGATTGTCGTCGGCCGCGCGCTGAACGACTTCGTTCAGGTCCAACGCTTCGAGGTTCAGGGAGATCTTGTTTCTCGTAATACGCGTGACGTCCAGCAGGTCACCGACCAGGCGGCTCAGTTGCTCCACCTGACGGGCGATGACCTGGCCGGCTCGGCTGGCCACCTCGCTGCCGGGCTCGGCACGTTCGAGGACGCGCAGGCTGTTGGTGATGGGCGCCAGGGGGTTGCGCAACTCGTGCGACAGCACGGCCAGGAACTCGTTCTTGCGCCTGTCCGCCTCAAGCAAACGCGCATTGGCCTCGCATAGTTCACGCCTGGCCTGCATCCGCTGAAAGGCCGTGGCCACCTGGTCGGCAACCACGTTCATCACCTCCACTTCCTCGCGCGCGAAGGGCCGTGCGGTTCGCCGCGCAAAAGACAACGCCCCCAGGCAGCGCGTCTGCCCCATGAGTCGGTGGCAGCAGCAAACCTGGATGCCCGCCGCGCGCAGGCCCGCGTGGCCCTCGCACGAGAGGGGCACGGGCGTGGCGAACATCTCTTGGCGGCCATGGCGCAGGCAGGCGCACTGCGCTTCATCGATTTGGCCGAGGCGTTGTGCCTGTTCTTGAGAGAGCCCGGCCCAGGCCTTGAGTCGCAGACGATTCGTGCCGGGCTCGACCAGGGAGTTGAAGAAGGCCTGGCAATCCAGACGTTCCATGACCTCGCGACACAAATCGGGGAGCACGTCTTGCGGATCCGGTGAGGCCAGCAGCCGAGCGGCGGTTCGCGAGAGCAACGCCAGGCGGCTCTCGCTCCGCCGGAGCACGTCCTCGGCCCTCCGCCGCTCGCTCACGTCGCGCAGGATCATCTGCCCCGCTCGGCCCGCCCCGAACATCACGGAGCTGCCGGTGGCCTCCACGTGGATGACGGTTCCATCCCCACGGAGCAGGCGCAATTCATAGGCAGGCAACCCGCCGCCTTCGTCCAAGTGGCGCATGCGGGCCGCGCACATGGCCCGATCCTCCACGTGAACCAAGTCCAGGATCTCGCGCCCGAGCACATCGGCCGCCCGACCTGAGCACAGCCGCAGGGCCGCGCTGTTGGCGTATACGATTCGGCCGTCCTGGTGAACAATGATGGCGTCCGGGGAGGAATCGACCATGACACGATAGCGGTGTTCCGCCTCACGAAGCGAAGCGTCGTCGAGCAGAACCACGGCCAGGGATTCGCGCACGCCCACCGCGGCCGCCACCAACAGGTAGAGCCCAGCCATCACCTGAATTCCGCGCCCCAGCCAGTTGACCACCGAGCCCAAACGGGTCTGGAGCAGCAACGCCAAGAACCCGACGGCCGCCAAGGCCAGGGCCAGGCTGTACCAGCGGCGGAAGGGCGAGCTGTGCAAGGCCGGGCGACCTGCCAACAGAGCGGCAGCCAGGGCGAACATGAGCACGGTCGACGCGAGCACGACCTGGCGAATGGGAGTGCCGCCCTCGCCCTCCACGAAAAAAGCGGGCAGAAGACCCGCGCGCGCGCCCCACACGATCAGGGCGATAGCAGTGAAGACCGCGACGTACCACAGGGCCGCTGTCCAGACCCGCCTTCGCACCGGACATCGCCGTCGGGTGGAGACGACGACTCCGGCCAGGTGACAGGCACCGGAAAGCCAGGCGAGCCTGTTGTGCAGCCCGACGATGCGGTTCGGATCATCATGCCCCACGAGCACGGCCACGAGGCCAGTGCAACTCCAGAAGAGGGCCCCACAACCCAGCCACAGCGCGCCCATTGAGCCGCTCAAGCGAAAACTGGCCGCCGCCAGATGGACGACCAGTAGGCCTGCAAGCAAGGAGACCACCTGCAGGGCCATGAGCAGGGACATCGACTCGCGACGTGGCCCGGGACCGAGAGCCCAGCTCACCAGCACCGCCGCGAAGGCCAGCACGACCGGCAGAGCCGCCCAGCCCAGCCGCGGCAGGGACGGGGCCGCGGGCGACGGCTTGTGCCACTCCCGGCGAACTTCCGCATCCTGTTCTGGACCAGCCATGACCACCTCTTCGTCCCTGGCTCCGCAGGCCCGCACGACGCCCCGGATGCGCCACCTCTAGCACGGCATGGGTCGGGCTGTCTGCCGCTGCTCAGCCGCGCCGATCTCGATCGAAAAAGGGCCCAGTCGGGACACCCCGGCTGGGCCCTCTTGTGATCAGGTGTGGATCAGAACTGCTTGATGAAGTCCCACGTCTTCTGCGGCACCCAGGTCTTCGCCTCCCCGCCCGGCGATGGCGTGTGATCGCCGACGAACAGACACCCGGCCGTGGGGTAGCCGGCCGAGCAGCCCGAATACTGGAAGCAGGAGGGCGTCATTCCCGAGCTGTCGGTCGGCGAGGGCATGGCCAAGGTCTTGGCGTCCGAGCACCCGTTGACCCCCGCGTAGTCCTGGAGTTGGGGGACGCCGTAGCCCGGGTACGTGCACACCTTGTCGTTGATCCCGTGGGTCATGAAGTAGGCAACGGGCTTGCGGTTGCTCTTGTCGCAACCGCTCATGGCCCCACCCGAATGGACGGCCACGCCGCGGAAGACGTCGCCCATCGAGCACGCGACGGAATACGACATCGAACCGCCCATGCTGAAGCCCTCGGCAAAGACACGACTGGTGTCGATGCACAGCTTACTCTCGACCTCCTTCACGAGCGCACGCGAGAATGCGACGTCCTGACCGTTGGTGTTGGCCCACCCCAGGCCCGAACCAGCCGGCAGGCCCACGGGGGCCACGAATATGGTGCTCCCCTGCGACAGCTTCCAGAGGCCGTAGTACTCGTAGTTCGTCCCGGCCGAGCCGTTGGCCACGCCCTGGGCAGTTCCGTTCAGGCAGTGATACGAAACGATGAAGCGATAGGGATGGTTGGGATCGTAGTTGTCCGGGATCCGGAGGATGTACGAGCGATTCGCGGGGTTCGAGGCCGGAACGTTGATCGTGAAGGTGCCGTTCTTGGGCCAAGTCGTGGCGCCGCAACCAGCGCTCTTGACGGCGTCGCCAGGCCCCGAGCCACCGCCACCAGCCGCGCCGCCGGCGCCGCCGCCCGCCCCGCCCGAGCCGCCCGAGCTACCGGCCGTGCCGGAACCGCCCGAGCCACCCGCCCCGGCTGCGCCACCTGAACCAGCC
>JAEXQJ010000241.1 GCA_023438785.1 Pseudomonadota bacterium
GAGAACGAGCGGTGGGGCTACACGCGGATCAGGGGTGCTTTGCAGAATCTCGGCCACGTGATTGGCCGGAATACGATCCGGCGCATTCTGCAGGAGGCCGGCATCGATCCGGCGCCCGCTCGCGGGAAGCGAATGTCGTGGGCGACATTCATCAAGGCGCATCTGGGCGTGATCGCCGGGATGGATTTTTTCTCGGTGGAGGTGCTTACCCTCCAGGGGCTGGTCCGTTACCACGTCCTTTTCGTCATCGACATCGCGAGCCGGACGGTGGAGATTGCCGGGATCGGCTGCGATCCCGGCGGACCTTGGATGGCGCAGATGGCGCGTAATCTGGTCGATGCCGACGACGGGTTTCTGCGAGGAAAGCGATACGTCCTGATTGATCGCGATCCGCTGTACACAGCGGCGTTTCGCGAAATCTTGAAGGGCAGCGGCGTGAAGACTGTGCGGCTTCCGGCGAAGAGCCCGAATCTGAACGCCTTCGCGGAGCGGTTCGTGCTTTCGATCAAGAGCGAATGCCTGGAACGAATGGTGCCCCTCGGTGAAGGGCACCTGCGACGGGCAATCTCGGAGTACATGGCGCACTACCATCACGAGAGGAACCATCAGGGGCTGGGGAATGCCCTGATTGATGGCAAAGTCGAGGACGTGGCCAGCACGGGCCCGATCGCTCGTCGAGAACGGCTCGGCGGTCTGCTCAACTTCTATTGCCGGAAAGCAGCTTGAGGGGTGAGATCGAGTTCTGGCACCAGACGGGTGCGCGTGCTCGCGAAGTATTGCCTACCCTTCCCAGGGTTCTTTCTTTATTACCCGAGTCGAGCCCACATGCCGCTAAAGCTGCGGGCATTTCTCGACTATCTGCGCGCTCAGTTCCCGAACCGGGGGCGCTGAGACTTGTCTCAACCCCTTTGTGTGACCCCATTAAGGGGTCTAGTCAGTACCGAACGGTTTGAAGACCGCGCGAATCGCGGAGATGCGAACGGGCCCAAGGGTTTCGAACCGGTTTTGGGCGAATCGGAGAACCCTTCCCTGCCCCGGGTTGGCGGCGGCTTGCGTGCCGAAGTGTGGACACGCGCGGACTCGGGCACCTGGTCTGGGCGCGTCGCCAGCTGAGGGTCCAGCCACGCGGGACAGACTACCCCAGCACGGTCGGCCGAAAGCACCGTCAGTTGAGCCAGTCGTCGCTGGCGTCGTCATCCCCGCTCCCCGACGCCGGTGCTCCGGGCGGCGGACGCGCGGGTGGAGTTCGGAGATCTCGGTGGGCAGGTGCATGGCCGTCAGGAGCTTCCTGGCGA
Source organism: Pseudomonadota bacterium (assembly GCA_023438785.1). GTDB lineage: Bacteria > Myxococcota_A > Polyangia > Fen-1088 > Fen-1088 > Fen-1137. The sequence goes on from JAEXQJ010000241.1 coordinate 1,296, forward strand.
TGGGTTCGGCCTTGATGAGCGCTATGAGGCGGAGCGGTGATTGGCACTTGCTGCACGCGATGTCGATGGCGAGTGTCCTGCGCAGCAACTCGGCCCACGGGATGTAGCGCGAGCGGGTGGCAGGGCTGTCCTCGGCGGGCGCACCGGGCGGTGAGGCGGGCCCGGGCACGACCTGGCTGCGCAGTGCCGAGTGTGAGGCCAGAACGCCGAAATACCTGACGGTGTGCCGGCGTGGTGGCGGGACCAGAGCGGCCAGGCGGGCGATGAAGGCCAACGGGGCAAGCTCCACCGAGGTCGTGCCGTCGGACCACGGGCGCTTCAGCTCGAGGCGGGCATTTTCGTTGGCGAGAGCGACAGCCGGTGGTTGGCGAAGGGCGGGCGCAGGATGTACCGACACAGGCGCTCGCGGCCAGCCTTCTCGTTGGTAGCTACTCGCGTGGCCGCGTGCAAGTTGAGCCCTTTGTTCGCCGCGCACAGCGTGCCCTTGGCCACGGGCTGGTCGGGGTCGAGCACCATGCGGATGGGTTTCCGCTTGTGGGCCCAACCGGCCGGCGGTGCACCGGACGTGGCGGGCTCCGAAGAGCACGAAATGCTTTCTAGTGGCCTGACCGGCTATGCGCAGCCCGAGGACCTGCAGCGCCAGCCGGCGCAGGATTCGAGCGCCAAGATCGACGGACGAAGCTGGCACGTGCCATGGGAGCGACGCACCGCCTTCCATGTTACGTACAGGCCCGCGCTCCAGGTGTCCTGGGCTTGGTGAGCGTCATCCACCGCCAGAGCGACGCCAACGTCCCAAGCCGGGTTGATGGACCAGAGCGCACTGAGCGAGAGCGGTGCCTCGTCCAGCAGAGTGCGCGCGGCCCGCTCTGAACCGTCATAGGTGACGGCATAGGTGCCGAGTTCCAGGAACAACTTGCGCGTGGCTTGGAAGCCGATCCCGAGATCAACGGGAAGCATCCAGTGTGTATTGGGCTCGGTCTCGATGACCAGTAGCTCGGAGAAGGCGCTCAACACGAAGCCGGAACCGAAGGTGTACGAGGACGCGGACCCGAGCGTGAAGCCGCGGAAAATGGGACCGGACAGGAAGAGCGGCACGGTGAGGCGGGCATCGATCTCGACAGGGCCCGTGAGCAGGGTCCGCACGCCCAGTCCGGGCGCCAGGCTCTCGGTGCCCTGATCAGGGGACAGAGATCGGCGCGCGTCCAGGGTCAGCTCGACGCGATCTCCGAGGCCCAGCGCCAACGATTGGCCGACCTCGCCTCCGCTGCGCGTCCCAACCACGTCAGTGGTCATGAGGAGTTCTCCGTGGGGCAAGATGCCCGGCCGGTCGATTGCCGCCTCGGGATAGGACGATGCACCGGCCGAAGGGGGCGCCTTCGCCTGGAGGGCGGCGTCCTGGGCCGTGGCCGGTGCGGGCGGCGCCAGAGTAATCGCGAGGAAGATGGAAAGCGACGGGACCCGAAACATAGAGCACCTCCTGCGAGGGACACCTCGCGGTCAGGGGCTCTGAGCTCATGTCTTCGGGCCGCCTTGGTTGTGGGATTTGGCTATGCGAAATCAGTCGTCGCCGGTCATGCAGTGGCAGACCGGGGCACCTGGCTCTGTGTAGCGCCGCCCGTCGTGCACCAAGGTGATGCGCTTGCATCGGGAGCACTTCATCTCGATCACGGTGCGCTGGGCGCGCGCCAGCAGCTTGCCGCAGGTGCAGCGGATGTCTGCGGACGCCTGACCTGGGGCAAGCAGTACAGGGGCGACGTTGCTGGAGGGAACCGCGACGACGGGGACTCGATGTGCCATGACGGTCAGCGCCTCCACCGCGAGGGGACGTGAATCGGAACCAGTTTCGGGCCGGCTGTCTCGCAACCTCCCCTGCACACCGACGAGCAGGCTCTGCCTTTGCCGAAGTACTTCACCAGTCGCCTGGCGCCCCACAACCCTGCGAAGACGACCAGCAGCCAGGCGCCGACGCCGTCCAGGCTCACAGCCATCCCCCGATCTGACGGACCAGCAGGGCCAGAAGGTACGCGATGCCCGTGAGGCCGCTGAACTGCAGAAGCGCCCACCCCCACGAGCCCGATTCGCGGCGCGTGACGGCCACCGTGGCCATGCAGGGCGTGGCGATGAGCAGGAAGATCATGAGCGACAGACCCACGAGCGGGCTGTAGTCGCAAGCTAGGCGCTCGCGCAGTTCGAGGCTTCCCTCGTTGCTCTCGCCCAAAGAGTAGACGATGCCCATCTGGGCCACGAAGACCTCCTTCGCAGCGAAGGCACCAATCATGCCAGTTACCAGCTTCCAGTCGAATCCAAGCGGCGCAAAGACCGGCTCCAGGGTGCGCCCCAGGCGTCCGGCGAGCGAGGCGTGCAGGTCCTCACTGGCGCGGAGAGCCTTGACCTCGGAATCCGTGAGAGCCCCTGGCATCGCGGTCTTGGCCTCGGGTGAATCGACCACGGTGACTTCGCCGCGCTCGATCCTGGCATCAATCTCGTGTCGCTCGGCCTTCGGGTAGGACGTGGCTGCCCACAGCAGGACCGACAGCCCCAGGATGATGGTGCCGGCCTTGTGCAGATAGAGCCAGGCGCGCTCACGAATCCGGAGCAGCACGCCCTTGATCGTGGGCAGTCGATAGGGCGGCAGCTCCATCACGAAGGGGGCGTCTTCTCCCCGGAGAAGGGTTCGACGTAGCAGCCATGCCAGCAGAAAGGCGAGGACTATCCCGAGCGAGTAGATGAACCCCAGCATAGGGGCGCGCCACACCGGCGGAAAGAACGCGGGGATGAGCAGCATCCAGATGGGCAGGCGCGCACCACAGGACATGAGCGGCAGCACCAGAATGGTGACCAGGCGATCACGGTGGTGTTCCAGGGTGCGCGTCGCCATGATGCCCGGGATGGAGCAGCCGAAGCCGCTCAGCATCGGGATGAAACTCTTGCCGTGCAGGCCGAAGCGGTGCATGAGCCGATCGCTCAGGAACGCCGCGCGCGCCATGTAGCCGGTGTCCTCCAGGAAGGCGAGCCCCAGGAAGAGCAGTAGGATGTTGGGGAGAAAGACGATCACGCCGCCCACGCCCGCGATCACCCCATCGACGATCAGGGAACGCAGCGACGACGTCGAGCCCTCCGCCCACAGGCCGTTGATGGCGGTGCTCAGGGCACTGACACCCGCCTCGATCCATCCCATGGGCGCCTCGCCCAGGCGGAAGGTGAACCAGAAGATGCCGTACATCACCAGCGCGAAGATGGGCAGGCCCAACCAGGGGTGCACGACGACCGAGTCGATTCGATCGGTGAGATCGCGCGCGTTCGGAGGCTGGCGGCGCGTGAGGACGCTGCGGAGCAAGCCGTCCACGAAGCCGAAGTATCGCCCGGTGACGAAGACCGCGACGTCCTGGCCGCTGATTCGCTCCAGGTGCTGGCGCTCGCGCTCGGCGATCTCGACGAGCGCGCGACCGCCGGGCTGGGCCGCGAAGTGCTCGCGCGTCGGCTCGTGACCGATGATGAGTCGTGTGGCCACGAACTCGCTAGGCGCCACCGACATCTCGTGAGTCGCCAGCATGCGGCGCAGGGGCGCCACGGCGGCATTCAGTTCCTCCCCCAGCGCGGGAGGACGCGGGATCACGGGGTGGCGCGCCGCGCGTATGATGGCCATGCGTAGCTCGGCGAGGCCGCGCCCCTTGTGCCCCTCGGTCTCGACGACCGGAAAGCCCAAGCGTTGCTCCATGGCTGCGCGATCGATCGCCATACCCTTCGCGCGCGCCTCGTCGCTCATGTTCAGGCACAGCACGAGGTTAGCCCCTGTTTGCAGGATCTGCGCGAGCAGCACCAAGTGGCGCCGCAGCTGGGTCGAGTCTGCCACCACCACCACCACTTCAGCGCCGCGCAGGATCTCCTCTTCGGCGATCCGTTCCTCGGGGGTGTAGGCCCCGAGGCTGTAGGTCCCCGGCAGGTCGACCAGATCGATCTTCGTGTCCTGGACCTGGAAGCGTCCCGCGCGTTTCTCGACGGTGACGCCGGGGTAGTTAGCCACGTGCTGGCGTGCCCCCGTCAGTCCGTTGAACAAGGACGACTTGCCCGCGTTCGGGTTGCCGGCCAGGACCACCCGCAGTGGGGCGGCAGCGGTCTCCGGAGCTTCGCTCGATAGCCCTATGTGTGTTAGGCCCATCTAATAACCCAGGCAAAAAAAGAGGGGAGGGATCAGACCGAAAGCTTCACCCGGACAGAACTCGCCTCGCTCCGTCGCAGGGCCAGGCGTGTACCCTGGCAGCGCACCCAAAGGGGATCTCCGCCCAGACCCTTGCGCTCCACATCGATGGACGTGGCGGGGAGCATTCCCATGTCGAGTAGACGCTGGCGCAGAGGCCCGGCGGCGTCGATGTGCGTGACGATGGCGCTCTGACCAGGGCCGATTTCTGCGAGGGACATGCTCTTGTTCTCCTTCCGCGTCGCGCAGACCGCGCATCTCTCGGGGCTGTCGGCCGTGCGCTTCTCAATCTTCTTGCCTGGGCCGAGCGGACACTGGTGAAAGCCGGCGACCATGCTAGGGCAACTCCCGAGGTACTCGAAGAAGCACACGAAGCGGTCCATGGCCTCATCAGTGAGGCTGTGCTCCATGGCGCAAGCCTGTTCCGCGGCGGCCTTGGGATTCATCTCCAGGACCTCCTGGAAGAAACGAGTCAGTAGGCGGTGGCGCGAGAAGACCTTGCGACCCGCTTCCTCGCCCGCTGGCGTGAGCGCGATGTACTCGCGCCGCTCATAGCGCACGAGATCCAGCCCGGCTAGGCGGCGCAGGGCGATGGATACGGAAGCCGCCTTCACATCGCGGGCACGGGCCACGTCCTTCACCCGCGCGAAGCCCTGTTCCTGCACCAGCAGATAGATGGTCTCCAGATAGTCCTCCAGGGAGGAGCTCATGGAGGGGGCGACATTTGCGGTCGCTGGCATTGTTAGGCATGTATAACCATGGTCCGTTCGCCTGTCAACCAACTCCGTGAGCCTGTCCCTCGCCAGCCCGTCATCCCTGCTGTGAATCAGGACATCCCGGAGTTTTCGGAACGCAAATGCGTACCGTCGAGGATCGTTCGGGATTCCGCCACGCCGCTGGCGCGGCAGTCAGCACAGCTCGTCCGGCGGTTCGCATCGAGTCGGGCACGGCGGGCATCCGCTCGTCGCGCGGCAAGCTGGGCAACGATGTCGTCACCCTTGCCGAAGTAGACCTCGTCCGGAGTCCTCCCCGGGAAGGCCGCATGCGGAATCACCGAGTTGTGCTGGTCGATGTAGAAGGCCACCAGGCGCTCGACTCCGGCGGGGCTGTCCAGCTGATTCAGGAATAGCCAGTTGTGCTTGAGCGCCCGCCAGAATGCCGCAATCATCGAATTGGAAAACAGGTCCTTGTCGAATTCAACTCGGTTCGCCCGCTTGGCCATCCGATCGAGGCTGCACCAGTCCGGGCGTCCAGTGCGGCCTCAGCCCAGGGCGGACCGGCGGACGGACACTTCCCAACGGAAATGCCCGCCTCATGGCGATGGGGCGACCGGCGGGCCGGTATGCGCTGAAGTAGCCGGCCGAGTCCACCGCGGCTCTGTGGTGAAGCCACAGGCCTGAAAGCCCGATACGCACCTCGACGATGGAGTTATACGCAGACGTGTGACAATCTACGTATAAGCATGTTCCAACGGCTGCCGCTCGAGACTCAGACGCTGTATGCCGAGTTGCTGGAGCACCAGCTCGGGGTGCAGGCCACGCGGTCGCTGGGGCTTCTGCCCGGGACGTTCACGCGCAAGAAGGTGAAGGGGGAGACCTACGTCTACTACCAGGCGTCACTGCCCGGTGGGAAGACACGGCAGTTCTACTTGGGCAGAAGCTCGACGACCCTGGATCGATTGGCGCAGCGTTTTGACCGGGAGCGTGCGTCCCTCGCCGAGGATAGGGACCGAACGCGGCGCCTGGTCGCACAGCTTCGGGCGGGCGGCGCAGCGGTGGCGGACGCGCCTTCCGCGCGGGTCATCGCCGGATTGGCGGAGGCGGGTTTGTTTTCGGCCGGAGGCGTTCTGGTCGGCACGCACGCCTTCGCCGTGTTGGGGAACCTGCTCGGCGTTCGCTGGGCCGGCGGAGCCCTGCGAACCCAAGACGTGGACGTCGGCGCCGACGAACGCGACATCGACGTGGCGATTTCGAACGAGCCCGTGGATGTTCCCGCGGTCATCGAAAGCCTGAAGATGGGATTCCTGCCCGTCCCACCCCTCGACCCGAAAAGCCCCGCGACATCCTTCAAGGTGCGCGGCCAAGCGTTGCGTGTGGACTTGCTCTGCCCCAAGCGAGGGACGTCCGACGCACCGGTGTTCATTCCTCGCTGGAACGCAGCAGCGCATCCGCTGGAGTTGCTCGAATACCTGCTCGAAGCGCCTGAGAAGGGCGTTCTGCTCGGTGGCGACGGGACCCTGGTGAACGTGCCGTCACCAGCGCGCTTCGCCGTACACAAGCTGGTTGTCTCGCAACGTCGTCCGGTTGCCTTCGCGTCCAAGGCACGAAAGGATATTGCCCAGGCGCTTGAGGTCTTGGATGTCTTGCTCGCGGATCGTCCAGGCGATGTACCGCCGGCGATTCAGGCCTTTGAGCAGCACGGGGAGCGCCATATGAAGGCCATGGCCCAGGCGTTTGCGGTACTGAAGAAGGAGCGGCCGGATCTCGCGAAGGCGATACGGACCCTTCAGTAGGGGCTGTCCGCGATCTGAGCTCGGGCTCAGCAGGGTGCGACGGGCGAGTGACCTTGCCCCAGTTTAGTGGACGCCTCCGATACGATGGGGGCATCCATGGCACGAAGGAAAAGACGGAGCTTCACGTGAGAGTACAAGGCCGAGGTCGTGGGCCTGGTGCGCACGAGCGGCAAGAGCATCGGGCAGGTCGCGCAGGAACTGGATCTGACCGAGACGGCGATGCGGGCTTGGGTCAAGCAGGCCGGCATCGACCAGAAGCGCGACCCGCACGGGCCTCTGACGAGCGAGGAACGCGCGGAGTTGGCGAGGCTGCGGAGGGAGATGAAGACGGTCACGATGGAGCGGGACTTCCTCCGAAAAGCTGCAGCCTTCTTCGCCAGGAGCGGAAAATGAGCTTCGAGCTCGTTGCGGCGGAGGAGGCTCACTACCCGAAGGCGCTGATGTGCCGAGCCCTCGGGCTTTCCCGCTCCGGTCACCATGCGTTTCCCACGCGCAAGCCATCGGCGCGTGTCCTCCAGCAACAGAGCATCGACGTGCAGGTGAAGGCCACGTTCACCGAAAGCCGCGGACGCTACGGCTCGCCACGCATATAGCGTCGTCTGCGAACGGATGGCCTGCGCACCAGTCGGAAGCGAGTCGCAGCGTCGATGGCTCGACAAGGCCTCGTAGCACGGCAAAAGCGGCGCTGGCGAACGACCACGGACTCGAAGCACCGCGAGCCGATCGCGCCGAACATCCTGGCCCGCAATTTCACGGCTGCGGCGCCGAATCGCGTCCGGGTGGCGGACACCACCTATTTGCCAGTGATCACCGGGTTCCTCTTCCTGGTGGTCATCATCGACCTGTACTCGCGAAAAGTCGTTGGCTGGGCCATGGCAGATTGCCTCGACGCCGAGCTGTCATCAACCGCCTTACCGCGCGGTCTCGCCGCTCGCGTCCAGGTGCCGGGCTCATCTTCCACTCGGATCGTGGCTCAGAATTCGCAGCCAGTGGCCTCCGGAAGATTCTCCGTGATGCCCACGCAATCCAGAGCATGAGCCGCAAAGGTAATTGCTCGGATAACGCCGTGGCCGAGAGCTTCTTCTCGACGCTGGAATTCGAAGGCCCCGCAACGAACACCTGGCGCACCGTCGCCGACGCCGAACCCGAGATGTTCAGGTTCATCGAGGGCTACTACAACGCAACCCGGTTGCATTCACGCAACGAATATCGTACTCCCAACGAGGTCGAGGCCGACCAGCGCCGGGTGTCGTTGGCAGCATGGTCGTCGCGCAGGCGTCGCGCCAGGTTGCCCAGCAGCCGTCGTGCGCGCGTGACTCGGCGGCGCAAAGCCATCAACTGTCAGCCGGAGCAATCATTGCGGCCATCTGCTCGGGCGGCAGAGCCTCCGTCTATCGGGCAGTTCCGAGGACAATCTAGCGACGTCAGTCTCCAGAAGCCGTTCACGCACTCGTGACAGTTCCCTTCCGAGCAGATGTCCAGGCATTCCCAATGCCCCAGCCCCTGGCAGCTCACACACAAAACCAGCAGGTCCGGCCTGTGTTCTCGACACAGGGGCCGCCCCCCACCGGGGAGCGTGCTGCGAACGCAGACATTCCGAAGGACCGCGTACGCAACAGCGTCGCCCAAGAAATCACGGCGGATTCCGCGCTTCCGGGCGGCCTAACTGATCCCCGCGAATTTCGGGGTGCCGACGTGATGCCGACACGTTGGGTCCAGTCGGCCATCTCGTTTTCGATTTCATCCACTTGCTTCCACAACAGGCCCCGATTCCACAACGCTTGAGCCACCAGGTCCACCGGCGCCCCGGGAAGCCCGACGATGCGCGCGTAGTCGGCCAGCTCCTTGTCGATGGCGCCCATCTTTCCCCAGCTCAAACCACGCTGGAGTAGCGACTGGGCGACGTACTCCACGGGAGCCTCGGGCAGATCGATGAGGCGTGTGTAGTTCGCCAACGCCCGCTCAAGCATGCCCAGCTTTGCCCAGACACCGCCGCGGTTCCCTAACGCCTGCGCTACGAGAACCGGGAGGCATCGGCAGCTTCGATGATTCGTGTGGTGTCCCGTGCTGGCTACCATGCTCATCCGCGCGGAAACCGAGGATCACGCGTCCCTGCGATAGTCGACATGAAACCCTCCGAGCACAGTTCTGACCGTGATCGGCTTCGTCGTGTCCGCGACAACGTTGCTGTTGACTCGGATCCGTTGACCGATTCCTCGATTCGAAGCGGCCGATGGTGATTCGGCTGAGGGCCGGCACGCTTCTCTTCGACCACGTCTGGTGTAGCCAGTCGAGCTGCCTGGAGAGAGGACTCTCGGCTACGATTCCGCGCGGATGCGAATGGCAGCCAGCACGGCTGGCGCTGCTCTTCACCGGCGACCTCGAGCTGGCCAAGGGCAGCCTGGTGTACGCGCTCTTCTGCGAGAGGGTAACGCCGAACCTCGGCGCGGGCGACTCATCTCGTAGGGGCAGGTGCTGGTGTTGAAGCCACGCACCTCCTTCGGCATCAGGAGCTGACGATCTCTCCGACTGCGCCAACGAACGCCTCCGGGACTTCGAGCTGGGGGAAGTGCCCGGCGTTATCCAACAATCGGAGTGTCGCTCCAGGGAGTTTTCGTTGCAGCTTGTAGGCGCGCTCGCGGCCTGTTCCTGGCAGTCGGTCTGCGGCGCCCCAGAGGAGCCAGGGCCGCACGACCGGCGGTGGCGCGCCGTCGCCCGCGACCAGGATGTCGGCGAAGCGCGGAACCATGAGTCTCCACTCGTCTCGAATAAGCCTGGAGAGATCCTCCGGCACGTGCTCGGGCGCTGCAAACGCCGAAGCGACGAGCTTCGGATTATAGGAGACCCTTCCCACGATCCCGCTCAGCGGGTAGCGGAAGAATCGGCGTCGTCCGAGGCGCCGGAGCCAGGCCGGCGTGCGTGGGACGGGGAACCCGTTGACCAGCACCAATCCTGCGCAACGCTCAGGATAGCGTCCAGCGAACGACCACGATACTGCGCCGCCAAAAGAGTTGCCAACGCACCACGCTCGGTCGATGCCGAGCTCGTCGAGGAGCGCGACGAGCCAAGCGGCGTACTCGCCGATGCTGCCCAGGGCGGGCTGCTCGATCGCACCGAGTCCCGGGAGGTCAGGAGCGACAACTCGGTATCTGGTCGCCAACGCGTCCCAGACCCGGCTCCAGTGAAACTCGGCGCCGCCCCATCCTCCATGTATCAACAGAAGGGCTTGCCCCCGCCCGCCCGTGAATACGCGCCCTGGGCGCCCCTGAATGGTCCGCTCGGTCTTCATCATCGGCAGGTTCGGCATCGTTCACGCCTCCGAACCTGACCGTATCACGCCCAAGTCGCGGTCAGGCTGGTGGTGCGCACCTCGTGCGGCCGAGCAAAGTCGGCTGCCCTGCTGCGAACGCAGACATTCCGAAGAACCGCGTACGCAACAGCGTCGCCCATGAAATCACGGCGGATTCCGCGCTTGCGGGCGAGCGCCCTCTTGGCCGAGGCATGCCTCGCAGGACAATGCGCGGTTGGCGACGGGACAGGGATGAAGCCTGATGCGGTAGCGTTCGCGCAGCTGTGAATTATGACATTTCCGACAATTGGTCGTGCAAATGCAACACGCCCGAAACTACAGGGAGAGAATCCGGGCGGCTGTTGCGGGGGGCGACAAGTCTCGCAGGAGATCTCTCGGTTGGATTTGAGTCGCGCCTCTCTGGTGCGTGCGCGCCCGGCGGCAAGGTCGACCACAACTTGATCGCCGCGCCCGAAATAGATCTCATCGGGCGTTTGGCCGGAGAAGGCGGCGTGCGGAATGACGGTGTTGTGCTGTTCGACATAGAAGGCGATCAGCTTTTCAAGCGCGGCGGACGAGTCGAGCTCGTGCAAATACAACCAGCCGTGTTTGAGGGATCGCCAGAACGCCTCGATCATGGAGTTGGAGAATCCGACTTCCACCTGAGCGAGCACGCGTCGGAGTTGGCCGAGGCCGAGCAGGGCATCGACCTCACCATTCACGTTCTCAACACCGGAGTCGGCGACGACATTGGCCGCTTCGCCGTCCAAAGGAAGTCCCTTCGCTGCCTCGGTGAGAATCTCGCACGTGGTCTGCGGTTCGAGGTGGAGCGCGAGCTTCCAGGCCAGAATGCGACGGCTGAAGTTGTCGATTACCGCGTGCAAATAGGTGCGGGTCCCATCGAGCAGCCGGATGACCGTGACATCGATATGCCAGTATTCGTTCGGCCGGGAAGCGCGAATGCCCTGTTTGGGTTTCGGAGGGTAGAGACGGCGTCTGGGTCGAAGCCAACCGTGGTCGCGAACGAGGCGAGTCCACGTGGATACGGCGGCAAAGACGCGACCAGTGCGTTGCGCGTGCAGAGCGAGGGCGCGGAGGGACATGTGCCGGAAGGCGGGATCCTGGACCATGTTACCGATGGTCGTGACCTCCTTGGCCGTGAGCTGCGTCGGAGTGGTGCGCGGACAGCTCGGCCGATCGTCGAGTGCGCAGTCGTCCGCGAGGTTGCGCCAGGCATGGAACCTGGCCGGCGGGAGCCGCAGTACGCGCAAGGCGACGGTGAGCGGGATGGTCTTCTGAGCGGACGCAATGGCGGCCAGGAGCGAGCGCTTGCTTCTGCCGTCGGGCACGCGTTGCGAGTCGAGTCGGAAGCTGGACAGCCGGACCAGAGGGAAGGCCAGCCGGACAATGGCGAGGAGGAACCGCACTCGGCGCCGAAGGGCGAGGACTTCGGCTTGCAGCTCGGCAGAACCCAAGGTGAGGACATCGGCAGAGACGACGGGCCGAGGACCCCGGCGCATCCAACTGACCGCAGTCGAGCGTGGAACACCGAGATGTTGAAAGAGCCCCGGGGCACGCTCTTCGCAGACCAAGTCGCGCATTCGGTGGTCGTAGGCCCGGCGGCAGGCAGTGGCAGGCATGGGGCCATGGTCGCTTCAGCCAAGATCCCACGCAACCGAGCCAGACGCGGAATCTTCTGCAATTTCGCGCCTGTTGCAACTGCGCGTCCGAAAGTCTGGAATGCTCTGGTTCGCAGCTGGGGAACGGCTCGGCGGTCTGCTCAGCTTTTATTGCCGGGAAGCCGCTTGAGGGGTGAGATCGAGTTTTGGCACCGGACGGGATCTGCTGGAGGTCTGATCCGCAGCTGGCCAAGGCGCCTTCGCGGCCGAATGTGGTGGTGGCGGCCTCTACCAGATCGTTTCCAGGTCGGCCGCGCGGATCTTGCCGTCCCTCGTTACGAGGGGCATGCCGAGATACAGCGCGGTCGCAGCGATGATCCGATCCGGCATGTCCGGTACAGTATCTCGGGGTACACGGGCCACGGCGTCGGCGGTCCCTCGGTCCAGTTGCGCCACGACCAGCCCAGAACCCGCGTCGTCGAGGAGCGCCGACATTCGCTCTGCTACGACAGCGGGAAGCCGTCCCTTCTCCACCAGGTAGACCAGCTCGACAAGAGTCACGGCCGACACGAAGAGCGTCTCGCCAGAAGCGAGGGCGGCGTCTATGCGGGCTTTCGCCGTGCCGGACAAGCGTGGCGACCCGAGCAGGTACCAAACCAGGGCATGGGTATCGAGAACCACGCCCATCAGATGTCTCGCCTGGGGAAATCACCCCAGGCTTCGCGTCGCGCTTCGTCGATCTCCTCCCCGGACACGTCCACGCCCAAGTCCGACCATGCGCCGCACAGACTCCGGTGCGACGTACGTCGCCTTTCCCGATCCTGCAAGAACTCGACGAAATCGAGGATCTCGCGCTGCGCTTCGGGAGGCAGCGCCTTGGCTTTCGCCGCAATGATCTCCGCCGTGGTCACGTCCCCATGATACCCAACTGAGCGAGGCAAGTCCCGCCCCGGTTCGAGTGTCTGTCGCCCTCGGTGCAGAGAAAGCGTTCGCTGGGTATCCGCCTTCGGCCTTCCCGAGGAATACCGCGCCCAATGGCGGCAAAACCGCCGGTGGGCTGGCCCCTGCACCGGTCTGGTCGCCGTCTTCTATTCCAGGGCGGTCGAGGACAAAGACACCCGCAACGTGGTGGACTTGTACGAGCTGCGCTACTCCACGGAGGCTGAAGCGCGGAGGGCCTGATGGGCTGATGCGCCGCCGCGTGCAGGGCGACGGCTCCGGCAAGGAAATGCATGCTGCTCCTTCGCGGTCCTCGGCCGCGGTCCATGTGATGGTGCGGCTCGATGCCCTTGGGCCCACTTCTGATTGCCGAGCGCGCAGACGCCGCGGTCAGGTACTTGGCCCCGCCGCCGGGAGTCGTCGTCCGAACTGGCCGGGCGTTCGCGCGTTCGCGAAAGCGACGATGATCAGGATGCAGTTGGTGCCAGACAGTGACCCGATCTCGTGGAGGCTGCGCTCGACAATCGATTCAACACGCCGACTGCGGGCGCCACGTTTGCCCCCATCGCTTCGAGGCCAGACTCAAGGGGGGGCTGGGCGCCAACCGGCGAAGGCGTCAGCTCCGATGCGTGCCGGGGGCCGGCACAAAGGCAGTCCTCGCGGACCACGGGCCGCTTGTGGATCTCGACCTCTTCTTCTTCGACGGGAACGGTGACCGTGGACTCCTTGAAGCTCGCCTCGCCCGGTGCGGCGGGCCTGTCGACCTGCGTGCTGGTGACCGTGACTTGCTCCTTCCTCACCGGCACCTCGACGTGCTTCGTCTCGGTCTTGACCTCTTTCTTGATCTCCACCTCACCGGCAGTTCGCCTGGTCTTCTCGGCCGTTATTTGCTCCTCGGAGAGCGGCATCCGGGTCTCCTCGGTGATGCCGGTGGCGGGCGTCCCCGTGTGACCCGCACCAGGGCTCACCGGCTGCCCCTCCCAGTAGTCGCTCGGCAACTCGCGCAACTCGCCCATCGTGCGCCCAAGGGTCACCTCGTCGCCCGAGATGCTCTTGACCTGGTCGAAAGGACACAGGTAGTCCTTCTTGAAAAAGAAGCCCTTTTCCACCACGAAGGCGCCGTCCTCCCGTCCCACCACCTTGCCGACCTTTTCGCCATCGGCGCTGTAGACGATCATTCCCGGCCGAATCTGGGTGCCGCCCGCCGTGATGTCCGAAGAGCCTCTGTACTTCTCCATCGCCACCTCCACTCCAAACGTGGGCCGGAACCCGAGAGGGTTCCAGCGCGGGCTTTGCCCGCCCTTCTCATCGACGGCCCTTGGCCGCCAGAGCAGGGCCGCGTCGCCGCTTCGGCGCCGATGGACAGGTTCGCCCCGATCGTCGCAGAGGGACTTGCGCCGCGCAGTTCAAACCCACTCCTGTGCCACCACTGGATCGACCGAAACGGGCGTGATTGGCAGCGTGGCGAAGGGATCAGC
>JAEXQJ010000264.1 GCA_023438785.1 Pseudomonadota bacterium
TCGCGGTACTCTCGCCATGTGGGGGCTTCCTCCGGATTGCTGTTGTCTTGCAACTTCACAATCAGGAATTGCCCCCACATTTTCAACCACTTACGCCGTGATCTCGGATCACGGTCGGTCATTTAGCCCCGGGGGCCAGGGTCAGCGGGATCTGGTTCGCACCCGACCAACCCGGCAAGGTCCGGGCCTCTGGGGTCAGGGTGCTGCCGCTCTGGGTGGTCGCCACGTAGCAGGTCGCGCTCCAGGGGTCGGGGGTCTTCCACGACGGCTGCCATTCGGCCTTGACGGAGAGTTTCCAGTTGTCGTTGAGCAGCTTCTTGTAGGCCGCCTTCCACATGCCGAAGTCGCCAAAGGCCTGGCGTGCGCGGTATTCCTGGATCAGGCGGCGGGTCTGTGTGACGCCGATACCAGTGGCCACCTCGGCCAGATCTTGCAGCACGCGGCCGCTCTTGTTGGCGTAGCGCCAGATCCACGCGATGCTCTTCTCGCCCAGGATGACCTCGAGGGCGTGAGGGAAGGTTTCGCCGTACTGGTTGCCCCCGAGGAGGTTGCGCCAGGTGCAGATCTGCTTGCCGTCGGAGCCGGTCATGTTCACGCGCTCGGCGCAAGGGCCGCCAAAGCTGTCGTCCTGCAGCCAGCCCGAGTAGCACTCGATGGGCATGAAGGGCGCCAGCGCCGCGCCTGCGCTCAGGAATCCCATCTCGGTGGGCGCGCCACCGCCGCGTTTGCCCTCCATGGTGGCCTGCAGCCAGGTGTTGCCGCCCTCCTGAAACCAGCAGGCGTTCTTGCAACCGGGCATGCTGGCCAGGATGGCGTGGATGCCCTCGTGGATCATGGCGCCCTGCTGGCTGGTCTTGTCCTTGTAGGTGCAGGCGGGATCGAAGCTGTACACCGGGTAGTACGAGGCCAGCACCATCGGGTGCCCGCCCACGCTGCTCTGCCAGCCGCCCAGCTCCGTGTTCGAGGCGCTGTCGGTGCACAGGCCCGAGCCGAAGAGATAGATGGCGCTGTAGTAGCCAGCGCGCGCCCGCGAATCGCGTGGCCAGCGCATGGTGTCCGAGATGTACGCGAAATCAGCGTTGAAACGATCGACCATGGGAATCCACGCCGCCGAGGTCACCAGCGCGTTCTTGTTGGTCCCGTAGTAGAACGCCCACCAATCCTTGCTGTACGAGCCCGCGATGCTGTTGCAGTCCTTTGACAGCTTACTGGGCGGGGTCAGCGTTCCGTATTCGTCCACGTAGTCGTAGGCGATGGTGGGGCTGTAGGGCGGCCAGGTGTAATCGGCCTCGCAGGCTCCGGAAAAGGCTCCGCCGTCCGGTGAGCCACCCTGCCCGGCTGAGCCGCCGTCCCGTGCCGTGCCGGTGCTTGAGCCGCCGGTTCCACCCGCGCCCGTGGCCTGGGCGCCCCCAGTGCCCCCCACGCCGGCCGTCCCGGATGGTGCGCCGGTCTCGCCTGCCCAGGCACCGCCGTTGACCACGGGGCCCGAACCGCCCCTACCCGCAGGCACGGTACCACCGGCTCCCGCGCTGGACCCAGGGACGCTCTCAGAGACGCCGCCCGTCGCCCGCGCACCGCCTGTCCCCTGGTTGGCCCCAGCTCCACGCGAATCACAGCCCGCACCCCACAACAATGCAAGCCCAACCAGCGCCGAGTACCGAGACAGCTTTCCAATTTGTTCCCTCATCGATGCTCCTGGTCGCCGCCGGAAATGGCAGGCCTTCCATCTTACTCTTGGTGCCCGGACGACGGCATTGGCCCTCTCCCCGTCGTGAGGTCCCAAGCAACAGGGCCCTTGCATGCGTCCTCGAGGTCGTTCCACAGGAGGCCGCCGATCCCTTGGGTCGTCGCGGCGTCCGCAACCGGGTCGGCTGGACGAACCTCGAGGGGAACATGAACTCGCTGCCCCTGAATGCAAACCTGGAAGGGGAAGCTGGAGGACTCTCAGTCGCTCCAGGAGCAAGCCTATGTTGTACGAACCTTCGGTGTAGCGCTCTCGGGCGACTGGATCTCGCTGTGTCCCGCGGGATCGGCTTGCGGCAGGACCACAGGTGTGCCATCGGCGGGCCGCCTCACACAGGGCGAAGCGGCCCAGCGTTCCGACCGGTCCTAAGCGTCGGTCGTTCGCGCGTCACTCATGGCCCCGGCTTCGCCACGCGCGCCGCCCGATGAGCAGGCCGAGCAAGCCGAGCGGGGCGAGCAGTCCGTCGTGGCCCGGGGAGGCGGTCAGCCGGCACGAACAGCCCGAGGAATCCGACGCCGCCGCGACAGTGCCTCCGGAACGTGAGCCGCCACTTCCCCCCGCATTCCCGCCCGCCCCAGCGCCGCCCGCGCCTGTACCGCCGGTTGCGACGCGGCCGCCGCCGCCCGATGAGGTGCCGCCCTGACCACCGCCGCCAGCTGGGCTACCTCCCACACTGCCGCCCGCGGAGAGGTCGAGAGTCTATGCCGCATAGACACAGCGGGCTAGTTACGGCTTTGGTCCAGACCGAACCCGGAACACAGACTCGCTCCACGCGCGCTCGGGCGCGGGTTGGGCGCTCGCCAGATCGAGAAAGCCGTGCCCAGCCCGCCGGCGTGCCTGGAGTCTCCGCTGGCGACGCCCAGATCGGATGCCAGAATCCTCTCGTACCGTTCCTCGGCGCCTCGGCGCGCGGGCTGCGATTCGCGAAGAGACCGGTTCGAAAACCGTTACGGGATTCATTCCGTCCGTTGGCAGAGCGGGGGTGTTTCTGACAACGGTCGAGAGGGGCTCGATGCGAGGCGGTCAGTCTCGCGAGAGTCCCGCTTTACTTTGCCGGCCTCGGGTGCGATGCCCAATCGCAATGATGTTTATTCCTTCGTCTGCCCTGCCGTTGATCCTGATCCTGGCCACCAGCGCTGCGGCGCGAGCCGAGGAGGCGGCGCCTGCCTATGACGTCTACCAGGTGAACCTGAATGCCCGGGACTGCAAGGTCACGACGTTGGTGAACGGGAAGGCGGAGGAGATGCTGTCAGGGGACGGGACGCACGGCCTGACGAGTGCGATCTCG
Source organism: Pseudomonadota bacterium (assembly GCA_023438785.1). Taxonomy (GTDB): domain Bacteria; phylum Myxococcota_A; class Polyangia; order Fen-1088; family Fen-1088; genus Fen-1137. Next base: position 3,033 of record JAEXQJ010000264.1, read on the forward strand.
CTAAGCGGCTCGGGGCGGGCCAAGCCGTACACCATCACCCTCAAGTTGAGTTCCCTGGGCAAGGACCCGTGGGTTTCGCTGAACGTGGTGGGCGCCTCTGAGGACCAAGTGGTGGATACCCTGGCCCGGGGAAACGTGCTGTCGCTGGCTTGGGACGCGGAGGCGATCCGGGCCGCCAAGAAGAAGGTATTCACCGTCAGGTGGCTGGCGCGTTGGCACAAAAAGGCCGACGACAAGCCCGCGGCGGGGCTGTCTGATCGGGATCGCGAGGTCCTGCTGACCTACGGCCGGAATCTGCTCAAAATGTACCAGGAGCGCAACGGCGCGGCCTTCGCGACCGAGTTGCTTCCCCTGGCCAAGACGCGCGCGCCCGCCGGGACCAGCGAGGAGGAGATGAAGCGTGAGGTTCGCCAGGAATTCGACAAGCTGTTCACGGACTCGGCGCTGAAGCCGGTGGATGCGCGTCAGGTGGAGCTCATGCCGGTGCGAGAAGGCAAGGAGTACCGGCTGGTCGTGGCCGGGGACCCCATGATCCACATCCGCCGCAAGTCGGCCGGCGATGCGTTCGAGCCCATCGAGATCTGTGTCGCGCTGGTGGATGGTAAGCCGCAGATCGTGCGGATCGGGGACTGAATCGCTCGTCCCCGAAGCCCCCTCATGCCCCCGATGGCCTCGCGTGCCATTGCTATTCGACGGTTGCCTTGTTTCGACCGTTGTTCTTGCTCTGGTACATCAGCATGTCGGCGCGGCGGACCCAGGTTTCGGCGGTGTCGCCCTCGGCGATCGGCGTTCCACCGATCGAGACGGTGACGGCGAGCGAGCCTCCAGTCACGCGCAAGCTCGAGTTCTCGACGAGCATGCGCAGCTTGTCGGCAATGCGCAGAAGTGTCCCGCCATCCGGGACGTCGTTGAGGATGGCGAGGAACTCGTCTCCGCCCCAGCGGCCGGTCGTGTCGGTGGCACGCAAAGCGTGCCGGACAGTCCTGGCCACCATCTGCAGAATCTGGTCGCCCACCTCGTGTCCGTGGGTGTCGTTGATCGCCTTGAATCTGTCCACGTCCACAAAGAGAAGCGCGGACCTCGCTTCGCTTCGCTCGAACTCGGCGATGGCGGCGGACAATCGACCTTCCAGATGCTTGCGGTTGCCAATGCCCGTGAGGTCATCAGTGAATGCCACACGGCGCATTTCGTTCAGTTGGCGCCGGGCCGAATCCGCGTTGGAGTTGGAGCTGAAGGTCTCGATCGCACCGAGGATCGCACCCTCCGCATCCCGGAGTGGCGTCGCACGCACGAATACCGGGACGCGGTGGCCGTCCGCGTGGTGCAGATAGACCTCGGCCTCGCGCGGAACGCCGTCTTTCATGACCGCAGCCAGAGGGCATTGCTCTCCGCAGAGCTCAACACCGTTGCTGGTGACATGGTTGAGGATGTTGTCCCGACACGGACGCCCGGTCGCCTTCTCCGCCGAATAGCCGGTGATGCGTTCGGCGCCCTTGTTCCAGTAGGTAATGATGCGATTTCGATCGACGAAGTAGATCCCGTCATGCAAGTTGTCGATGAGATCGCGGTAGAATTTTTCGTCTGGCACCAGACTCCCGAGTGTCGCCCGCAGGGGACACATCCATCAGGTCGGAGGGTTGCGGGGCCGACTGAAGCGTCTCCGTTCCAGCTCCCTTCGCGTCAATCGCCCCAGCGAGGCTGTTCAGCTCAGCGCCGCCGCCGCCAAGCTCGTAACGCGGGCCAATCCCAGGTGTTGAGCACGTCTTGCTTGCGCAGCCAGCCCCGGCGAGCCACCCAGACCCCGAAGAAGAGGTTGCCGAGTTGGCTCTCGTGATGGGCGTCGCTGGAGATGGCCAGCTTCACGCCATGCTCGGCGGCCTGGCGGCACATGCGATCGTTCAGGTCGAGGCGATCGGGCATGGCGTTCACCTCCAGAGCCACGCCCTCGTCGCGACACGCCTGTAGCACGCGATCGAAGTCGAACTCGTAGGGGTCGCGCCCGCCGAGCTGTCGCCCCGTGGGGTGACCGATGACATCCACCACGCCCGAGCGGATTGCGGCCAGCAGGCGCTCGGTGAGGCGCTCGGGCGGATCGTGCAGCCGGCTGTGGATGCTGGCCACCACCCAGTCCAGGCCCGCCAGGATCTCGCGCGGCAAATCCAGGCTGCCGTCGTTCAGGATGTCCACCTCGATGCCGGCCAACAGACGCGGCTCGTCGCCGTGCTGGCGGCTGAATGTGCGCACACGCTCGGCGTGCGCCATGAGCTGCTCCGCACTGAGGCCGAGCGGCCGCGAGCGCGAGTGATCCGTGATGGCCAGATAGCGTCGACCCAGGCGCCGGGCCTGCCCTGCCATCTCGGCCAGGGTCGAGCGCCCGTCGGAGGAGGCGTTGGAGTGCACATGCAAATCGCCGCGCAGATCGTCCACCTCGATCAGCCGAGGCAACTGCCCCGCCTCGGCCGCCTCGATCTCGCCCGCGCCCTCACGCAACTCGGGGGCGATGAAGGGCAAGCCCACCGCGCGAAAGACATCCTCCTCGTGCAGGCCACCCAGCCGGTGGTCCTCGCGGTCGAAGACCCCGTACTCGTTGAGCTTGATCCCGCGGCGCACGGCCCGCGTGCGCAACGCGATGTTGTGCTCCTTGCTGCCCGTGAAGTAGTGCAGGGCCGCCCCAAAGGCCTCGGGCGGCACCACGCGAACGTCGACCTGGAGTCCCGAGCCGAGGCGCAGCGAGGTTTTGGTGGGGCCCTCGGCCACCACGCCCGCCACACCGGGAAGCTGCCGTACGCGTCGGGCGATGGCCTCCGCGTCGGTGGCAGCCACCAGCAAATCTACGTCGCCCACCGTTTCCCGTCGTCGGCGCAGGCTGCCCGCGGCCTCAGCGGCCGCCACGCCCGGCACACGCCGCAACTCGGTCAACAGGCCCTGGGCGCGATCCAGCGCCTCGTGTAGAGGCGTCCGCCCACGCCGGGCTCGATGGCGTTCGATGGCCAGCAGCAGGGCGTGCACGCGCGCCGCTCCCATGCGCGGAACATCCAAGATGCGTCCACTGCGACAGGCCGCCTCCAGCTCGTCCACGTCGTTGATGTTGAGCGCCTTCCACACCGCGGCCGCAGTCTTGGGCCCCACGCCTTCGATCTTCATGACCTCGAGCAGGCCGGGAGGCATACGTTCCGCCATCTCGCGGTGCTCGGGGAAGTCGCCACGTTCCAGGATGTCGCCGATATGCGTGAACATGCGGCTGCCGATGCCGGCCACGGTCTTCAGCTCGCCGCTGTTCCACATCTCGCGCGCCGGCCGGGCCAGCCCATCCACCGCCTGGGCCGCCTGCCGGTAGGCACGCACCTTGAACGGACTCTCGCCACAAAGATCCAAAAGGTCCGCCATCTCGGCCAGCAAACGAGAGACGTCGGAGTTCTGCATGGAACCTCAGCGCCACCACGGTCCCGTGATGAACCATGTCACGACGACCGAAACCAGGGACACGACCAGGGCCCCCGCAACCGCTGCGCCAAATGACGAAACCGAGAAGCCTGGTACCAGGGCCGCCGCCAGCGCGAAGGCGATGCCGTTCACCACCAGGAGAAACAGCCCCATGGTGAAAACGGTCAAGGGCAAGGTGAGCAGGAGCAGCAAGGGACGCACGGTGGCGTTCATCAGGCCTAGGGCCAACGAGGCCAACACCAACACCGCCGCGGAGTCCACGCGCACCCCCGGAACCAGCCGCCGCGCCACCGCCAGCCCCAGCGAGCTCAGCAGCCACTGCACCACGAAGCCCATAAATAAGCCTGGCTCAGACGACAACGGGCGCCAAGCGCAACTGGTTGGTAACCTTACGACGGATATCGACGTGATCGAGGCTCGCAACCTTTCCAAAACCTACCGCGTGCACCGCCGCCCCGCCGGTCTGGTGGCCGCCCTGCGCTCGGTGCTCCATCGGCGCTACGAGAACGTGGCCGCGCTTTCCGACGTCAGCTTCCACATCGCTCCCGGCGAGCGTGTTGGATTTCTGGGGCCCAACGGCGCCGGGAAGACCACGGCGCTCAAGACCCTGTCGGGCTTGCTGTATCCCACGTCGGGGAGCGTGAGCGTGCAGGGTTTCGTACCTCAGCAGCGGCGGCCCGACTTCTTGCGCCTGATCACCTTGGTCATGGGCCAGAAGCAGCAACTGCTGTGGGACCTGCCGCCCGCGGAGACCTTCGCCATGAACCGCGCCCTGTTCGATCTGCCCCGGCGCGAAGCAGAGGCCACGCAAAAGGAGTTGGTCGAGTTGCTCGAGGTGGGCCCCATCATCGGCAAGCCCACGCGTCAGCTTTCGCTCGGCGAGCGCATGAAGTGCGAGTTGGTGGCCGCCCTGCTGCACCGGCCGCGCGTCCTGTTCCTCGACGAGCCGACCATCGGTCTTGACGTGGCCATGCAGGCGCGAGTGCGCAGCTTCGTTCGCCACTACAACGAATCCACGGGCGCGGCCGTGCTGCTGACCAGCCACTACATGGCCGACGTGGCGGCCCTGTGCCCGCGGGTGATCGTCATCGACAAGGGCCACCTGATCTACGACGGCGATCTGAAAGAGCTTGCCCGACGCATTCGTCCAGAAAAGCGCATCACCATGCACTTCATGTCGCTACCCGCGCCGGGGCAGCTCGAACGTCTGCAGCGCAGCCTCAACGGGGACGCGCCCGCGGTGGTGCACCACTCCGAATTGAAGGCCGTGCTGGCCGTGCCCGCCGCGCACGTCACCGAAGCCGTGCGGGCCGCCCTGGAGCAACTCTCCGTGGCCGACATCTCCGTCGAGGATCCGCCGCTCGAGGAGATCATGCAGGAGCTGCTGACGGGCGGCGTGCGCACGACGGTGAGTGGCGAATGAGGGAGCTTCTGCGTAGCGCCGGCCGCCTCCTGCGCGCCTACCCCACGCTCTTTCGTGTGGGCATGGCCGAGATGCTGGCCTACCGGGCCGAGTTCCTGGTCTGGGTGCTGACCATCAACATGCCGCTGGTCATGATGGCCCTGTGGACCGCGGTGGCCGCCGACGGGCCGGTGGGCCGCTTCGACCAACGCGACTTCGTGGCCTACTACGTGGGCATGCTGTTCGTGCGCGTGGTGACGGGGTCGTGGTTGGTGTGGGAGCTGACCATGGAGATCCGGCGCGGCACCCTGGCCGTGCGCCTGCTGCGTCCCATACACCCGCTGTGGGCCCACAGCGCCAGTCAGATGGCAGCCATCCCCCTGCGTCTGGTGGTCACATCGCCGCTGCTGGTGATCCTCTATGTCGTCGCTGGCCCGCGCCTTCCTTTGCACGAGCCCGGGCGATTGCTCATCACCCTGGCGGCCATGATCGGCGCCTGGCTGCTGCTTTTTCTGGTCATGGCCATCGTGGGCATGCTGGCCGCCTACGTGGAGAGCGCGCTGTCCATCTTCGATGCCTGGCTAGGCGCGCAGGCCATTTTGTCGGGCTACCTCATCCCGCTCGAGCTCATGCCCGCCTGGGTGCGCGCCCTAGCCCGCGTGCTGCCCTTCCGCTACATCCTGGGCTCCCCGGTGGAAACCATGCTGGGCCTGCAGGATACCTCGGCGGCCCTGCGCGATCTGGGCGTGCAGTGGCTCTACATCGCCGGCCTGCTGGCGGGCACGGCGCTCATGTGGCGCGCGGCGCTCAAGCGCTTCGCCGCGTTCGGAGGCTGATGCACCGGCTTCGTCGCTATGCGCGCTTGCTGGCCGTGCGGCTGCACACGTCGCTGACCCTGTCGGTGCAGTATCGGTTCGACTTCCTGGTCGAGGGCGCTCTGGCCCTGCTGTGGCTGGCCATCACGGTCATTCCGCTCATCATCGTGTTTGGCAAGCGGGCCAGCGTGGCCGGATGGACCTACCCCGAGGCCCTGGTCGTGGTGGGCTTCTTCTCCCTGCTCAAGGCCGTGCTCGACGGCGCGGTAACCCCCAGCCTGACCGCGATCACCGACGACGTGCGCAAGGGCACTCTGGATTTCGTTCTGCTCAAGCCGGCCGACGCCCAATTCATCGTCTCCACGGCGCGCTTCGAACCCTGGCGCATCGTGGATTTCCTGGGCAGCCTGGCCATCCTGGTCTACGCCTTCCACCTTCTCGGCCGCGCGCCCAACCTAGCCCAGGTGGCAGCGGGCAGCGTGCTCTTCCTGGTGGCCGTGGTGCTGCTCTATTCGATCTGGATCCTCATCGTGGCCGTCTCGTTGCGCGTGGTGAAGGTGGACAACCTCTCGTACCTCTTCATCTCCATCTTCGACGCCGGCCGGTGGCCCATTCAGGTCTTCAAGGGCGTCCTGCGCGTCGTCTTCACCGCGGTCTTCCCCCTGGCTCTCATGACCACTTACCCGGCGCAGGCCCTCCTGGGCACGCTGGGCGCTCTGCCCGCGGCACTCACCCTGGTGGGTGCCCTACTCTTCGCCACCGCGGCGCGCACCCTCTGGAAACGGGCCTTGCGCCACTACACCTCGGCCAGCTCCTAATGCGCGCGCGCCGCGCTCGGCTTCCAGGGCTGGCAGATGTCGCCCAGGACGTCCGTGACCTCCTCGCGCGGCACGTCCTTCAGCCAATGGCTCCGCTCGCGTTCCGCCTCGCGGGCGATGTCGGCCAGCGACAGGATGCCCACCAGCCGCTGCTGGCTGTCCAGCACGGGCAGACGGCGCACCCGCGTGTTACGCATGATGTGCTCCGCTTCGGCGACCGTCGCGCTGGGCGAGCAGTAGTACAGGTTGTGCGACATGGCCGCGGACACCGACAGGCTCGCCGGTGCGGAGTTGTGCATCTGGCAGGACATGCAGATGTCTCGGTCGGTCACCATCCCCTTGACCTTGCCCCCCTCGCCCAGCACGGGAATGGCGCCACAGTCGAAGTCCCACATCAGCTTGGCGGCCAGCCCGCAGTCATCCGTGAACTGGCAGAACACCGGGTTGCGACTCATCAGATCGGATACGCGCATGACGTTCTCCTTTCTGCACCAGGGGCCGACGCCGCGGTCCCCGCCAGTCATTTATGGGATCGTTCGCGAGCCGTCGCACGGAAGACCATGTCGGTAACGCGTCGTCACGAATGGCACGCGCTCGGCGCTCCTTGACCTGAGCGCCAGGACAGGTTCTGCTTGTCGGCTCGATGGATATCGTCGGCCGCCAGATCAATAACTACGAAGTACGCCACTTGATCGGCGAGGGCGGTATGGGCGCGGTCTACCTGGCCGAGCACGTCGTCATGGGACGCAGGGCCGCCATCAAAGTCCTGCGCGGTGAGTTCGCCGACGACGAAATGCTGATCTCGCGCTTCATCAACGAGGCACGAGCCGCCAACGCCATCGGACACCCCAACATCGTGGACGTGGTCGACGTGGGGCGCCTGCCCGACGGCATTCCCTACATGATGATGGAGTACCTGGAGGGCGAGAACCTGGCCAAGCGCCTCGGGCGCGCCGGTCGCCTGTCGCCGGAGACGGCCCTGCACCTGGCCATGCAGGCCGGGTCCGCCCTCGACGCCGCCCACCAAAAGGGCATCGTCCACCGCGACCTCAAACCCGAAAACCTGTTCCTGGTCCCCGATCCCCTGGCACCCGAGCAGGAGCGGGTCAAGGTCCTGGACTTCGGCATCGCCAAGCTGCGCGGTAACTTCTCCAAGGGCGATTCCATGAAGACGCGCACGGGCTCGCTCATGGGCACGCCGCCCTATATGTCGCCCGAGCAGTGCCGCGGCATCAGCGACGCCATCGATCACCGTTCGGACATCTACTCGTTCGGCATCATCCTCTACGAGATGCTGGTGGGCCGCCCGCCCTTCATCAGCGAGGGGTTTGGCGAAATCCTGATGATGCACATGCAGACGCCGCCCGAGCCGCCCTCGGCGCTCTGCCCGGATGTGCCACCCGCGTTCGAGCAGGCGATCCTGCGCGCGCTAGCCAAGGACCCGAACCAGCGGTTCGCCAGCATGACCGAGCTGCTGGCCGCCCTGACCGCCAAGCCAGGCTCCACGCTGGTGCTGAATGGAGCGGCCGAGGCACCCGCGCACAACGAAACGCGTATCCTGCCCGCTGCCGACGACGGCGCGCTGGAGCGGACCTACACGCCCGTGTCGGATTCGGTGGATCACGTCGACACCCTGCTGGTGAACCGGCGGCGGGGGCTGGTCATCGGTGGTGCGGTGGCCGCCGTGGCCGCGGTGGCCGTGCTGCTGTACCTGGTGCTCGGGCGCGGCGGCGACGACAAGCACACGGCGCGCGCGCCTCGCCCGCTGACCCCGGCCGAGGATCCCGCCCCGGTTACGCAACCCGTTCAGGCGCCGGCCGAGCCCGTGCCGGCCCCCGTGCCCGAGAAGCCCGTGCAGGGCGCCCCGAGCCCCGAGCCGGTCGCCGAGCCCGTGGCCAAGCCCGCGCCCGAGCCCGAGAGTGTCCGCGCGGTGAAGCCCACGCCCAGCGAGCGCCCGTCCGAGCCCCGCTCGCGGCCGCGCCCGCGACCCAGCGTCGACGACCGGCCCAGCAAGCCGCCCGCCGACGAGGGCGTGGAGAAGTGGTAGGGCCGGGGACCCCGCGGGGTTCCCGGGTTACGCCGCCGCCGCGTACTCGTCGAGCAGCTCTTCCATGCGGCCGAAGACCTCGGCCATGGACTTGTCGTCGGGAAGCAGGGTGACGCGAAAGCGGTTGCGGTAGGGCACGTTGAAGCTGGAGCCGGGTGCCACCAGCACGTGCTTGCGCTCCAGGAGATCCAGGGCGAAACGCTCGTCATCGAAGTTGGGCAGCTTCTGCGTGTCCACGCCCACGAAGGCGTAGATGGCCCCACGAGGCGGAATGACGTGCAGGTACTTGCTGTTCTTGACCCCGTTGAGGATGGCGTTGCGCGCCTGAAAGAGGCGACCACCCGGGCTGGTCAGATCGTAGATGGATTGCCGTCCGCCCAGCGCCGTCTGCACCGCCCACTGCCCCACCACGTTCGAGCACAAACGCAACGAGCAGATGGTGTCCAGGGCCATGAGGTATTCCTTCGCGTTGTCCTTCTCGCCCGCGAAGCTGAGCCAGCCCACGCGAAAACCGCAGGCCCGGTAGACCTTGGACAGGCCCGAGAACGTCCCCACCAGGGCGTGCTTGACCAGGGTGGCAACCGGCGTGTACTCGGCGCCGTCATAGACGATCTGGTCGTAGATCTCGTCGGAGAAGATGACCAGCTCGTGCTCCTCGGCCAGGGCCACCATCTCTTTGAGCAGCTCGCGCGGATAGACCGCGCCGGTGGGGTTGTTGGGCGAGATGATGACCATGGCGCGCGTGCGCGGCGTGATCAGCTTGCGAAGCGCCTCCAGGTCAGGCAGCCAGTTGTTTTCCGGCGGGCACGGGTAGTGCACGGCCTTGCCGTCGTTGAGGAAGGTGGCCGCCGTCCACAGCGGATAGTCGGGGCTGGGGATGAGGACCTCGTCGCCCTCGTTGAGCAAGGCGCGGAGCGAAAAGAGGATCAGCTCGCTGACCCCGTTGCCCATGAAGACGTCCTCGGCGGTGACGTTCATAATGCCGCGGTTCTGCTGCTGCATGACCACGGCCTCGCGGGCCGGGAAAATGCCCTTCTGGTGACAGTAGGCATCCGCTTCGCGCAGGTTCTCGATCATCGCCAGGCGCATGGTCTCCGGGGCGCGGAAGCCGAAGGCGCCGGGATTGCCGATGTTCAGCTTGATGATCTCATGCCCCATGCGTTCCAGCTCGGCCGCCCGGCGCGCCAGCGGACCGCGAATCTCATAGCGGACATTGGCGAGTTGGGAACTGGCTTTGACGCGAAACGGGTGCATGGCTTGAACCTCCTGAAAGATCAAGCAGTGTGCCACGTTTCTATGTGATCTGACCACTTCGCGAGACGGTCAGGTTCGTGAAGCGAGCCCCCGTGCGTCGCGCATTCGCTACCGATCGCCGCCCGCGCCACTCACCCCGAGATCCCGGGCCGTAACTTTGCCGGCGGAGAAGCGCGCTTGTTCGCTTCACCACGAGTGGCACGGCTGTTGATTCATTTGCCTGCAGCGGAAGGCAGGGACTATCTCCGGGGAAGACCCCGTGTGGCCGCCGTGCGGCCAGACCCAGCCCGAAGCCGCAGGCTGCGCCGACGGCGTGGCCCTTGAGCGCAACGTCACACAGGGGGAGATCATGGGTAAGACACTCAGCATCGCGTTGGCACTTCTCCTCGGAGCGCCCACGGTGATGGCGGTGGCAAGCTCGGCCGAGTCGACCACAGTGGCGCAGGCCGCGGGCACGCCTTCCGGGAGCACGGGCGCGGGCTCTCAGGAACGCAGTGCCGGTACGGGAAGCGGCTCACAAGGCAGCTCCACCAGCGGCGATCAGCAGGGGAGCTCCACGACGCAGAAGAAGAAGGGTCGCAAGCACGCCAGCAGCGGCCAAGGCGGCACCTCCGGCAATTCGAGCAAGAAGTCGCATAACGACAAAAACAACGATAGCGACAAGAACGACAGCGACAGGAACGGCGACAAGAACGACAGCGACAAGAACGGCGACAAGAACGACAGCGACAAGTATGAAAACGACAAGAACGGTGACGACCGGAACGGCGATAAGGACAACTCGGACACGCGTGACCGAGGCAGTATGAACAACATGGGTGGCGCCGGCGGCAGCGGCGAACACGACAGCTACGGCGGCGCCGGCGGCTCCGAGCGAGGAGGAGCCTCGAACGCCGGTGGCATGGGCGGCAGCGAAGAGACTTATGCCGGCATGGGTCGCAACGGCGATCAGGACAACTACGGCATGGGTGGCATGGGCGGCTTGGGCGGCGTGGGGG
>JAEXQJ010000269.1 GCA_023438785.1 Pseudomonadota bacterium
CTGGGGCGGGAGATCGCCGCCCAGAAACTTCCGCCGACGACCGTGATCCGGCCGGCGCGGTCGTCGGTGCGCAGCGCCGCCGTGGCAGCCGGCTGAGCCACGGCGGGCTGGAAGACCGGCAGCTTCACCTGCTCCCAGGCCACCTCGTGGCCCGCAGGCGCCCAGGCGGAGCCGGCGCGCAGCGCGAACACGAGCTCGAGGAAATACTCCGTGCCGGGGCCGGGCTGGATGGCGGTGAACGGCACGCGCACCGTCTTGCTTGCGCGAGGCGCGATACCGGCGAGGTCGAGGCGGCCGCTTTGCACCACTGTGCCGTCGGCCGTGATTCGCCAGCTGCCGTCAAGCCAGGCATCGAGCGCCTGAAAATCATTCCAATTGGCAATGCGGACCTCGCCCGCCGCGGGATCGACGACTGTGACCTGCACCGGCTGATACACCTTCTTCACCTCAGCGAGGCCGGGATGCGGCACACGATCCGCCGTCACGAGGCCGTTGGCGCAAAAGTTTCCATCCGATGCGACGTCGGGCGGACCGAACGTGCCGCCGTAGGCGAAAAACGTGCCCAGTTTCGGGTCGAGCGGGAGTGACTTCGGATTGTCCATCCGGACGATGCCGCGCGAGGCCGGCGCCGGCGTGCGGATGCCCTGGTCAACCCAGTCCCAGATGAACCCGCCCTGCAGGTACGGCGCTCCGGCGTAGATGGGACGCCAATACGCCCAGATGTCGCCGTTGCTGTTGCCCATGGCGTGCGAGTATTCGCACTGGATGAAAGGCTTTTCGCGGGGCAGCGATGCGTAGCGCTCCACCGCTTCCGGCGGCGCATACATCGGGCACACGATGTCGGAGGTCTCGGCGTTGAGCGGATTCTCGTACTGCACCGGCCGTGACGGGTCGCGCTGCTTCGTCCAGACGTAGGTCTGGCGGAAATTGTCTCCGAACCCGGCCTCGTTGCCGAGCGACCACGTCACGATCGAGGCGTGATTCTTGTCGCGCTCGACCATGCGGACGGTGCGATCGAGGTGCGCGGGCCCCCAGGATGGCACGCGCGCGAGCGTGTCCCTGTCGTAGCCCATGCCGTGCGACTCGATGTTGGCCTCATCCACGACATAGAGTCCGTACTCATCGCACAGGTCGTACCACTCGGGCACGTTCGGGTAGTGACAGGTGCGCACGGCGTTGATGTTGTTCTGCTTCATCAGGACGATGTCCTGGATCATGCGCTCGCGCGTCACGACATGGCCGAGATCGGGATCGTGTTCGTGACGATTCACGCCGCGCATGAGCACGGGCATGCCGTTGATCAGGAGGTGTCCGCCGGCAATCGTGACGGAACGAAAACCCACGCGCCACGGTATGACCTCAGACGTGCGACCCGCGTCGTCGCGCACCTCCAGCACGACCGTGTAGAGGACGGGTGTTTCAGCGGACCAGAAACGCGGAGTGGCGACGGCGGCACGCATGTCGAAAGTCCGCACAGAACCAGCGTTGACTGTATCCCGAGGCACTGCGGCTTCGGCCACGACGCGGCCTTCCGGATCGCGCAGCGTGGCCGAGATCGACGCCCCGGCGGCGCGCGCGCCATAGTTGCGCAGCTCGCCCTGCACGCGCATCGTCCACGCGCCCGCTTCACCCTCGGGCGTGGTGGTGACGAAGAAGTCGCGCAGATGCACGGCCGGTGTGGACCACAGGGTGACATCGCGGAAGATGCCGCTCAGCCGCCAGAAGTCCTGATCCTCAAGATAGGAGCCGTCGCACCAACGGATCACCTCCACCGCCAAGCGATTCTCGCCTGGGCGGAGGTGCGGGGTGAGTCGGAAAGTCGCCGGGGTGCGGCTGTCCTTGCTGAAGCCGAGCTCCTTTCCATTCAGCCACAGCGTGAAGAACGACTCGACGCCATCGAACGTCAGGAACACCTCCCGCCCCGCCCAGGTCTCGGGGACGGTGAACGTTCGCCGGTAACGGGAGACGGGATTGTAGTCGCCTGGAATGTCCGGCGGCGTGTTCGCCTTCCATGGGTACGTGACGTTCGTATAGATCGGTATGCCGTGTCCCTCGAGTTCGACGCTGGACGGCACGCGGATCGTGCCCCATCCGGCGTCGTCGAAGTCGGTGCGCCAGAATTCGCCCGTCCGCTTGGACGGATGGGAAACCTGGTGGAACTTCCAGCTTCCGTTGAGCGACGCGACGAACGGCGAATGCTCGCGCGTGCGCTTCGCTGCCGAAGCCGTGTCGCCGAACACGACCTTCGTCGCAGCGGGCGGCTCGGTGCCCTCGTGGAGGCGCGTCTCGTCGGCCCACGCGGGGCGCGATTCACCATTGGACGCGGTGCTCGCATGAACGGTCATGAGGAAGCAGGACACCCGGACGAGGCCGGCACAAAAACGGGGTATCGCCATATCTGAACCTACTAACCAAACACCCATCCCCCGCGAAGGAGAATCACCGCAGTGCTACAGGACCGTTCTGCAGGCGCAGCCTCCGGCCTGCCCTGCGCAGAGAGAACGGATCATCACAAGACAGACTGGGAATGGGGCAGGCCGGTTGGGAGCGCTGAGGGGATCGGCGCCGGAGTTCTGCGAGAGCGCACGCAGCGCAGCCTGGACACGATAGCTGCCGAACATGTCGGCCGCCATGACGAGCGGGCTGGAACCGGTGCCCAGATTCAAGCCGCCCGGGAGAATCGGCGGGCGGTTGGTGATGCCGAGCTCCGTTGGAGTGTGTTCGGGCTGGTGGGTCGTGACAAACACCTGTGCGGCCCCTCGGCGACCAGTGGCATGTTTGCGGAACTCCTCCGCGAGGGCGTCCAAGAAGCGATGATAGAGCCCGTTCTCCGGCTCTTCGATACATACGAACGGTGGTGGGGCAGGATCCTCAAGCAGAAGAAAGTATGCGAAGAGCTTCAGGGTCCCGTCCGACATCTGCTGCGCAAAGAACGGATCCTTGAATCCCTTGTCGTTGAAGCGCAGAAGAAGACGTCCGTCCTCGGTTCTCGTCGTATCGATCTTGTCGATGCCAGGAATCTTGGCGGCGATCCTGTCCCTCGCCAACCTGTCATCCCGACGCGGGGGCTGAGCGGTTCCGAGATCAGAAGGTGAAGTTGAAGCCGTGCTCGCGGCTCGACGAAACAGGTCGTGGGCAGGCGCGCCGATCGGGAGCACGGGCCCGCGTGGGCCGAGCGCACGTCGGCCGTCCAGGTCTGCATGGGCGTCGCTGGCCGACATCGTGTCGCTCAAGCCGCGAGGCGCGCGTAGCGGTGATGAAGAACGCCGACCTCAGGCAGTTCGACGATCTCGCCCATGCTGGGCGGCTGGACCGGCCTCGCGTGGGGAGCGTCCTTGCCCAGGGACAGATGCGTCCGCGACCGATGGTAGTACGCGAAATAGGACTTCAAGACCCGGTACAGGTGCCGCTCACCGAGGACGATGACCCGATCGAGGCACTCGCGACGGATGGATCCCACCAGGCGCTCGGCATACGGATTCTGCCAGGGCGAGTGCGGAGCCGTGATCACCTCCTCGATACCAATGCCATGGACACGCCGGCGGAACAGGTCGCCGTAGATTCCGTCGCGATCGCGGACCATGTACTCGGGAGCGGTGGTCTCCGGAAAGGCCTCGATGATCTGCTGGGCTGTCCAGGCTGCACCGGGGTGCTCGGTGACGTTGAAGTGAAGCACACGACGCCGAACGTGGGACAAAACGAAGAAGACGTAGAGGACACGGAACGTGGCGGTCGGGACCGTGAAGAAGTCGATCGACGCCAGCGAGCCGAGGTGGTCGTCGAGGAACGTCCGCCAGGTCTGCGAAGGCGGCTTGCGCGGCTTGGGTGGCATGAACCGGGAGACACTGCGTTCGCCGATGTCGATCCCAAGCTTGAGCATCTCGCCGTGGATGCGGGGGGCGCCCCAGGTCGGGTTGGCACCAGCCATCTTGCGGATGAGCGCTTTGACCTCGGGAGACACGTCACCTTCTGCCGGACAGCGCGGGCGTGATTTCCATCGCCAGAACAGGCGGAACCCTGACTTCTCCCCACGAAAAGCCGAGTCAGATCGATCACTTCTGAGGTGGGAGTAGCGACGCGCATCGAGGGGTGTTCTCTTTCGGGTTGCGAAGCACGAAAGGAATCCCCGATGCGCGTCTCGAAGATCGTAACCCGAATCTGCTCCCGGTGTCTGCCCCTGGTTCACGCGGCTCGCTGGATGGCGATTGCCGTCGTGGTCGACAGCATCATCCAGTCCGGCCGGCTGTCATTGTCGGCTATTGGACGCGCTACCCTGGGCCGCGCCCGGCCCAAGCACAACGTCAAACGGGTCGACCGGTTGCTGGCCAACCCGCACCTGCGTGGCGAGCGGTGGATGCTCTTCGAGTCGGTCGCCACCTGGTTGCTCGGCGATACGCCCCGGCCCGTGGTGCTGGTGGACTGGACCAAGGTGTGCGACGGATTCCACGCTCTGGTCGCTGCCGTGCCCGTCGGAGGTCGAGCCCTGCCTGTCTACGAGGACGTTCATCGCGAAGCACGCCTCGGCAACCACCCGGTCCACGTTCGCTTTCTGCGCGCACTGCGGGACATCTTGCCGCGCGGGTGCCAGCCCATCATCGTCACCGACGCCGGCTTCCAAGGCCCCTTCTTCCGCGAGGTTCGCCGGCTCGGCTGGCATTTCGTCGGCCGCCTACGCGGTTCGGGGAAGGTCCGATTTCCCTCAGGCGGCAAGCACGTCACTCGCGACTATCTCTACGGCCTCGCGACCCTCGTCCCGCAGGACCTCGGGCATGAATGCGAGCTCTACAGTCGCAGCCAGAGCCTCCAGGCGCGTCTGGTCCTCATCAGGGCGCGACGCAGGCCCGGTCCGTCACGCCGCCCGAGCTCTGCCACCGAAGCATCGGCGCGGGCGAGCGGGCGCGACCCGTGGCTGTTGGCCACCTCGCTGACCGATGTCACCGCCGCGCAGGTCGTCGGCACGTATGCCCTGCGCATGAAAATCGAGGAAACCTTTCGCAACGCCAAGAACCACCGTTTCGGCTGGTCGCTGCGCCACGTGCGCTCCGCCTGTGCCGATCGCCTGACCATCCTGCTGCTGCTGGCCGCGCTGGCCATCATCGCAACGACCATGCTCGGCTTCGAGGCTGAACGTCAGCGCCTTCATCGCGGCTACCAAGCCAATACCGTCAAGCACCGCGTCCTTTCTTTCTTTGTCCTCGGTCTCGCCGTCATTAGACGAGGCGAACACCGTGCGTTCCTCCACCGACGCGCTCTCGTCGACATGTCGAGAGCCTTCCGCGAACAATTACGCACCCTTGCGGAACACGTCGGCACCCCGAAATTCGCGGGGATCAGTTAGGGCGGAACCCAGCCCGGTGCCAGCGGACCACGGTGTCTGGCTTGACGACCACCAGGACCTCCGTCCAGCGGGACCAGAGCCGGGACAGGACAAGCCAGAAGGCCCGGTCCGAGTTGGTGAGGTGAGGACGGCCCGAGGTGCGTCGCAGGTTGGCCAGCTGTTGCCGGAGGGCAAGATTCTCCAAGGCGAGGTCCGCGCGTGTGCGGAAGGTGGATCGCAGCGCGCAAAGGATGCTCCACAGCAGGGCCGCCATAGCGCAATGATGCGCCTTCGCGCGATGCGACCGCCAGCCGCTCCGCTCCAACACCACCACCGTCGAGAAATGGGCGCTTCGGATGACCTGTTGGCGAACCACACTCGCGGCGAATAGAGCGGCGGCTGCGAAGGGACGGCCTGTGCACCAGTCGCAGACGGGTCGCAGCGTCGATGGCTCGGCAGGGCCTTGTAGCCCGGCAAAAGCGGCGCTGGCGAACGACCACGGACGCGAGCATCGGGAGCCGATCGCGCCGAATCTCTTGGCCCGCAACTTCACGGCTGCGGCGCCCAATCGCGTCTGGGTGGCGGACACCACCTTGTACGCCGCAAGTATTCGGCCCGGACTGCCACGTGGCGCTGGGCGGCCTCCAAGACCCCGGAGGGAATGCGTCGTGGACGGGCGAACGGATCGGTCGCTGGCCTTGTGATGCGTACGAGTGCTGCTCTGGCATGGCGATGCTCGGCGCGATACGCACGTGTCCCCCTTGCTACGCCGTGCGCAGCAACGGCCGGCCCGACCAGGCGGCCAGGGCGATAGCGTGTTCGTTGTGGAGTCCGCCGAGGACAGGCTTGGCACGAACGGCGCTCGCGGGAACGGGCCCCGCTGTGGCAACCAACGTGCACCAATGGGGGCCTGCATGTTGAGGCCGCGGTGCGGTGCCAATGGCGAAACGGTCTCACGCCTTCAGCTTCGGGCGGGGCGTTGCCCTCTGGAGGACGACGACCGGCTGGCGCAGCAAGGCGTTTTCGGCGATGAGGTCGGCGCGCGAACGGACCAGGTCGCGAACCGCCCCAAGGAAGGTCCTCGCCACTTCGCGAGCATTGCGCCAGGGCACCACTGGACAGGCCGTCTGCGCCTCCTGACCAAGGCGGCCGGAGCGCCACCTCGGCCGCACGCGCCTACGCGAATCCGCGATTCCTCCTCCGCACGGAATCCTTGCGGCGGACAGGCGTTTACCCCTTTTCCGTCAGTCTTTCTGCTCAGGAACTACGAGACTTCCATCGATCTTCGTGCGCAGGCTGAGCCCGCGGGACGGCGGACTGACCGACGAAACCACGACGGGTTCTCCCCTTCGCCAAACACCACTTCGGCCCCCCCGCCCGCTCATCAGGAGAGCGGTCCCGGTGCCGCCATGGCAAACTGCGTGGTGCCCATGGCTCTCGTCAGCACGAGCTCCGACAACTTGGTTTGGATCGACCTTGAGATGACAGGCCTCGACCCGCTCGAGGACGTCATCCTGCAAGCGGCCCTCGTGATCACCACGGCCGAACTCGATCCCATCGACGAACTCGCGGTCGACATCGCGCAGCCCGCGGAGGCCCTCTCACGCATGATTCCGGTCGTCCGCGAGATGCACACCCGCACTGGTCTCCTCGAGCGTGTACGGCGCTCGACCATCGATACCCCGCAGGCGGAACGCCTCCTGCTCGAACGAATCGCCGCGACGTGTCCAGCACCCGCGACCCTCTGTGGCAACTCGGTCTGGGCCGATCGCAGTTTCATCGCACATCACATGCCGATGCTCGATCAGTATCTCCACTATCGGCTCGTCGACGTGTCAACCCTGAAGGTTCTCGCGCAGCGCTGGTACGGAGGCGGCGCGGTGTTTGAGAAGCCGGTCGCTGGCGAGCACGATGCTGCGGTCGACATCAAGAACTCCATCGCAGAGCTGCGCCACTACCGCCGCACTCTGTTCCGTGAGGCCGCGCGCTTGCCCACCGTGCCAACCCGAAAATAGGTTCACGGTGGAACGGTTCGCAGTCGCAGACGTGCATCTTGCAGCCGTGCATCCTAGCGACCACGGGGCTGAGTCAGGCCTTGTTGTCGATGTCGAAGGCACGGAGCAGATGGGCAGCAAGGAGAAATTCTGGTGCACGCGGCGCGGGACCCAGGAGAGATATCTGTTGAAATACGCGCGCGCCGATACTGGCGAGGATTGGGCGGAGAAGATCGCTGCCGAGCTTGCTGGCGACGGGGGCCTGCGGCTGCCACACGCGCGTGTCGAGCTTGCGACCTTCCGGGGACGTTCGGCGGTCCTAGTCCGAGACTTCCTCGGAGAGGGCGAACGGCTGATTCATGGCAATGAGTTGCTCTTCGAACGCGACCCCAACTATCGCCGCGAGATGCGCCGAGTTCGTCAGCATACGCTGACGAACGTCTTCGATGTCCTGGACCTTCGCGCGGTAGGGATCCCGAGCGGGTTGGACCTGCCGGATGGCGTGGCGACAGCGGCAGATCTCTACTCGGGATACCTCGTCCTGGACGCCCTCATCGGCAACACGGATCGCCATCACGAGAACTGGGGTATCGTTCTGAAGCGTGAAGCTGGCGGAGAGAGAGTGCTCACCTTGGCGCCGACGTATGACCATGGATCGAGCCTAGGTCGCGAACTGCGGGATGAGGAACGTCACAGGCGAATGAAGACGGCGGATACCAGATCCAGCCTGCGAGCGTATGCCGAACGGGCACGCTCTGCCTTCTTTGGAACCGAGGAGGCACCGAATCCGCTGGGTACGTTCGACCTACTACAACTTGCTGCTCAGCGTTGTGGTGCTGCCGTGCGCGCATGGATCGACAGGCTTGAGGCGGCCAAGCGCGACCTTCCTTACCACTTGTTGGTCGACCGCGTTCCCCCGGAACGAATGTCGATCGAAGCTCGGGAGTTCACGCCTCTTCTGCTAAATGACCGACCGTGATCCGAGATCACGGCGTAAGTGGTTGAAAATGTGGGGGCAATTCCTGATTGTGAAGTTGCAAGACAACAGCAATCCGGAGGAAGCCCCCACATGGCGAGAGTACCGCGA
>JAEXQJ010000305.1 GCA_023438785.1 Pseudomonadota bacterium
GAGCTGGACTTCCGCGACTTGGGCCCGCGATCGCTCTTTCTCATCGAGGGCGACACGGGCGCGGGCAAGACGACCATCTTCGATGCGATGTGCGTGGCCCTGTACGGCAAGACCAGCGTGGGCCGCAGCCAGGAGCACATGAAGTGTCTGTCCGCGGCGCCCGAGGCCCTGTGCCGCGTGGAGCTCGAGTTCGAGGTCGGTGGGCGCCGCTTCCGCGTGGAGCGCGTGCCCGAGCAGGAGCGTCCGGCCCGCCGCGGGACCCGCACGACCAAGCAGGTGCACGCGGCCACCCTTTGGGAGATCGAGGGCGGCACGGCGCACGTCCTCGCCGCCAAGCTGGGCGAGGTCTCCGAGCACGTCACGCGCATCCTCGGCCTGTCGGCGGAGCAGTTCTGCCAGGTGGTGTTGCTGCCCCAGGGCCGATTCGAACGGATGCTGAAGGCGCCCGCCTCCGAGCGCGAGTCGGTGATGAAGGTGCTGTTCCAGACCGATCGCTACCTGGCCATCCAGGACCGTCTGGTGGCCAACTGGAGAACCGCGCAAGCCGAAGTGGAGAGACTGCTGCTGGCCCGCGGTGAGCTGCTCGCCGCGTGCGGCTGCGCGCAGCCCGACGAGTTGAACCAGCGCTGCCTGCAGCGGCAGGAGGACCTGCGTGCGGCGAGGGCAAATCGCCAGCAGCTTGCAGACGCGGAAAAGCAGGCACACGACAGCCTGCAGGCCGCACGGGAGATCGCGCGCAAGCTCGTCGAGCGGGAAGGTGCTCGGGCCGCGTTGCACGCGCTCGCGCTCTTGCAGCCCGCGATCGACGAACAGCGGAGCGATCTCGAGCGCGCCGACCGAGCCCTGGGCCTGGCGGGAACCGACGCGAGCTTGACGGAGTCGCGCAAGCGGCACGCGGAGACGCGTGAGGAGCTCGCCAGGAAGACCCGACTGCTCGTGGACCTGGAGCGGAAGAGGGAAGGCGCGGCCAAACGGCTGCGCGAAGAAGAGGCCAAGCGGCCCGAGCACGAGAAGGCCCAGGCTGAGTGGCACGCCCTCGACGGACTGGTCTCGGCCGTATCGGAGTTGGCGAGATTGCGAGAGCAACTGGCGACGGTGACCAAGGCCGCGGCAAAGGCGGGCAGGAAGGTGAACGCCGAAGAGGACCACATCGCGAAGTGCAAGCACGCGCTGGAAACCGCCGAGAAGCGGCACGTGGAGCAGAAGGCGTTGGCGGCCGCGCGCGCTGATCGTGAGCGGACGTTGAAGACGCTCGAGGAGGCCGCCGCGCGCGCCGAGGGGGTGGGCCGGCTGAGGGCGAAGCTTGGCCAGGTCAAAGACGGCCTCGGCCAGGCGACACGGACCGAGGAGGTCCTCGCCACGCGTTTGCAAAAGGCAAGAGAGGACCTGTTGCGAACCCAGCAAGCCTGGATCGAGGCGCAAGCCGGCGTGTTGGCGCGGGCCCTTGAGCCCGGCGCGCCGTGTCCGGTGTGCGGATCACGCGAACACCCGCGCCCCGCCGAGGCGGGGGCCGCGGCCGTCGATCGGGTGGCGTTGGACTCCAAGCAGAGCGCGGTGACCCGCCTGGAAGACGAGCTGGCTCGGGCCCAGACGGCCACGCGGGCGCTGGACATCCAGGTGGCCACTCTCACGGCGCAAGAGAACGCGCTCGCCGGCGAGGCCCGCGTTATCCAGCCGAGCGAGCTCGCCGAGGCCCGCCAGCGGCTGCAGGAATCCCAGGACGCAGCGGATGGGTTGGCCGCGCTGCCGGAAACCATCTCGCGCTTGCAGGCTCAGACCCAGGCGCTGGAGGCCGGTCTCGGCCAGTCGAAGGACGCCGCGCGCACACTCGAAAGCCAGCGCGCGACGTTGACCGGCCAGGTGGACCTGCGCGAGAAGGACGTGCCCGCGGATCTGCGCGATCCCGCCGCCCTGACCCGCGCCCGGCGTGAGGCCAGAGAGAGACTGGAGGCCTTGCTTCAGGGCTTGGAGACGGCACGAGGGCAGGCGAGCGACGCCAACGAGAAGCACACCAGTCAAGCCCGGGCCGTCGAAGAAACGCAGAGTGCGCTGGATTCGCTTCAGACGCAGGTCAACGAGCTGCACGAGAGGTTGGATCGCGAAGCCGCTGCCCAAGGCTTCGTCAGCCTCGACGACTACCAGTCCGCGAAGCGGAGCCACGCCTCCGTCGTCGAGCTTCGCAAGTCCATCACCGAGTTCGAGGGAAAGCTCAAGGCGGTCCAGGCTCGACTCGCCCAGACGACGGCTGCTGCCGACGGCCTGGTCAAGCCTGAGGTCGAGCAGCTCGAAACCGCCGTCGAGCGCGCCAGAGGCGCCGTCCAGCAGGCGGACACCGAGATCGGCCGTTTGCAGGGGGAGCTGCGCAACCTGCAAGACAGCAACAACCGCCTGGCCGATGTGCAAGAAGATCTGAAAGACCGCGAGGGCCGCGCCCTGGCCCTGCAACGCCTGGCCCGCGCGGCCAACGGCAGCGAGCCGCGTAACCCCGGCTTCCATCGCTTCGTGCTGGCCGAGCGCCTGGATGAGGTCCTGCTGGCCGCCAATCGGCGCCTGGGCCCCATGAGCCACGATCGCTACGTCCTGCGCCGCGTGCGCACCGAGGAGGATCAGCGCGTGACCGCGGGCCTGAACCTGGAGGTCCTCGACGGTTACTCAGGTCGCGCTCGTCCCATCGACACCCTCTCGGGCGGCGAATCCTTCCAAGCCGCGCTCGCCCTCGCCCTCGGCCTGGCCGACGTGGTCCAACAACACGCGGGCGGCGTGAAGCTCGACACCGTCTTCATCGACGAGGGCTTTGGCTCACTCGACCCCAACGCGCTCGAGCTCGCAATGCAGTGCCTGGAGAACCTCCGCCAAACCGGCCGCCTGGTCGGCGTCATCTCCCACGTCGCTGAAATGAAGGAACGCATCCGCGACGCCCAGCTACGCGTGCGGAACGTGCACGGCATCAGCACGGCTGGGTTCGTGGTGAGGTAGGGCGCTAACCAAGTCCCAGGCTGCGGCCGATCTGATACACGGCGAAGCTGACCAACCAGGCCAGCGCGCCGGTGTACAGAAACAAAAAGGCGGGCCAGCGCCAACTGGCGGTTTCGCGGTGGATCGCGGCCAGGGTGCTGGTGCACTGACAGGCCAGCGCGAAGAACAGCAGCAGGGTCACGCCCACCAGCGGCGTGTACAGCGGGTGGCCATCAGCGCGTCTCTCCTGATGAAGCTTGTCGCGCAGGCTGCCGCCTTCCTGACCCTGGCTCTCACC
Source organism: Pseudomonadota bacterium (assembly GCA_023438785.1). Taxonomy (GTDB): domain Bacteria; phylum Myxococcota_A; class Polyangia; order Fen-1088; family Fen-1088; genus Fen-1137. The sequence goes on from JAEXQJ010000305.1 coordinate 3,254, forward strand.
CGAGCCGTACACCACGCCCATGGTGGCCACGAACACCTCGCGTGCCGCGAAGGCGCCCACCAGGCCGATGCCGATTTTCCAGTCGAAGCCCAGGGGCGCCAGCACGGGCTCCATGGCGTGGCCCAGGCGTCCGGCATAGCTCTGCTGCACGCGTTCCGCATCGAACTGGGCCTGCAGCCCGGCCCGCGCGGCCACCGGCGCGGCGGCGATTTCCTGGGCCCAGTTGCGCGATGGATGGGCGGGCTGGGCCGGAAAGTTGAGCAGACCCCACAGGATCATGGAGCCGATCACGATGACCGTGCCCGCGTCGGTGAGAAAGCGGCGCGCGCGTTGCCACATCATGCCGCTCACGTCGCGCAGGCGGGGCATGCGGTAGGGCGGCAGCTCCAGGACCAGGGGCAAACGGCGCGAGCGCAGCGGCGGCAAGGCGTGGCCCAGCACCAGCGCGGCCAGGAGCGCGGCCAGGATACCGAAGCCATACATGCCCACCACGAGCAGACCCTGCGTGGGCAGGAACCCCGCGATGCGATGGCTCGGGAAGAGCGACGCGATGATGAGCGTATACACGGGCAAGCGCGCCGAGCAGGTGGTGAGCGGTATGGTGAGCATGGTCAGCAGCCGGTCACGCCTGCGCTCCATGGTGCGCGTGGCCAGGATGGCGGGCACGGCGCAGGCGAAGCCCGACAACATGGGCACGAAGGCGCGGCCGTGCAGGTGCATGGTGCGCATGGGCCGATCCATCAGGTACGCCACGCGCGCCATGTAGCCCGAGTCCTCGAGGATGCCGAGCAAGAAGAAGAGCAGGAGAATCTGCGGCAGAAACACCAGGACCGCGCCCACCCCGGCCAGCAGCCCGTCGGCCAGGAAATGGGCCAACTGGCCGGGCAGGGCGGACTTGATGAGATCGCCCAGGGTCGCGAAGACGCGCTCGATGAGATGGACCAAGGGCTCGGCGCCGGAGAACAGTCCCTGGAAGAGCAGGAACATGAGCAGCAGGAAGATGAGCATGCCCAGCCACGGGTGCAGCAGGATGCGGTCCAGCCGGTCCGTGCGGCTGCGGTCCGGCTCGCGGCGTCCCAGCGGGGCCAGATGGCGATCCATCCACGCGTAGCGGCCGCAAATGGCCTCGTCGTCCAGCCGCTTGTGATCGGCGGCATTGTCGAGAGTCACCGCCTGGCGCAGGCCCTCCGGAATGCCGCGCAGCTCGTCGCCCGCCTCCACGCTCATCAGCGCCCACAGCGCCATGGCGTCGCAGTTGGGCCAACCGGCGGGCAGGACCGCGCGCACCTTGGCCAGTCGTTCGCGCAACCAGGGCGAGGGCTCCCAATGCCAGATCTCCTCGCGCCGGTCGTCGCGGATTCGACGGGCGATGGCCGCGCGCAGCTCGTCCACGCCCCGGCCTTGGGCGGCCACCACGGGAATGACTTCGCAGCCGAGCTGGCGCGCCATGGCCGCCGCGTCGGGGGCAGCGTCCTTGGCTTCGTCGACCATGGTCAGGGCGACCACCACCGGCAGCCCGAACTCCAGGGCCTGCAGCGCGATGTGCGTGCCGCGCACGAATTGCGTGGCATCCACGCACAGCACGATGGCCTGGGGGCGCGGCTGCCCGCCCAGGCCCAGCATGGCGTCGATGGCGATCTGCTCCTCGCCCGTGCGGGCCACCAGCGAGTAGGTGCCTGGAATGTCCAGCACATCCGTCTGGCCCACGCCGTCGAAGCTGGCCTCGCCCACCCGGCGATCAACCGTGACGCCCGGGTAGTTGCCCACGTGGGCGCGGCTACCGGTCAGCACGTTGTACAGCGTGGTCTTGCCCGCATTGGGGTTGCCCGCCAGGGCGACCATGGCCCTTGCTGGCGAGGGGGCGGCGAGCGAAGGGCTGAGAGGCGGAGACGGCACGTCTCCGTGTGGTGTAGCAGAAAACCGGCCCCGATCGGCTGCGTTTGCGACAGTGGCTCGCGACGCGAGCGGATACGTCGAGGCCGCGGGCGGCCTGCACAGGCTCAGGCGCGTTCCATACGCACGCGCACCTGGGCGGCCTCGCGGCGGCGGATGGAAAGGCGGCTGCAGCGCAGCTCGAGGGTCATGGGATCGCCCATGGGCGCCACGGCCACCACGCGCACCTTGGTTCCCGGAACCAGGCCCATCTCCATGATCCGGCGACGAAACGCGCGATCGCCTTCCACCGCCTCCACCACGGCGGCCTTCTTCATGGGTAGCTCGGGCAAGGACATGGTGCCTTTCACGTGCAGGGGCTTCTAGCAGAAACCGATAGGCCGCGGACGTGGCCCCTTGGCCGCGTCGCGGATCATGGGTGCGCCGTGGTCCTGGCTGATTCGGTGGCCGCCGGGGCCGCCTTCTGGGCCATCTCGACGGAGAGCTCCAGCTTCACCTCGTCACTGATCATGACGCCGCCCGTGTCGAGCGCCTTGTTCCAGCTCACCCCGAAGTCCTTGCGGTTGAGCTTGCCCGTGGCGGTCAGCCCGCGCACCGTGCGTCCGAAGGGATCCTTGAGCGCCCGCGAGGGGCCCTCCACCGTCAACACCAGCGGCTTGGTTACACCGTGGAGCGTGAGATCGCCCGTCACCTTCAGCCTGTCTTTTCCGGCCCTCTCCACCTTGGTGGACACGAAGGTGGCGAGTGGGAACTTCTGCGCGTCAAAGAAGTCAGCCGAGCGCAGGTGATCGTCGCGGCGAGGCTCGTGCGTGTTCACGGACGCCATCTCGACGGTCACCTGGACCGACGATCTGGTGATGTCCTTGTCGTCCAGCTCGATCGTGCCCTTCACCTTCTCGAAGGTACCCTTCACCGTGCTCACCATCAGGTGACGAACCTGGAATTCCACCGAGGAGTGACTGGGATCGACCTCCCAGGTGCTGGCGCGAGCCAGGCCGGGAAACAGGAGTGACCAGCCGGCCAACACGAGCAGCATTCGCGAAGTTGCCATGAGATCTCCTTTGCGCCAAATCCGAGGCGCCCCGCCGAGCAGCGTGGGGCATCTGCTTTCGCCCGCTTGGATGCCGGGCCGGTCGAGACGGTCGCAGTCGCGAGCCTCCCGTCGTCGTTCGGGCGCGATCGGGCCCGGGCGCGGCGTCGCCGCTCGCTCGAAGACCTCCAGCATTCGGCGCGTCTCCCTGCATCTGGGCCGAACCCACTCCGAACGGGCTCCGGTGATTCTCGCGGGCTGCCAGTCGCCCCTCGGCCGACCATGCCTGCGCAAACGAAAAGCGCCCTCCCCCCCAAGCGGCGGCCGCGCCGGCTCTGTTCCGCCATACC
>JAEXQJ010000327.1 GCA_023438785.1 Pseudomonadota bacterium
CAAGCCGCTCACCATGGCGACCAGCTACGTCGAGCGCATCGCCAAGGGCGACATCCCACCCAACATCACCGAGGTCTACCCGGGCGATTTGAATGTCCTCAGGGACAACCTCAACACCTGCATCGACGCGGTCAACCGGCTGGTCGCGGACGCCGACATGCTCTGCAGAGCGGCCGTGGACGGCAACCTGTCCACGCGCGCCGATACGAGCAAACACCAGGGTGACTTCCGCAAGATCGTCGACGGCGTGAACCAAACGCTCAACGCCGTCACCGCCCCCATGGCTGCCGTGGCCAAGCACGTGGACAGCATCGCCCGCGGCGCCATTCCCCCCAAAATCACCGACGAGTACCGGGGCGACTTCAACACCGTCAAAGAGAACCTCAACCGCTCGATCGAGGCCATCGGGTTGCTGGTCAGCGATGTCAACACACTCGCCGCCTCCGCGCTGGACGGCCGCATGGGTACGCGCGCCGACACCAGCCGCCACCAGGGGGATTACCGCAAGATCGTTGACGGCGTGAACCGCACCCTGGACGCGGTGCTGGCGCCCGTGACCGAGGCGGGGCTGGTGCTGGACAAGCTGGCCCGCCGTGATCTGCGCGCCCGCATGCAGGGCGACTATCGCGGCGATCACGCGGCCATCAAGCAGTCTGTCAACCAGACCGGAGAGGCCCTCGACAATGCGCTCAGCCAGGTGGCCTCCGCCGTAGACCAGGTCTCATCCGCGGCGGGCCAGATCGCCTCCTCCAGCCAAGCGGTGGCCGACGGTGCCTCACAGCAGGCCAGCTCGCTGGAAGAGACGTCGTCCAGTCTGGAGTCCATGAGCTCGATGGCGCGACGGGCCGCCGACAGCGCCCAGCAGGCAAACGCCCTGGCCCAAACCGCCAAGAACGCGGCCACGGGCGGCGCCACGGCTGTCGAGCAGATGACGGCCTCCATGGGCAAGATCAAGGCGTCCGCCGAGGGGACGTCGCAGATCATCAAGGACATCAACGAGATTGCCTTCCAGACCAACCTGCTCGCCCTCAACGCCGCCGTGGAGGCCGCGCGCGCCGGCGAAGCGGGACGCGGCTTTGCCGTGGTCGCTGAGGAGGTACGCAGCCTGGCCTTGCGCTCGAAGGAAGCGGCCATGAAGACCGAAGAGCTGATCCGCGAGTCGGTGCGCCAGGCGGGCGCGGGCGAGGAGATGGCCAAGGAGGTGAGCGGCAAGCTCGCCGACATCCTGGAGGGCATCAGCAAGGTCAGCGACATCGTCACGGAGATCTCCGCGTCGGCCAAGGAGCAAGCGGCCAGCGTCGACCAGGTCAACCACGCGGTGGCCGACATGAACCAGGTCACGCAGCAGAATGCTGCCAACTCCGAGGAGTCGTCCTCGGCGGCGGCCGAGCTGTCGAGCCAGTCCGAGGAGCTGGCTGCCATGGTGGGCAGTTTCCAGCTCTCGCAGGGGAGCGTGAGTCGACCCGCGCTGCCCCGTCGCCCAGCGAGCCCCGCGGCCCACGCCGGCGTGACGCCCAGGCCGGCCGCAGCGCGCCCCGCCAGTGCAAGCCGTCCCGAAGACGTCATTCCGCTGGAGAAGGATCCAGCCTTCCGTGACTTCTGATGGAACAAAGCGCCCCTCTCAAACGCCACGTGATCGCACCGCTTCTTCTAGCCGCGGCCGCATGCAGCGGCCGAACCGACTGACTGGAGACCACGGATGCAGGCCGAAGTCTTTCGACGCTTCTGCGAATATGCCCTGAAGGAGGCCGGGATTTCTCTCGGTCCACGCAAGGAGGCGCTGGTCGCCGCGCGGGTGGGTAAGCGCATGCGCGCCCTTGGTCTGGCTAACGAGGCGGCGTACCTGGCCTACCTGGAGGCGGAGAAGACCGGCCAGGAGCTGATTCGCTTTCTCGACGTGATTTCCACCAATCACACGGCCTTCTTCCGCGAACCCGACCATTTCGATCTCCTGCGCACGTTGGTCACCACGTGGTACAGCGAGGGCCAGCGCACCCTGCGCATCTGGTCTGCCGCCTCCTCGACCGGCGAGGAGCCCTACTCCATCGCCATGACCGTGCGGAGCGCGGTGACCGCACCCGACCTGGATTTCAAGCTGCTGGCCACCGATCTCTCGACCCGGGTGCTGGCGGCGGCCGAGGCGGGCATCTACTCGGCCGAGCGCATCGAAAAGGTCGACCGTTCGCTGCGCCAACGCTTCTTCGTCCACCTCGCCAAAGGCTCCGACGAGTATCAGGTGCGCCCGGAGCTGCGACGCGACTTGGTCTTCCGTCGCCTCAATCTCTCGCAGCCGCCCTTCCCCATGCGCGGTCCGCTGGACGTCGTGTTCTGTCGCAACGTCCTCATCTACTTCGACCAGCCGGTTCGCCAGCGCCTGATCTCGGCCATCGAGGGCCTGCTCAAGCCGGGCGGCTGGCTATTCATCGGGCATTCGGAGACCCTCGCCGGCATCGCCTCCAACTTCCGGGCCCTGCGCCCGTCCATCTTTCAACTGGTCCAGCAGACCAAGGCGGTGCCCTCGTGAATCTGCTGACCGTCGACATCGCCGACTACAAAGTCTCGTGTGACCCCGACGTGGTGTTGGTTACCTACGCGCTCGGCTCGTGTGTCGGGGTCATGGTCCACGACCCCGTGCGCCAGGCAGCGGGCATGATCCACTACATGCTGCCTCTGTCCGAGACGTCGCCCGAGAAGGCCCGCTCGCGGCCGGCCATGTTCGCCGACGTGGGCATTCCGTTGCTCTTCCACAGCATGTACGCCTTGGGCTGTGAGAAGCAGAACCTCATCGTCAAGGTGGCAGGCGGCGGCACGCTGCACGACGAGAGCGGTCGCTTCGCCATCGGCCAACGCAACTACACCGTCCTGCGCAAGATGTTCTGGAAGACCGGCGTGATCATCGCGGCCGAGGACGTGGGCGGCAGCAAGTCGCGCACCGTCCGGCTATCAGTGTCCACCGGCCGCTGCACCATCCAATCGGCCGGCGTGGAGGTGGAACTATGATCTCCGCCCGAGAAGTCACCGCGCGCATCAAGCGACTGCCGATCTTCCCGGAGCTGCCCGCGCGACTGGCGGCGCTCATGGCCACGCCCACGAGTGGCGTGGATGAATTCGACAAGGTCATCAAGCCGGACCCGGGTATGACCGCGAACCTGCTTCGCCTGGCCAACTCGGCGTACTTCGGCCTGTCCCGCCGCGTGGCCACCTCCCGCGAAGCCATCGCCATCCTGGGCCTCAAGCGGGTCTACGACGTGGCCACCATGACGGCCGTGCAGCGCTGCCTGCCTGAGCGTGTGCCGGGATACGAGCTGACATCGCGCGGCTTCTGGCAGCACTGTGTGGCGGTGGCGGTGCTCTCTGAGAGTCTGGCTCGCGTGCACGGTGGCCAGCCGCCCGCCTTGGTCTTTACCGCGGGGCTCATGCACGACATCGGCAAGCTGGTGGTGGGCGAGTTCCTCGCCCTTCACGCGGGCGCCGTCCTGGACAGAATGCGCAGCCAGGGCGTCACGCTCATCAATGCGGAAAGGGAGGTGCTTGGTGTCGACCACAGTGAGATCGGCTGCGAGATCGCACAAGCGTGGCATCTGCCTGAGGTGGTCGTGGCCGTGAATCGCTGGCATCACGACCCCGACCAAGCCCGCGATGGCAACGAAGCCGCCTGCGTGGATCTCGTCCACGTGGGCGATGCGCTTGCCCACTCGATTGGTTTCGGGGCCGACCTCGGCGAATTGCATCGCCCGGTCAGTCCCACCGCACTGGACCGTTTGCGCCTGGCCAAACAAGCACTGGAACAGGCCGCCGGCGGTGCCCTCGTCGAGATCGAAAACCTCACAGGCCTGCACGTCGAAAGAGGAGAGAAGTCATGAGCTACAGCGTGCTCGTTGTGGATGATTCAGCGGTGGTGCGCCGAATGGTGCGCCGCGCGCTGTCCATGTCGGGCGTCGACATGCAGCCCGTGTACGAGGCAGGCAACGGACGCGAGGCCCTGGAGGTTCTCGGCCAGCACTGGGTGGACATCGTGTTCGCCGACATCAACATGCCCGAAATGACCGGGGCCGAGTTGCTGGAGGCGATGAAGAGCAACCCCGCCCTCTCGGCCACACCCGTGGTGATCGTCTCGTCCGAGCAGAGCGAAGAGCGTACCAGGCGCATGAAGGAACTGGGCGCGCGTGCCTACCTGGTCAAGCCGTTCCGTCCGGAAGCCCTCAAGCAAGTGGTGACCCAGGTCCTTTCCGAGAAGGAGTCTCGCCAATGAGTACCATCGAGTTTTCGGCCGAGCGGCTGGCCGCCGTGATGACCGGGGTCTTGGAAAGCGCGGCCTTCGTATTCGCGGATCGGGCTGAAAGCCCCGAGTGGCCTCACAGTGAGGCGCTCTGCGCGACGCTGGTCATGGAGCATGGAGAGCGGGCCGTGCTGCATGTGTGCGCGGCGCGGGACTTCGGCCCCCTGCTGGCCGCCAACCTCTTGGGCATGGAGCCCGACTCGGACGAGGCACGCGCCAGCTCCGGGGACGCCATCGGCGAGTTGGCCAACATGGTGGCCGGGACCCTGGCGGCCGAGCTCTTCGGGCGCGACGTGATCAGCAAGATCGGTGTGCCCCGCGTGCTCCAGGAGGCCCGCGCGGACCACCAGCAGCACGTCTCGGCTGCTGCCTGGCACGTGTCCCTCATCACCGAAGAGGGCTATCGCTTGGACGCGAGTCTGTCGATGGAGGAGGCGACACACCCATGATTCGCGTCTTGGTGGTCGACGATTCGGCCGTGGTCAGGCAGATCCTGCAAGGGGCGTTGTCTGCCGATCCTGAGATCGAAGTCGTGGGCACGGCCCCTGACCCCTTCGTGGCGCGCGACATGATCGTGCAGAAGCGGCCGGACGTGATCACCTTGGACATGGAAATGCCGCGCATGGACGGCATGACCTTCCTGCGTAAGCTGATGTTCTACTTTCCCCTCCCGGTCATCGTCGTTTCCTCGCTGACGCCCGCGGGCGGCGAGTTGGCCATGGAGGCGCTGGCCGCCGGTGCGGTGGAGGTCATGTGCAAGCCCGGGGCGGCCTTCACCGTAGGCGACATGTCCATGGAGCTGATTCAGAAGATCAAGAGCGCCGCCCACGCGCGGGTCAGCAAGCGGGACGCCCAAGAAGAGAAGGCCGTCCCCGCCGCGGCCCTGGGACGCACCACCAACCAGGTCGTGGCCATCGGCGCCTCCACCGGCGGGACAGTGGCCCTCGAACACATCCTGACCCGCATGCCGCCCGATGCGCCCGGGATCATCATCGCCCAACACATGCCGGCCATGTTCACCAAGCAGTTCGCGGACCGCCTGAACCGCCTCTCGCAGATGGACATCCACGAGGCCAAGGAGGGCGACTCGGTCATCCCGGGCGTGGCGCTGGTGGCGCCGGGCGATCGCCATATGCTCCTGCGCCGGTCGGGTGCGCGCTATTACGTGAGCGTCAAAGACGGGCCGCTGGTGCACCGCCAGCGCCCCGCCGTTGATGTGCTCTTTCGCTCGGTAGCGCGCAACGCGGGCAAAAACGCGGTGGGCGTCATCCTCACCGGCATGGGCGTGGACGGCGCGGCCGGCCTCAACGAAATGCACCAGGCCGGCTCTCACACCATCGCCCAGGATGAGGCTAGCTGCGTGGTGTTCGGCATGCCCAAGGCGGCCATCGAATTGGGCGCGGCCGACAAGGTGCTGCCGTTGAAGGACATTCCCAGCGCCATCCTCCAGACCGCGAGGGCCGCATGATTCTCCGCGTATTTGTCGCCACGTCGTGTGTCGGCCAGCCGACGCGCGCCCCGCGATGGTATCGATCTTGGCGGGCGCCGTTCTGGTCCCGCCGTTGCAATCTTTCCAAGGGTACGCAACTGCGCCCCGCAGCCCAGCGCGTATCCCGAGGCAGAGCAAGGGTGAGGACATGAAACAGCTACCGCCTTCGGACAAACTGGCCGCCCTGGTTTCGAACGTGACCCAGACCATGCTGGGCATCTCGTTCGAAGCGGCACCGGAAGCAACCGCCCACCCAAACCTGTGCTGGCGGACGGCCGTCATGCTGGTGGACGGTGCGCGCCCACTCACCGTTGGTTTGTCGTCATCCCAAGACGGCTGCAACGCGCTGACCGCGGCCATGTTCTCCTGCGACGCGGGCTCGGTGGATGCCTCCATGGTCAACGATGCCCTGCGCGAGCTGGTCAACATGACCGCCGGCCTGCTACGCAGCGAAATGGCCCTCGATCAAGCCCTGACCTTGCCCAAGGTCGTTTCCGACGAAACCGTTCTCGCCAAGCTGGCAGCACTCCACCCCGGCTTGGTCCTCAAGGCCAAACAACTTGGCCTGGCCCTTTGGGCCTTCGAAGGACATCCCACGTTCCAGCTCGGTGCCTAGCCTCGACGTATTTCAATCAGGAGCCCTAGATGCCACGCATTCTGACCGTTGATGACAGCCGCGCGATTCGCCTCATTGTCGCCAAGCAGCTTGCCCCCCTGAACTTCGAAATCGGCGAGGCCGAGGACGGCAACGACGGCCTCAAACAGCTTCAGGCCGCCAAGTACGACTTGGTGGTCCTCGACGTCACCATGCCCAACCTCGATGGCCCGGGCATGCTGGGCAAGATGCGTGAGAGCGGCGATCAGACGCCCGTGCTCATGCTGACGTCCGAATCCAAGACCGCCATCGTGGCTGCCCTGATGAAGATGGGCATCTCCGATTACGTGCTCAAGCCCTTCAAGGGCGAGGAGCTGAAGGCCAAAGTCTTGAAGGCGCTCAAGCTGCCCGCGGACTACGCCCCGGGCGCGACCGCCGCACCCGCGGCACCCGCCGGTCCCATGGCCCTGGTGATCGACGACATGGACAACGTCCACAAGAAGCTGCGCTCCATGATTCCGGAGAGCGTGGTGCTGGACACAGCCTTGACCGCGGCCGACGGACTGACCCAATGCCGCGGCAAGAAGTACGGCCTCATCATCGTGGATGGCGAGTTGCCCGACACCAACCTGAACTCCTTGACGCAGCAGATTCGCCTGCTCCAGTCCAAGACGACCATCGTGGCCACCGCCTTGCGCACGGCCAACAACGTCGCCGCCGAGATGCGCGGCCAGGGCTTCGACGACGTCCTGTTCAAGCCCTTCGCCGCGGACGCCCTCGACGGGCTGCTCGACAGATGCTTCTCGTCAGGCGAGGAGCTGGAGGTCAAGGAAAACTGCGTGCGGCTCACCGGGTTCCACGGCAAGGAGGACAAGCTGGAGAAGTACTTCCAGCGCGTGTCCGCCAAGATGAAAGAGACCATAAGCAAGATGGCCGAGGCCTGCTACGACAAGGTCGTTTTGGACGCGACCGCCTTGCCTCTCAGCCAACCCCTGTGGGCAGCGCAGTTCATGATTGATGCGTGCAAGGCCGGCTCGCAGGTGGGGATCACCCTCCGCGCCGTCGGTCAGGCGGAGTTGGCCAAGGTGGTGGGCGGCTTCGAGGAAACCAAGGACGTTCGTTTCTTCAACACTCTGGAGGAGGCGCGCGCAGCCTGATCCAAGGATTCGGGAGCTCCCATGAAGCTGGCCGAGCAGCTCGAAGTCATCATCCGCAACCGCATCGAGAAGGACAACCTTACCCTCCCCTCGATCCCGGCCACGGCTCTAAAGGCTATTGAGCTGACGCGGAATCCTGATTTCAGCATGCAGGAGGTCGCCAGCCTGGTGCAGAAGGATCCGGTGCTCGCAGCCCAGGTCCTCAGGTTGTGCAACAGCGTCGCCATGGCCACGCGCGAGCCCTGCCGGACCATCACGCAGGCCGTGACTCGGCTGGGCGCCCAGAAGCTGCGCACCGTCCTCGTCGAGTCCTCCACGCGCCGCATCTTCGAGTCACGCGATCCGCGCGTGGTGAGCGCGGTGCGCGCCCTGTGGGAGCATTCGCGCGCGGTGGCCCTGCTGACCCAGCGGGTGGCGGTGGTCACCGGCGCCATGGATCCGGACACGGGCTACCTGGCCGGCCTGCTGCACGACGTGGGCAAGCCCGTGGTGGCCACCATGCTCCTGGAGGCGGAAGCCCAAATCGCCCAGCGCAATCCCAAGATGTGGATCGATTCGGACACCTGGATCTCCGTGGTCCAGAATACCCATCGCCCCATCGCCCTGAGTATGGCGGCCAAGTGGCAGCTCCACGAAGACGTGCAGAAGGCCATCGATGCCTGCGGCGACTTCGATCCCAGCAACCGCCTCTCCGTGGGAAACGCGGTCCGTTTCTCCAATGCCGTGGCCAAGCAGAAGGGCATCTACGTGGGTCCGCTGGATGCCACCGAAAACGATGCCCTGATCGTGGTGGGCGGCTCCCTGCTGGGCATCGACGATCCCACCCTGAACCGCTTGGTCGAGGATCTCAAAGAGAAGGCCAAGGAAGCCGCCTGAGCACGTCAGCGCTGGATCAGCGCCGTGCCTTGGATGGCGACATGTGCGACTGACGCGTCGCCATCGCCACAACCTGATGGCCGACGCGCGCCTCGATGAGCGTGCTCAGGAGCTGATCGATCTCGTCTTGCCGCCGCAGGTAGTAGGTCGCGCGGCTGTTCCTCCGACGTCCCACGCGGATACCCAACACGGGCTCGCTTCCGGTCAGCGCGAAGACGTCTTCGTCGGTGCGATCGTCGCCCACGTAGATGGCGGCGCGACAGCCGGCTTGCTCGCGTTGGCTCTGCAGAGCCGTGCCCTTGTTCGGTGCACCCTCGGGCAACACATCGACGACCATCTTGCCCTTCAGGACGCGGGCTGCGGGCAACGCCGCCGCCGCCGCGAGAATGGCCCGCCGGGCGCTTGCCGGGCGGCTGGCCTTGCGATAGTGCACGGCCAGCGTGGCGCCCTTGTCTTCAAGCATGATCCCCGCGTGCGGATCGAGCTGTATCTTCAACTGCTGCCGCCAGTGGGCCACCAGCTTGCGGGCATCGCTCTCGACGGTTCCGATTTGCAGGCCGTGGTTGCCGACCAACTCGCGCAGCCTGATGCCCTTCAACCGGCGGGCCAGGTCGGCCCGTTCCCGCCCTGAGATCACCACGCAGGGATAGAGGCGTGCCACCTCATGGAGCAGGCGACGCGTGCTTGGGCGCAAAGCCGCATCACGCGGGCGGGCGACGATAGGGGCCAAGGTCCCGTCGAAGTCGAAGCCCAGCAGGACCCGGTCCGTCGCTAACCGCCGCAGCTCACGGAGCGCATCCGCAGCGAAGAGCAACCTCATTCCGAAAGCCGGGCCAACACCGTGTCGTCGCCGAAGCGGACCTGCACACGTTCCTTGCGACGCAAGCGCGCCGCATCGAGCAGCATGCGCCCGGCCCACCGGTACACGTTGAATTCGGCCAAGTAGGCCCGCATGGTGTGCAGGCGATCGCGCTGCTCTTGAGCAGGCATGGACAGCGCGCGGGCCATGGCCGCGCTGGCCTCCTCCATGTCGTAGGGATTGACCACGAGCGCTTCGGGCATCTCGCGGGCCGCGCCCGTGAATTGGCTGAGGATCAGAACGCCCTGTTCGTCGTCGCGCGCAGCGACGAATTCTTTCGCCACCAGGTTCATGCCGTCGTGCAGGCTGCTTACGTAGCACAGATCGGCGGCACGCAAGTAGCGGAACACGGCCGGTGGCTCGTGGTGCGCGCGCCGCAAGATGATGGGCCGATAGCCGTCCCGCCCGAAGCGCGCGTTGATGCGCGCGGCGGTCGCCTCCACCACCTGGTCCAGTTGGCGATAGCGTTCGATGAGGGTGCGGCTGGGGGCCGCCAGCTGAACAAACGAGAAGCGCCCCACGTGGGCCGGAAACCGTTCGAGCAAACGCTCCACGGCGAGCAGGCGCTCCTCGATGCCTTTGGTGTAGTCCAGCCGGTCCACGCCCACGCCCAGAATCGCGCCCTCGGGCAGGCCCAACTCGGTGCACACGCTCTTGCGGCACTCGGCGACCGGGGGCGCGTTGGCCGCCCACTCGCAAGGCCACTCGATGGAGATGGGATAGGGACGGACCTGCGTGGGCCGGCCCTTCTGCACCACCGCGTTTTGCTCGCGGTCGATGCGCGCCTCCAGGAACCTATCCACCGAGTCGATGAAGTTGTTGCAGTGCTGCTGGGTGTGAAAGCCGACGATGCTGCTGCCGAGCATCCCCTGCAGGATCTCGGGACGCCACGGGCAGATGCCCAGGCGCTCGGCGTTCGGCCAGGGGATGTGCCAGAAGCTGATGATGGTGGCGCGAGGCAAACGCTCGCGCACCAGACGCGGCACCAGGGCGAAGTGGTAGTCCTGCCCCAGCACCACCGGATCCTCACCCGCCGCCTCCTTGCACACGGCTTCGGCGAACTTGCGGTTCACCGCCTGATAGGTCTGCCAATCGCTGCCCCGGAAGATGGGCCGTGCGTGCGCCAAGTGACAAAGCGGCCACAGGCCCTCATTGGCCAGGCCGTAGTAATAGCCGCGCTCTTCGTCCTCGGTCAGCCACACGCGGCGTAGGTGGTACGACTCCTCGCCCGGGGGGACGCGCAGGCGCGAATCACGATCCACGGTCTGCCGATCCGCATTTCCGCTGCCGTGGGCCACCCACACCCCCGAGCAGGCGCGCAACACGGGCTCCACGGCGGTGACCAGACCGCTCTCCGGGTGGCGCACCGTAATGCCTCCGCCCTTGCTCAATTCGTGGATGTAGGGCTCGCGGTTGGCCACCACGATGACCTTCTCGCCGGGGAAGTGGCGCACCAGGGCCTGCTTGAGATGATGCGGACTCCAGGCACCAGCGCGGCCGTCCATCTCGCGCTCGGCGGCGATGCGCTCCACCAGCTCGCGTACGTCGCGCACAATGGGCAGGAACTCCTTGCGGTGCGACTCCCCCAGGATGAAACGTCGCAGATCCCTGCGGAAGCCCCGCCAGGACAGACGAGCGGCCACAGCGCTGATGACCAAGGCCGCCAGAGCCAGCCCGCCGAAGATGGCGGCCAAGAACTGGCGAGTCTTGGCCTCGCGGCGCTCGACGAAGGACAAGTCGTGAACCAGCACCAGAGTGCCGAGCTGCGCTGCCCCGTTGAGGATGGGGACGGCGCCCACGTGCACCTCACCCCCCGGCAGGTTCCAAACCGTGCCCCAGGGCGGGGCGCCGGGAGGAGGCGGCGGCGCGCCTCGTCGACGCTGTTCCACATCAAGGCAGGAAAGGCGCGAGGGGAATTCGGCCGTACGCGCCAGGAATTGGTTCTGCCGATCGCAAACGCCCACGGCCATGATGCGCTCGTCGCGCGCCACATCGCCCAGCAGACGCTCGAGAGGGGATCGATCCGTATCTGACCAGCGCTGCAGCAAGGCGGCCCGCATGCCCGCCGACACCAACTGGGAGCGCAGCGCGATGTCCTCTTCGAACCATTGGCGCGTCGTGCGCTGGACCGCGCCGGCCGCGAACCAGGCCAGCACGCCCACACCAGCCAGGAGAACGACCAGGAATCGAGCCAGTCGCCACATGAGGTCCTCCGAACCAGTGCGGTCACATCCGAGCCGCGGGCACGACGCGAGCTTGCGCGCGGCAAACGCAAATAAGGTTACGCGCTTGTGTTGGGCGCATCAACCCGAGCGAATCGCGCGGCCATCTTTGCGCAGGCCCGCCTGCCGCCATGGATCCTCACGCAATTGTGTCGCCAGCGAGCGCGTCCGGACGCGGCTCCGGCAGGTCGCATCCTCCGCTCAGCGCAGACCGACAGGCCTCAACGAATTCGCAGCACCACCTTGCCCAGCACGTGCTCACCCACTCTCTTGTGGGCCTGGGCCACTTGGGCCAGCGGGAACACGGCCCCCACCGGCACCTTGACCCCGGCCGCGGCCACGGCGCGATTGAGGCGAGCGAATTCGCTCACCCCGCCTTCGCCATTGTAGGCGGTGATCTCCACGCCGCGCTGCTTGGGAGCGGGTGTCACGCCGTTTGGGAAGGCAGCGCGTCCGGTCCGGCGCAGGGTGTCCAGACAGGCCTTCAAGAACTCGCCCGCGGCCAGAACCAGAATCGCGTCCACACCGTCGGGCGCGAAGTCATGCAGGGCCTTATCCCATCTGGCGCCTCTGCCGTCCGCCGCCGCGTCCGCACCCAACCGTCGCGCCAGGGTCGCGCCATCTTTGCCCGAGGCGAGGGCAAAGACCCGCACACCGCGTGCCTTGGCCAACTGCACCGCTATCGTGCCCACTGCACCACTGGCGCCGGTGATGACGATGCGCTCGTTGCGTTTGAGGCCCAGGGCCTCAAGGCCCTGGAGGGCGGTAAGCCCCGAGATGGCCAGAGCGCCCGCGCTCTTCAGATCGAGGCCTTCAGGGACGGGGGCCACGTTGACGGCCGGCACGGCCACGTACTGCGCATAGGAGCCGCCCTTGGGATTGTCGAATGTGTTCGCGTAGACCCGCTCACCGACCTTGAAACGCCGCACGCGCGTTCCCTTGGCCACCACCACGCCCGCGCCGTCGCTGCCCAGGACGAGCGGAAAGCGCGGCTTGCCGCTGGGTACCCAACCCGCCCGCATGTCCGGATCCCACGAGCCCACGCCGGCCGTGTGCAACGCGATCAGCACCTCGTCGGCATCGATTTCGGGCACGGGCACATCGCGCAGCTTGAAGACGCTCGGCCCACCGAACTTGTCGATGACCGCGGCCTGCATGTGCTTGGGAATCGGACTCATCACCCGCCTCCGATCAGTTCATATTGTTGATGCGCGAGCACGACAGCGGGCGCCAGAGCCGAAGGCAGAGGCGAGCGAAAGCCTCCAACCCGGACCCTTCCCGCGGACCGGGTTGACGAGCCCCCTGAGACAGACGTCGAGGCCGGTGTCGGCCCAGATCGGCCTCGATGCGCGGCGAATCCTGCCCACGCTTTCGACATCCAAAGCCGCAGGAAGGCCGAACAGGATGCGAGCCCCTCTGCCCTTCGATAGCGCGGCGGTTGCCTTTGCCCGCGGCGATCGCTTCTCCAACAACCCCGGCCCGGCCCGGCCGGAGGGCGAGTCAACCCCCTGGCACAGCCCCGCCGAGTTGGACAGCGATCCGGCGGAGACCAGCGACTGGTTGGCATCCCTGCGCGGCACGGTGGACCACGGCGGCGTGGTACGCGCCAAATTCCTGCTCACGCGGGTCATGCAGGAGGCCTGGCGCTTGGGTGTCAGCCCGCTGCTTCCGCTCACCACGCCCTACGTGAACACCATCCCGGCCGAGGAGGAGCCCGACTTCCCCGGCGATCCGGTCTTGGAGAAACGCATCCGGCGCATCGTGCGCTGGAACGCGGTCGCCATGGTCCATGGCGCCAACGTGCGCCACCCCGGCCTCGGCGGCCACCTGTCCACGTATGCTTCCAGCGCGACGCTATACGAGGTGGGCTTCAACCACTTCTTCCACGGTGATGACGCCCGTGAGGGCGATCAGATCTTCTTCCAAGGCCACGCTGCACCCGGGATCTACGCGCGCGCCTTTCTGGAGGGCCGACTTTCGGTCGAGCAGCTCGAAGGCTTTCGTCGCGAATGCCAGCGTGGCCACGGGCTGTCCAGCTATCCACACGCGCGCCTGATGCCGGACTTCTGGCAGTTCTCGACGGTGAGCATGGGTCTGGGTCCGATCGAAGCCATCTACCAAGCGCGCTTCAACCGCTACCTGCAGGCCCGCGGTATCAAGAACACGCGCGGGCAGCGGGTGTGGTGCTTCATGGGCGACGGCGAGACCGACGAGCCCGAGTCCCTGGGCAGCCTCAGTCTGGCGGCGCGCGAGCACCTGGACAACCTGACCTTCGTGATCAACTGCAACCTGCAACGCCTGGACGGTCCCGTGCGCGGCAACGGCAAGATCATCCAGGAGCTGGAGGCCGTGTTCCGCGGCGCCGGTTGGAACGTCTTCAAGGTGATCTGGGGGCCGGGTTGGGATGATCTGCTGACCCGGGATCACGAGGGTCTTCTGCGGCAGCGCATGCTCGAGGTGGTGGACGGGCAGTGGCAGAAGTACACCACGGAGTCGGGCGCCTACACGCGCCAGGACTTCTTTGGCAGCGATCCGGCGTTGCTCGAGATGGTCGCGCACCTGTCGGATGACCGCATCCGCAGCCTGGGACGCGGCGGCCACAGTTTTCACAAGGTCTACGCGGCCTACAAACGAGCCACCGAGCACCAGGGCCAGCCCACCGTCATCCTGGCCCACACGGTCAAGGGGTGGACCCTGGGCGAGGGCTTCGAGGGCAGCAACGTCACCCACCAGAAGAAGAAGATGGGCTTGCAGGAGCTGCGGCGCTTCCGCGACATGCTTGAGCTGCCCGTGCCTGACGACCGGATCGCCGAAGCGCCTTTCTATCACCCCGGCCCGGCCAGCCCCGAGGCGGAGTACGTGCGCGCGCGACGCCGCGCCCTGGGCGGCGCGGTGCCGGCGCGACGGGACACGGTGAGCGTACCCCTGGCCCTACCCAGCCCCTCGGCCTACGACGAGTTGCGCTCGGGGTCGAATGGCGCGTCCGTCTCGACCACCATGGCCTTCGCGCGCCTTGTGGCCAAGCTGGTGCGCGATCCCCACCTCGGTCCACGCATCGTGCCCATCGTCCCCGACGAGGCGCGCACCTTCGGCTTGGACGCCCTGTTCAGTCAGGTGGGCATCTACTCGTCGCTCGGTCAGCTCTATAAGCCCGTGGACAGCGACAAGCTGCTCTACTACCGGGAGCTGCGCGACGGTCAGGTGCTCGA
Source organism: Pseudomonadota bacterium (assembly GCA_023438785.1). Classification (GTDB taxonomy): domain Bacteria; phylum Myxococcota_A; class Polyangia; order Fen-1088; family Fen-1088; genus Fen-1137. The sequence continues at coordinate 14,687 of JAEXQJ010000327.1, forward strand.
AGAAGGCATCACCGAGGCCGGCTCCATGGCCTCGTGGATCGCTGCCGCGACCTCCTACGCCACGCACGGCGAGCAGCTCATTCCCTTCTACATTTTCTATTCCATGTTCGGGTTCCAGCGGGTAGGCGACCTGGTCTGGGCGGCGGGCGACGCGCTGGCGCGCGGCTTCCTGCTGGGCGCCACCGCAGGCCGCACCACGCTGATGGGCGAGGGCCTGCAGCACAGTGACGGACACAGCCACGTGCTGGCCAGCACCGTCCCCAACCTGATGGCCTACGATCCGGCGTACGCCTACGAGCTGGCGGCCATCGTGGAGGACGGCATCCGCCGCATGATCGACGAGAACGTCATGTTCTACATCACGCTCCACAACCAGAGCTACGTCATGCCCGCCGAGCCCGACGGCGTACGCGAGGGCATCGTGAAGGGCATCTACTGCCTGCGTGCCGCCTCCACGCGCCTGGCCAAGCACGTGCAGCTCCTGGGCAGCGGTGCGATCCTCAACGAGGTTCTGCGGGCACAAGAGATCCTGGACGGCATCGACGTGTCCAGCGACGTGTGGAGCGTGACCAGCTACAAGGCCCTGCGCGAGGACGCCCTGGCCTGTGAGCGCCACAATCGTTTGCACCCCCGGGAGCCGCCACGCGTGCCGCACCTGGCGACCACCCTGGAAGGCACCACAGGCCCCTTCGTCGC